>CAJQQR010000124.1 GCA_905480545.1 uncultured Pirellulaceae bacterium
GTTTTTGGTTTCGATGCCAATCGTAAACGGCGAATCGAGCTGGTGCGTTGTGAACAATGCTTTTGTTGAAGTAGTTGATGCCCCAAGCGTAGTGACCGTATTGGTGCATGAAGCCTTGGGCCATCGGTAAATGCTCTGGTAACCATTCGCCACAATGCCACTTCCCAACAATCGACGTATGGTAATTGGCTTCCTTCAAAGCCTCGGCGATGGTTCGTTCCTCTGTTGGGAGCGCGTGGATCCGACGAGTCGGTTGCCCCTTTTTGTTGATCGCCAATGTCAGGCCCAGGGCTTGCAAATAACTTGGTTTTCCAAAGTCTTCTGATCGCCAATCCATCCAGTTTCGAAATGCATATCGCCCGGTCAGAAGTGCACCGCGAGTCGGTGCGCAAACTGAATGCGTGTAATATTGAGTAAGGCGAGTGCTTTGTCGTGCCAAAGCGTCAATGTTTGGTGTCAGCTCTTTCTTGCCGCCGTTGAATCCAGGCTGATTCCAACCCATATCATCGGCAAGCAGAAATACAATATTCGGACGACTACCGATCAAATTGTCATCTGCGCAAAGGCTTGTCACCGTGAAATTTGCAATTGAGATCGTTGCGCCCAAAGCAAGTAAGATGGCTGCAACTCGGTTAAATAGATGGTTTTGATTCAAATTCGTCTCCATTAAAATTCGATCTGCTTCATTCTACACGCCAAATCAAATCCGACCCAATGGGCGTTGTTGACAAAACAAAGGATCAAAATCGGCGATTCAGGGTGAGTTTTGGATAGACGTTCTGGTTGAGGTTTCGGGAAATTCGCGGTTGGTTGCAAGATTCGCTGCACTGTCTAAGATTTCTCGCAGATCTCCAAGTGAGGTTTCCTGTCCGGTCTAGTCCAGCGTCTAATTGTTTTGATAGCGTTTGAATCGTCCGAAGCGATCGGTGGACGATATTAAATAAGCGAACGAAGAAAGAAGTTGAATATGAAAGCCATATGGAACGGTCAAGTGATTGCCGAAAGTGACGAAACAGTTGTCGTTGACTCGAATCATTACTTTCCCAAGTCGTCGTTGGTTGATGGGTTCTTCAAGCCGAGTTCGACCAAATCGACATGCCCGTGGAAAGGTGAAGCGTCTTACTTGACGATTTCCGTGAACGGAAAAGAAAACGTAGACGCTGCTTGGTGTTACGAATCACCTTTGGATGCCGCAAAAAATATCGCGAATCATTTCGCATTTTGGAAGGGTGTTGAGGTGACTTAAGGTCAGTTTGGGGATTGCTTCACAACGAAACGTCTCGCCCCATTGCATTAGCCACAAGCCGACCTCTAGCGAATCTGATAAGCTGAATCGGATTAGGAACATGGCAATTCGTCTTGTTCGAAAATCATTCAAGTCGGAATCGAAGCGATGCATGTAACGAAATTACGATTAAACGGTTGTCTCGGGCTTGCGATGCTCCGAAATGCGATGCTCCGAAATGCGATGATGTCGTGTGTTTTTGGCATTGGTTTGTTATGTTCTGCATTTTGGGGGTGTGATGCTGCGGCGCAAGATGAACCGGGCCGCACGATGAGTGGACTCATTGCGTTTTACGATTTTTCTGAGAGAAGTGGGGAGATCGTTTACGACAAATCGCGAGTCGGCAATTCTCTCAATTTGCAAATTGTTTCACCGGACAACGTGAAACGATTGGGTAACGCGGTTTCGTTTGTAAAGCCGACCATGATGAAGTCAATTCAACCAGCTCGGAAAATTCAATCTGCGATCCGGCGTTCCGGCGAGATCTCAATCGAAGTTTGGGCGCGGACATCAAGTCTTTCGCAAGCAGGTCCAGCACGGATCGTTTCGATCTCACGCAACAGTAGCGAGAGGAACATTACGCTTGGTCAGGACAATGATAAAATTGAGGTCCGGCTACGCACTACAAAAACCAGTACAAACGGAATCCCGTCATTTGCATCCAAGGCGAAATCGCTTTCGTCTGATTTGTCTCATGTTGTTTATACGCGAAAACGTAATGGCGAATCGAAGATCTACATCAACGGGAAACTCAACGCTCGATCCACGGTTGCAGGTGATATCTCGAACTGGAATGATTCGTTTTATCTTGCGATTGGTAACGAGTTGTCGAACGATCGGCCTTGGCTGGGCGACATTCACCTTTGTGCTGTCTTTTCACGTTGTTTATCGGCATCTGAAGTAGAATCCCATTTTCGCGCTGGCCACAAAACGGGTTTGGATCTGGTGCATGTAGCGGTCGATCCAACCATTCAGTTTTTTGAGCGGAAGATTGCACCCTTGCTCTCAAAGCATTGTCTTGAGTGTCATGATGCGAGCAATCGGAAAGGCGAGTTGGATTTATCCAGTAAACTTGCTGCTTTCAAAGGGGGCGAATCGGGACGCGTCATTGCCGAAGGTAAGTCGCTTGAGAGTCAATTGTACGAAGTCGTGCTGGACGACGAGATGCCAGCGAATCGCAATCCATTATCAAATGACGAAAAAAAGCTTCTTAAAAAATGGTTGGACGATGGCGCAAATTGGTCGCTCGAAAAAATCGATCCGGCAGTTTATGTCCACAGTGGATCTGCGATGGGAAGTTTTGTTCAGCGATTGACGATTCAAGAATACGTAGCAACGGTTCGTGACTCGGTCGATGTGGACATTGAAAAGGAAGCCCGGGCCGTATTACCGCCGGATCTAAGGGTTGATGGGTTTACCAATACGGCTTACAGCTTGAAGGTCGATCTCAAGCATGTGCAGTCTTATGCGAAGCTTGCCGAAACCATTGTTGAGAGAATGGACGTGCCGACGTTTGCAAAACGGTTCGGATTAAAAGGCAGGCTGACGGCCAAAACACTGCGGCAGTTTGTTGAGAGGGCAGGGGAGTGGTTACTCCGTGGTTCGCTTGACGAGTTGGAAATTAGCCGTTTGGTGCGTATTGGAGAAATTGTTCAGAATTCCGACGGAAATGCGGCGGAGGCGGCCAGTTTCATTCTTGAGGCGATGCTGCAATCGCCTAGATTCATTTATCGAATCGAAAATCAACGTGGTGATGGCGGAATGTGGCCTGTCAGTCATTTTGAATTGGCGTCGCGCATGAGTTACATCATTTGGGGAAGTTCGCCGGACAACGAGTTGCACGAGATTGCCGGTCGAAATGAATTGCACAAGGGAAACGTCGATCTGCAAATCGAGCGGATGTTAAAAGATCCAAAGGCAATTCAACGGTCAAATCAGTTTTTGAATGAATGGTTAAATGTCGACCGACTTGGTTACCTTCGTCCTGACGCAAAGCGATATCCAAACTGGAACGAAAAACTTGGTCGAGATATGCTCGAAGAGACGATGACGTTTTTTAATTACATTGTCTGGGAGCAGCGAAGACCGCTCAACGATTTGCTAAATGCGCAGCTGACTTTCGCATCGCCAAGTTTGGCACGGCATTACGGAATCGATGCCAAGAATAAGTCTTCGAAGGCGGTGTCGCAAATTTCCGTACCGAACGGATTCGCAATGTATGATCTATCCGGTCTTCCGCAGCGTGGTGGTATCCTGACACAAGGCAGTGCTTTAACCATTGGAGGTGACGAATCATCAATGGTGGCTAGAGGGTTATTCCTGATGCATGACTTTTTGCGGGGTGTGGTTCGTGATCCCCCACCATGTGTTAATACGACGCCCGTACCGACAAAAACAGGTTTGACACAACGCGATATTGCGAAGGAAAGAATCCGCGATGAAAGCTGTGGCGGGTGCCATAGCAAGTTCGAGCCGTTGGCGTTCGGGTTGGAGAAGTACGATGGCATCGGTGCTTTTCACGAGACCGATCGACACGGTAATCGCCTGCGAGACGATGGAAACGTGTTATTCCCTGGTGAAGCCGAGCCAAAAGTTTATGATTCCTCTAGCGCTTTGATGGATCTTTTGGCCCAAAATGATCGAGTAGCAAAAAGTATTTCGTGGAAAGTTATACAGTATTCGCTCGGCAGGCCGCTTGGTGCGGAAGACGCGTCAATGATCGACGAGATTCACTCGATTTCACAGCAAAACGGCGGCACCTATCAGTCGCTCATTGCTGCGTTGCTCAAAAGTGATCTTGTACAAATGGCGAAAACGGATATCGATTAACGGAGTGGTTCACCTTCGATTTTGTCATACTAAAAAAACGATTGGCGATTCATAACGATTGCTACACACAGATGAGATTATCGAGTGCGTTTTCCTAAATGCTCTTAACAGATTTATTACAACGGATCACTGTCCATGAAAAAGAGATTGAATCGACGAACTATTCTCAAAGGCATGGGGGCAATCGGAATCGGATTGCCTTTGTTGGAGGAAATGATGTTGTCCACTGCGGCAGCATCCCCCAACGTTGCGCCGGTTCCTGCTGACGTACCGGTCCGCGCTTTCAATGTCTTCTTCGGGTTGGGGATCCCATCACCTCTGCAAAAAGAGGGATTTGATGGGGTGTTGGAGCCGCTGAAGGCATTGGGGGACAAGCTGTTGGTGATGCGGAATGTTGATCAAGTTCGCTGTGACGAATCTGGAATCAACGCGCACTTTGATGGGGCGTCAGGCGCGTTTACGGCTGAACCTCCCAGAGGTGAGGCAAAATCGGGTGGTCCTTCTATCGATCAGGTTATTCGTAATACGCACTACCCCAACGGTCTTCCTGATGGCATTGTGCCAACCTTGGCGGCTGGTACTTATTTTAGACGGAGTCGAATGTGCCGATACGTTCATAGTTTCAAACAAGATGGTACGGTGGCCGCGCGAATGCAGGAGCGACCGAGGGATTTGTTTGATCGCGTTTTTGGTTCTTTAGAAGTAGGTGATCCGGATTCGCGAAAGCAACGCTTGCGAAGATCGGTTTTGGATTCCGTTGTTGATCAGTACAAACTTTACACCGGGAAAAATTCACCGTTGGGTTCTGCGTCACGTGTTCGCGTACGAGAACATTTGGAGAGGATTCGTGAGTTTGAGCGGCGTGCTTACCAGATGAAGCATGACAACAAAGGACCAAAGAGTCCGATTTTACCCCCACGCTCCGAGTTGGCTCATGGAACGCAAGCTGACCCGGATGGGCAGGGAATCGATATGCCGCTTGGTGATTTGACCGCTGAATGGCGATTGATGGCCGATTTGTTTGCATTGGCTGTCGAATTGGATCGTGTTCGAATTGGATCGCTCACATTTCTTGCCGCAGGCGAACGATTACGAGTGACCGGAGACTATGTCTACGACCAAAAAAAGGTTTTTGAATTCAATGACGCAAAGCAATTGAGAGCGTCAGGTGATAAAGGTTGCAGCCACGAATGGTGGCACAAATTCAACGAAAAGAAGAAGAATGAGGCGCTGCGAGCACATGCCCATATGAAGATGCGCGAGGTCGCTTATTTCCTGAAGCGGTTAGATGAAACCAAAGAGTCAAATGGAAAATCGATATTGGAAAACTCATTGGTGACTATTTCCACAGAATCCGGTGATGGTCGGCATAACGACGTCAAACGCGAATTGTCAGGTGTTTTTCATGCAATCACCGGCGCAAACGGGCGGTTTAAAACAGGGGAAATCCTTGACGTTGGTGAAGAGGGGATTGATGTCTACAACACAATGCTAGCGGCGATGGGGGCGACAACGAAACTGGGCCCTAAGAAACGTGAGGGAAGAATCGTTGAATCCATTTTGTCTTGATGATTTGAGTTGGAAGTTGTTAATTGGAGGAAAGTGTCTGGCATTATCGTCATTTATTCGTGCTGGTTCTCAAAAGAGAGAATTTTTGAGTAAAATTGTGTATTGCATGATTTTTTGAATGTTCGGACAATTCTCGGCTGATTGCAAAAAAGACGTTTTCGCAATTTTCCCATTGCGTCTAGACGCTCCACCAATGGATGATCACTGCATTGCCTACAATGATACAGTTTCTTCTTTTAACGTTTCTGACCCTGCCGACGCCACCTGCTAATTTTGAAACTTCCCTCGATGAAGTCTTGAAATTAGCTCGTACGGCTCCGATGAAAGCAATCGAAATTTGTGAAAAGGAAACGAAGGGGATTGATACCGATAAGGCGGGGGTTGAAACGGCGAAGAAATTGGAATTTCTCGCACGATACTACGCAAAATCAGAGAAAAATGCACTTGCCGATGGTCGGGTATTAAAAGCTAAGGCAATTGCGAAGCGATTAAACGAACGCGATTTGCTGCGAAAGATCTATCAGATTGAAGCGGTAATTGCGTCTCATAAGGGTGAATTCAAACGTGGGGTTGATGCCAGCACGAATTCTATCAGTTTAACCAAGCCTTCTTCACCCTATATGGCAATTCCACTTGCAGAGCGTGGTATTTGCAGGATGCAATTGGGAGAATATGCACTTGCACTTGGTGATCTACAGAAATCGTTCGAAATTGCTGCGGACGCCGAGAATCACCGGTTGGTTTTGCATTGCCAGGTCAATATGGCCAATGCTTACGACGCCATGAATCAACATGATCGGGCCATAGAAATTTATGAATCGTCTTTAAAGATTGCCGAGGATCCTAAGCTTTTCAAATCCAAAAACAGGCGACTGCTTGCGACGATTCATGTCAATATTGGAAATAGCGTTATAAATAAAATGAAGTCCGTAAAAGAGTTTGATAATGCGAAAACCGTGCGGGCGACCAAGCATTTTCAAGCGGCGAAGGACATTGCTGGCAAGTCGATTCAGGACGTTGTGGCAATTGCTGAGACAGGTCTGGGCGACATTGCGTATCTGAAAACGGATTTTACTGAAGCCAGCGCCCGGTATGAATCTGCGACAAAGATTTACGCGAAATTGTTAGATGTCCTAGGTCTCGCACAATTAAGTTCTCGGATGTCCAAATTGAACGGGGGATTGGACATCGACGTTCTGGAACGACAGGTTGAATCGCAGCTATTGGTCATTGCGGATGCAAAGGCGTCCGGGCAATATCTGATGGAACTGGATTTGATTGATAGTCTGATTTCACTTATCGAGGATGGCGGCAGCAAGAATAATAGAAACAAGTGGAACGGCGACGAGCAGCTGCTGCTTGATTTGCTAACGCGCAAGACTGAAATTGGCGAATTGCGTTTGAAAAAAAATTCTGCGGAGGCTCTTCGGAGGGCAGATGAATCGATTAAGTTAATCGAGCAAAAATATGCTTATGATGCATTGGAGAGAGCGAGTCAATATGCGGAACGGGGCCTGGCGGAAGAACGACAGCGAAATTTACTATTGTCTTTAATGTGTGTTGGATTGGTGCTGGGGTGCCTGTCGTTGGGGACTCTTTGGCGAGCGAAGGTTTTGGTGAGCCGGAAACTCGATAAGGCCAATCAAAGGCAGCTAGTAGAACAACGAAACCAGGCGGCAATCGAAAAGGTCGGTGCGCAACAAGAAAAGCTGGATAGTCTTTCGACGATGTGTGCTGGCGTGATGCATGACTTCAACAATTATCTTTTGGCGATTATCGCCGAGGCGGAGCATGGTGCTGTACAGGCCGCTCCGCAACAGTCGTCAAGGAGCTTTCGTAACATCATGGATAGCGCTGAGTTGGCGTCCGGGTTAACAAAAGATCTTTCGAATTACATCGGCGCTGGGAAAATGAGTTTCTCAAGTCGAGATTTGAACCAAGAGCTGTTGAATGCACTCCCTATTTTGCAATCCATTTCCAATAATCGAATCCGACTCAAAACGGACGATGTTTCCATTCCGGTCGCGGTTGACTCTGCTGCATTCCGAAATGTTATGATTAATTTGGTAAAAAATGCCGTCGAAGCGTCGTCAGATGATCAGGAAATTATCGTTTCGACGAGGTTGGAAAAAGCTTCCAAGATGGGGAGGTTGTCGATAATTGATTCAGGCGTCGGAATGTCGCGTGAATCGATCGACAAAGTGTTTGATCCGTTTTTTACATCGAAGGGGTTGGGCCGAGGTTTGGGGTTGCCGTCTGCAAAGGGCATTGTGGAAAGTCATGGCGGTGAAATGCAGATTATTCCTCGATCGACGAACGGAACAAAGGTCGATGTCCTGCTTCCGGTCACCGACTCACCAGTGTCCACAGCCATTGATTTGGATTCCGCGAATAAGCTTTCGTATGTCAAGTATTCGATTCCGTCGACAGTGGTGGAGTCGAGTTCGACAAGCGATTGTCGGACCATTTTGTTTGTTGACGACGACGAGATGGTTCGCCGCGCGATTTCGTCGATTCTAGGAACTCGCTACGAAACTTCGATGGCGAGTTCGGCAGAAGAGGCGTTGATCGCGCTTTCCATCCCGGATAACAACATAACTTGCGTGATCACCGATTATTCGCTACCCGGATCCAGTGGGGTAGAGTTGGCAGAAGAAGTATCGCACCGGTTCAGCGGTATCCCGGTTATATTAATCAGTGGGTTTCCAGAGAAAAACGTTGCAGAATCAAATTTTATCTCCGAGTTTCTTCCGAAGCCATTTACTCGAAACGCTTTGCTATCCGCTATTGATAAGGCGATGGATGGCAAAAAGACGCTCGACTTTACCCGCTAAGTCTTCCAGCATGGAAACGACCCAAGACATGCCGAATAAGAGCAAACAATCTGTCGTTTTTCTTTTTGTTTTTCTGTTTCAGCTTGTTTTCGCCGCATTGATGACAGGCGCGGACCGCCCCAACGTCCTATTGCTTTGTATCGATGATTTGCGTCCGGAATTGAGGAGTTTCGGTGCACGTTATGTTGTTTCTCCAAATATTGATCGTTTGGCGCGAGAGGGCAGGGCGTTCCATCGTCATTATGTTCAAGCGCCGACCTGCGGGGCTTCCCGTTTTACGATGTTGACCGGTAAGTATGGCGGTGCGGGTAACGGAGCTCTGTTTGCGCGGGCCAAAAAGCTGGCGGCGAAACTTGATGATCCGTCGGTTAGTCCTAGTATGCCTGCATGGTTTCGCAAACATGGATACGTTACTGTTTCGGTTGGAAAGGTATCGCACCATCCTGGCGGTCGCGGCGGAAAAGATTGGAATGACAATGCCCAACCCGAAATGCCAAATTCATGGGATCGGCATTTGTTGCCAGCCGGACAATGGCGACATCCACGAGGTTGGATGCACGGTTTGGCCAACGGCGAAATTCGCTTGAATGCCGGAAAGATGGATGTGTTCCAGGCAACAGATGGACCTGACTCCATTTATCCGGATGGGGTTTCTGTTGATGAAGCGGTTAAGCAACTGGGGATGTTAAGCGAGGATTCAGATCAACCTTTTTTCCTTGCCGTTGGGGTTTTACGACCGCACCTGCCATTCGGGGCACCGGCAAGATACATGAAACCCTACCTTGATGCGGAATTGCCTTCAACGCCGCATCCAGACAAGCCAACGGGGAAAACGACTTGGCACGGCTCCGGCGAATTTATGAAGTACAACCGTTGGCAAAAGAATCCAAACAGTGACCCGGAATTTGCCATGCAAATTCGTAAGCATTACGCTGCATGTGTTAGTTATGCTGATGCTCAAGTTGGCCGTATTCTAGCGAAATTGGATTCGACAGATGTTGCAAAGAATACAATCGTGGTTTTATGGGGGGACCACGGTTGGCATTTAGGAGAGCATGCAGTCTGGGGAAAGCACACATTGTTTGAAGAGTCATTGCGTTCGCCGCTGATTATTAAATCGCCAGCAGTCACGTCGCGTGGCGTGCATTCCGACGCGATTGTTGAAACGCTTGATTTGTTTCCAACGTTGGTCGAATTGGCTGGCATTCCCCGGCCTGACTTCGTCGATGGTGTTTCACTGAAGCCGATACTTGACAGTGCTGCAGCGCAACGCAGGCTATCGACTGCAGGAAGTTACGCCATTTCTTACAGCGGAAACGCCAAGACCATTCGTTCGGATCGATACCGAATGACGCTTCATAAGAATGGGCACGTGGAGCTATACGATCATGCTTCGGTAGAAAAAGAAACTCTCAACATTGCCGAGGGCAACCCAAGGGTCGTCAAGCAGATGACGACAGTTTTAAATGAACGATTGAATCGAAAAAAGCTGCCCTAGTGCATGCTTGTGCTGCGTGGCGACGCGGTTGCTGGTTTCTTCGTCGTTCGGCCCCTCGCTTTTTCATGCAGTCGTTTGCTCAAGCGTCCTTTAATCCAAACCGTTTGGTTTCCCGAACGTTGCTGCTTTATTTGATTTGCATCCGAGCCCGTGGCTTCAACATGGGTATCGTTCCGACAGAAATGCCTATTCCGATCGACCAGCCAACGTGGTCTTTGTTTTCGGTCGAATAACAAAAGCTGCCACACGAAAAAAACGTTAAGAGCAGGAATGGAAACGTAAGCACTATGACCCAGATGTTGAGCCAATGGTTGGGCGTCTTCAATAGCTCAAATGCTTGTTCAGGTATTGATTGCTCGAAGCCAAATTCGTCTTACGCAACGACGTCATCACCAGGAAAAGTCTGTCGAATCTCATCGTCAATTTTTTGATGATTCATCGCTGTTTCTCAGCAGCGTCAAGCTCGTTGTTGATGTCTACGGTTGTGGAGCGTATTTTTGGGAATTTATCAATCGTGTTTCTGGGTTTTATATTGCTCCGAATTGAATCAAACGACTTGTTATGAATAATTCGAAAAGACCAAGTGCTGAATTTAGCTGGATCCTCGATCTTTTTGGGGCCATTCAAAAATCGTATTCCAGGAGTCCTGAACCGCATCACGTGTCGATTCGTGTTGGCTGAGGATTTTCATCGGGTAAAGAATCAAACGCGGATGGCAGGAGTTAGCCAACTTGGAAATCGAATCCGGATCACCGTCTTGCATTTGGAGGACGATGAGTTCACTGAAGAGTTGCAGTGGTTTTCGATTTTTGATTTCTCTGACTGTTTACTAAGTAGTCTTGGAAATACTTGTTTGGTTGTGGGAATAAGAGTTTTTTTGCAGATGCAACGGGGCAGGGGAGCGTGTCTCAACGTTCTAAGGCGATCGGGAACATGCATTCTCTATTCAGTTGCGCGTCCGACAACAATGCCAGTATCAGGGAAAACGGCAGTTCGTAGATATTCGATATCGACTACGATTTGCGTGAGTAGCAAAGCGCGAGCTGGCGTTTTTTGAGGATTCATTGGCGGCGGCCTCGCTGCCACAAATAAGGTTAATAAGAAGACAGTGCCCTGCGATGCTGTGCTCGGCGCGGAATGAGGAATCGGCTAGATTCACCTTCACCTTTCGTGGCACCAAGTGCGTCCCGACTACTATTGCTCTTTGCTTTCAAGACCTGTCATTCTTTCTCGATGTCGAATATTTTTCTAGCGACGATTTTCGTTTTGATTTGCGGCATTGTGCTTGTCGCAACACTGGTTCTCTGGAAGATGATCCGCTGAAGCAAATTCAATCGAGTTCTATAAGGCTCGTTGCGGTGAGCAATGAGTATTTGTCATCGTTGTTGGTGCGGCCTGAATGGGGATATCGTTGAATCGTTAGACTCAATTCACGAGTCATCATCGGACGATTTTGGACGCGATCCATCCGATCAATGCACCTAGGATTCCGCTGAGGGGTATCCCGACAAAGATGATCACGACTGTCAGAAGTGCATTTGCGCCACATCTGGGCAAGTCAGGCGGCAACGACGCATTGTATGCACGCGCGTTGTAAATGCGAATCACCGCGATTATAACCGGAACGGATGCACTGATCGTTAAGCCGGCAACTCCCCAAAAGCAACTGGTGCTGGGTGGGTCAATTCCTTCGTCCTTTAAGCCGCTTTCTGGTGGTGGTTCCTTCATATGAGATTTTTGCATGCGATTATTCGTTCTTGGCCTGACCCAATTCGGAGATCGGTTTTTTTGGGATCGTTTTCGTCCATGTCCGTATGCAAGATTTTCGAAACCGCCAGTACCCGATTCCAATCGTGATGACGCAGTAGATAGGGGGCAGAATTGGTTGCGTGCCATGTTTAAGTAGTTGCGGTATGTCGAGATACCGGTCGTTGGAAAACCATGCGATGCCGATATGCATCCCGTTCGCGATTAAGCAAAAGTCGAAAATAAATCACATCCAGTCTCGTCGCAGTAGTATGGCAATCGCGAACGGTATTAAGACTCCAAGGACTGTTCCGCACCATAACGTGACCAGCGGGTTTGGGTCGGGCTTGAAAATGCTGTAAGGAAGGTGCCATGGAAGCAGATCTGAATCCACCTACGTGCCGCCGTTTAGCGTTCCACTGACAATATGTCCTAGCTTGTCGTTTTCGCGATCAGAAATCGTTGCACTCAATTGTCTCACGCGTTCGGCGGGCATTGTTTCTGGGCACCTAGTGATTGTCGGTACGAATGGGCTCCCCATTAAAACAGGCAAAATTCTGTGCGCTTTCGCAAGGCTAGTCATGAGATTAATATTGATGAAAAAGATTCAAATGGGAAATGATTTAAGTCCGCCTGTTGTGAGCCAGAGGGTGGCTTTTTTATTCCGGTTTTCTCGCAAGTTTATCTCAGCGGATCTCGACGACGGCAAGTCGGGAATCGATTGGCAATCATGAATCTAATAGTCGTGACTTTGCGATTGTTGATAGAGGGCGGAGTTCGGGTTTGAAATCGATGAACCGCCAAATCCCAGTAATTACGAGCGTTTCTGACGAAACAACCGAACATAAGAAACATTATCGGACGTTAGGGTGTGAGGCCGTGCTTTTTAAAGGCTCGAATGAATAGTCATGGCAATGTCGCGGGCGAAGACCGACGTCGCTATTTGCTCTGGTGAATCGACGTGGTGATTGGGAGCAGCGACAAATCGCTCAGCAAAAGAAAAAATTGTTTTCCCTATCAAATTAAAACCGACTTCGGTTTCTTTGGAATTGAAAACGATTTGCTCGCTCAAGCTTCCAGGCTCGCAGGATCAAAATTGGTGACGTCGCGGAGATGGGTTTGATCCGGTTTCCACCTCATGACGAAATTCAAGTTCCTGCGAAAGCCCGTCTTGAGTCGCTTCGGTTTTATCGTTTTGAAAAAACTTGCGTTTGGGAATTCAAATGCCCTTCAATCGCAATTTAGGATCGTTTGCTTCATAACGATCATTCCGGCATCGATGAGCTCCTTTTCGAAAGGTCGGAATTGGCGGCATCTACAAAATGATGTCGGGTTAAAGAAGCGATTTAACTAAGCTGCCGATCAACGATTTTGCGCTAATAGCAAAAACAGTTGATCGACTTCAACTTGAAAAAATGAATCCCAAAATCGAATCGCCCAGTTCGGCTGAAACATCGTCCAAAATCGAGTCTGCGGCCACTGAGTCTGCGGCCACTGAGTCTACAATTACTGAGAATTCTGACGGCGTGAATCTCTCCTCTTCTAAGCCGAATCCATTTCGGAATCTTGGCATTCAGGATTACTTGTGGCTCGGTTACATCTCTTTGCTGGGCGTTGGCATCATGACCGAAGCGATTTATGACAAGAGGCTCGGGGTTAATATTTTGCATTTCACAAGCGTCCTTGAAGTTTTAGTAAGTCCCATTGCTTTCATGGCGAAGCGACCGATCATCATCGTGTTTCTTGTCCTGCTGCCGTTTTTGTTCGATGGATTAAAAAAAGCAAGCGATTGAGTGGACAAAACAAATTGACAACAAGGATGTTGCTTCCAGGAGAAGAAACAAAAACTTGAAGACGATGTACATCGCTATTTTTTTACATTGATCATGGAGGCGACTGCTTTTTTGCTTTTTCGTCGGTGGCTGGATCGAAGCCGGCTATCGTGTATCCGATCAAATTGCGGAGGGGAACTTAAGAGGTGGCCATCATTTTGTTTTTAATGATGGGGAAGAAGTTGACGCTTACGTTGTTGGTCAGAATAGTGACTTCATTTTCTATGGTGCCAAAGACAGCAGTCACGTAATCATTGCTCCTGTTCGGGGTAATATCGATCGCATCAATCATTCGGACCAATCCGTTGTTTGGGTGCAAACTGATGAGACGGAATCGGCAATTCAGTCAAATCAACGAGCACCAGAAACAGGGGGTGAAAGGATCGGGGGCCTGCCAAGGAGAATAATGAATGAGAAACGTCAGTTGAAGCGTCCTGTTGAAAGCGAAATTAAATCTGTGGAAAGCAAGGCAGGCTTTGAATTCGAAAAAACGAAACCGCAGATCAGCTTATAGAGCTTTTATGACATGCCGTCGGATTTCGCTCGGTTGACGGTGCTTTCAAAAATCGATGACCACATTAAAACGTTATTGAGCCATTCGCCGTTTTTGCTTTTTGCATCGTTCGGCAGCGACGGATCGGATCAGTGGATAGCTTCCCACGCGGAGGCGCTCCCGGATTTGTAAAGGCGTTAAATGATACAACGTTGCGGATTCCCGATTGGCCTGGCAACAATCGGCTCGATTCGATCACAAACATTATTCAATTCAGTAGAGTTGCGACGCTGCTCTTGATTCCCGGGGTGAAAGAGAGCCTTCGATTCAACGGAACTGCTGAAGTCAGGACTGATTCTGATATGGCTGTTTATTGCATCGAAGGAGGCAATTTGCCAAAAATTGTTATCAAAGTGAGGATTGCCAAGGCGTTTTTGCATTGTTCAAAAGCGATTGTGCGTTCGGGACTTTGGGAGAGTCAATCGCAAATCAATCGCAAGCAATTGGCTACCATGAATGAAATAATCAACGACCAAGTTCCTGCCGTGCATATCGTTTGGGAATCCGATGAAGAACTGGAGAATCGATATCGTGATTCGCCTTATTAAATGAAACCGTTCTGCGTATCGATATTCTTAAAGCGAACGGGGAAGGTTTTTCGCGAGGTCGAGGTTTTTCGCGAGGTCTCGTAGTGCTCCAGCCGATCCGAAGTCCTCCCCCCTGCCCTCTAACGCCGTCACGATTTCTAATGATGGCCGTCAACAAAAGAAAATTTGAGAAAGTTTACAAAGAATGACCGTTAGAACTCGATTTGCTCCCAGCCCGACCGGTTTCTTGCACATCGGCGGTGTGCGAACAGCTCTTTTCAATTATTTGTTCGCCAAGAAGCATGGTGGTCAGTTTGTTTTACGGATTGACGACACAGACGCTTCGCGAAATGTTGTTGAGGCACTAGCGCCCATTTTGCATGGATTCAAATGGTTGGGTTTAAACTGGGACGAAGGCCCGGAAGTTGACGGTCCATACGCACCCTATTATCAATCTCAACGAAACCCAAAATATCAGTCGGCGGTTGATCAGTTGCTGGCTTCGGGGCACGCGTACAAAGATTATGCCAAGGCTGAGGAGCTGGCGGCAGATCGTGAATTGGCGGGAAAAGAAAAGCGTGACAATATTTATGACCGCCGATTTATGGCGGTGTCGGATGCGGATTGCGATCGATTCGAATCCGAAGGCCGAACTGCAACGATTCGATTGAAGATGCCTCGCGAAGGGAAGTGTGTTTTCGTCGATCATGTGCGAGGAAGTGTTAGCGTCGATTGGGCTCGCGAACAAGACTCGGTTATACAACGACCCGACGGATCGTTCATCTATCACTTGGCTACAGTCGTTGACGACGAACACTTTCAGATTTCGCATGTAATCCGAGCCGAGGAGCATCTTCCCAATACGGCCCGACAAATTTTCATGATTGATGCGTTGGGTTACAAGCGTCCCGAGTATGCACACATCCCTTTCGTTGCGGAACCAGGAAGCAAAGTGAAATTGAGCAAGCGAAAACTGGAGAAATACTTGAAGAATCGCGACTTTAAAAAGCTGAACGATCACGGTGTATCGATCATGGAAAAGCTGGGCGAGTCGCCCGATTCTCAGTTGTTTAATCCTGTGATCACCGACTTTTTTGAACGAGCAGGATTCTTGCCCGACGCGTTGGTGAATTATTTGCTGTTGCTCGGTTGGTCACTGGATGACAAAACCGAATTTCTCAATCGCGACGAAATGGTAGAGCATTTTTCGTTGGAGCGGGTTGTCAAGGCGGCCGCAAGTTTCGATCCACTGAAACTAGACGCTTTTCAGCAGCATTACATGAACGAGCTGGATTTAAAAAAGAAAGTTGCGATGTGCTTGCCGTTTTTGCAAAAGGCAAATTACGTTGCAACGCCTCCTCCATGTGATATCTCGGATTACGTGCAGTCGATTGTGATCGCCGCGGGTGACAGAATCCAAATTGCGGGCGATATTTTGGACTTTGACGATTTCTTTGTCGATGACCAAAAGTTGATTTTCGATGAGAAGGCCTTTGGTAAGAGGATTCTTAAACCGGAAGATGCGTTAGAGTTGCTGCGCGGATTGCGGGAAAAGCTCTCGGGCATTGAGCAGTTTGATATCAAGACGACTGAGGTAGTGGTCAAGAGTTTTGTGGAAGAACGTGGGATCAAGATCGGGCAGATTATCAACGCGTTGCGTGTCGCGGTGACAGGGAAAGGTGTCGGTTTTGGAACGTTCGATACCCTTGCGATTTTAGGAAGGGATCGCTGTTTGAATCGAATCGATTTGGCGATTGCCCGAGCCGAAAGTGCCGGATGATGATTCCAGCAATTCAGGTGATTGGAGAACTCTCGATTCGATCGCCATCCTAACGGTCGTAACTGAACTTAAGGCAGTTGCCTGCGAGACCAGCTTGTTGAGAAGTTTGGGGTACTCCGCGATTGAAACGTCCTGCATTCATTTGTCGTTTTGAAATATTTGTCTGAAAGGCTGCTGGTTTTCAGCGAGGCAACGCAGCATTGGTCATTGCTTTTTTGGAAAACGAGCGATATCCCGCTCTGCAAACTCAGAAATGTCAACCATTTGCAAATCATGGGGTGTAAAGGATCTTAAACCGGTAAATGTGGCTGCACGGGGGAAACAAGCATTTGGTGCCGGGCTGATTTGCACTTTGCTATGATTTTCCCGGCGGACCCACTATGCTGAAAGTTGGTTTCTGGCGCTCGTCCGAATCTCTTGAACATCATCAAACGCTATATCGGTAAACCATGTCCATTCGTCGATTCAGAATTCAAATCCAGGTATCACTTTGTCTTGCGATTATCGTTTTTCAATTCGGATGTGTTGGTGAGCGAAGTGAAAAATCCAGCAAAGCGGTAAGCAATGATCCATTAAAAAAAATGGTAGACCAAAACGGGCCAATCAAGGCTGCACCGGGTGTGGGTAAGTATCAAGGAAAGGGATACGGAGATGCGGCACCGTTGTTAAAACCCGCATCTGTGTACTGGAATGCCAAAGAAAAACTGATCTTTAGCCTCGTCACCCATGCAAAAAATCAATATGAAGCTCTACACGATCGTAAGCTAAAGTCGCATCAGGAGTTCATGGACGAAATTGTTACCGCCAGCAGAATCAAACTTCCTAAATTAGCAGATGGACTTGAGTATTTTTATGATGCGAAAGCGGGTGAATTGATGGTGCGGTCCGCGAGCAGCTCGAAATGAAATTTACCAATTGAAAACGATATTTGAGCTTAACGAGGGATTATTTTGGCCGTTGATTTCAAGAGATTTTGTGGTGGCATGCAGAGCTTGAGGGCAGCATGTTTTAGGACGAAAGCAATGCCCTTGTTATTTGTTTTTGCATGTCTATTGGTTTTGCCGCCATCATTTTTGTGCTCTCAGGAAGATGTCTCCTCGAAGTATGCGGCACTCTATAAACAGCGTTGTCAAAGCCTGAATCGTCTTGCGACCAAGTGCGATGAACTAGGGAAGTCTGAGCTTGCGGCTTTTACGAGAAAGTGGATTCCGCAGCGGGATCCTTCGCGCCAGTATTTCTTTCTTACACCAGCATTTGGCTCCCCTCCCCTGCCCCAGCTTTCGGATACCACCGACAAATTTTGGGCGGACAATTTCGCCGCAGAAAATCGGAAATACGCCGAGTCACTTTTTGCGTTAAGTCAATTGGCCGTTGATCAAAAAAGATACGCGGCGGCATACCGGATGCTGCATGAAAGCCTGTTTCATGATCCACAGAACCGTAATTCGCTTCGTGTCCTTGGTGAAAAGGAGAGCGTCAAAGAACGTATTCGTGTCACTTCGTATCGCGCGAACCCGAGACGTAAGCAGGACGAGTTTTTGCCCAAAGGAGAGCTCAAGAAGTACGAGTCAGACAATTTTCTGTTGTATACGTCTCTTGATCAACAGATCGCGATCAAGGCGATTCATGACTTTGAGAAGTTTCAGGCGGTCTGGCGACAATGTTTTTATTCTTACTGGGCGAAGCCCTCTTGGCTAGAGCGACGTTTTGAAAAACAAGTAAAGCCACTTTCTCGCTCTAAAAAGTTTATGGTCGTAATGTACCGCAACAAAGAAGAGTACATTCGAACGCTTTCCGCAAAAAATCCGGGCATCGAAGTCTCCGTTGGCTACTATTGGTTTGCGAAAAAAACGTCGTTCTTTTTTCATGATCAGGATCCTAATATTTCGAAGACGTGGATCCATGAATTGACTCATCAGCTTATGCACGAGTCAGTTCCAATTTCGAAAAAAAGCGTGATACAGTCATCGATTTGGGCTGTAGAAGGGATCGCCGTTTACATGGAATCGCTTATGAATTTTGAAACCCATGTGACGGTTGGGGGCGAAGATGCCGAGAGGTTGAACTATTGTCGTTACAACTACTTCCGGAGAGGCTTTTGGGTTGAGATTTCAGCTTTGAATGCGATGAATCAACAGGATTTTGTCCGAAATGCAAGTGTTAAGGCCCTGTACTCGCTTTCGGGAGCCTATTGCCAGTTCTTAATGAGCAATGAGGACTGCATTGAAGAATTCTTTAATTTTCTGCGCCTTGTTCATCAGGGAAAAGATTCAAGTAGAGTGTTTGAAAAGCTGTCGGATCAGGTTTCGTTTGACACAGGATTTAAAGCATTTTTGAAGCCGGATCATTTGAAGATCGAAGCTTCGCTTATTCGCCCAACTGCTTACAAAATACTGTATTTAGGTTATTCGGGTGCGACGGATACGATGTTGGAAAAAGTTGCAGCGGCGACCGAATTGGAGTCGCTTGATCTAAGCGGAAACCCGATTTCTGATGCTGGCATCAAAACGCTGTCTGGACTCCGGCAATTAAGATACTTGTCGCTAGATAGGACCGCGATTTCAAACGCTAGCGGTGCGTCTATCGGAAAACTGCCTTTGTTGGAAGAGTTGGATGTTACGTCGACGGCGATCACCGATGAGTGGGTTAACGAGGTTTCGTCTGCGCAGCATCTGGTTGCTTTGTGGCTGGCCGGAACACGAGTGAGCGATCTTTCCGTGCCGAGCCTGATGGAAATGCCAGCATTAAAGCAACTGGATGTTCGAAAATCCAAAATAACCCAATCTGGCTTAAAAAATTTGCAACAAAAAGTCGAGTTGATAGACTAACTCCGAGTTGTTTTTTCCCTTTGCTTTTTAGGAACGATTAATGAAAAAAGTTGCCGCATTGCTTTTTGCATCCGTATTTGTAGCTTCCAGTCTTGGGTTTGCATGGATTGAGGATGACGAAGAAAAGCCAAAACACACCATCAAGAAAGTGATGGCGAAAGTGTTCAAAGGAAAGACAGCCCTATTGTCCAAGGTTTCTAAAGGAACTGCGACCGACGAAGAGAAGAAGGCTTTTATCGGATATTTGAAAGCGCTTCCGAAAAATACACCGAAAAAAGGTGACGCTGAGAGCTGGAAAGTCAAAACCGCCGCGTTAATCAAGGCAGGAGAAGCGGTTGTCAAAGGCGATGAGGGCGGCGGAGCAGCTTTGAAAAAGGCTGCAAACTGTGCGGCATGCCACAAAGTCCACAAGTAAGGGACGCTGGGAATCGCTACGAAGACTGGTCACCCCTTAAGCTTAACGGCGATACAGTAAACCCAACGGCGATACATTTCGAATCGAAGAAAAAGCTTGGTGAATCACCAAGCTTTTTTTGGATGTTGTCTTCTGGATTTCGAGAATTTTCAGGATTCTTCTCGTCGAAAAACGGCAACGACATCTTCGACATCGACGACAAAAAGCGCGTTGTCCGATTCGAAATCCACAGGGATTGCACTCTTCGGATGAAACAGGACTTTGTCATATTGGCGAAGTGGAACGTCTTCGTCGTTTTCAACGGCAGCGGAAATCGTGACGATTCTGCCGGTTATCGTGGGTATTTCAGCAGCGTCCGGCAACGCAATCCCCCCTTTGGTTTCCCGTTTCGGATCATCTTTACGGACGAGAACGCGATGCCCAATTGGCTCGACATATTCAAATTCTGATTTCTTTTTGGCCATTTCTTTTTTTTATGGAGTGGCAAAAGCCGATTATTTCAATTGATTCTTATAAGAGTTGCACTTGAAATCCCGCCAAATTATGGCAGAATCATCTGTTTGCGATTTTGCCAAGATTGTTGGCAACTCGTTAAGAGAACGTTCCAATCTTGAGTAAAATTGTGGCCGATATTCTAACCGTTACTAAAAGAGAAGCTACCGGCAAACGTGCAATGCGGAAGCTTCGTGAAGAAAAACAAACTCCTGGTGTCTATTATGAGGCTGGGAAGGAAAGTGTTCCAGTGTCGATTTTGACAAAAGAAGTGGATTTGGCAGTTCAACACGGATCACGTGTGGTGGAACTTGCTGGCGACATGACCTCAAGTGCAATGATCAAGGCCATCCAATGGGATGCTTTTGGTTCGACGGTCCTTCACGTTGATTTGACTCCAGTATCTGAAGGTCAGTAATTTCGATCGTAGATCGAAAATTGACTTTTGAAGCGTCAGGGCAACTGATTTGGAAGTGAACCGACATGAAAATGATTGTGGGTCTTGGTAACCCGGGTCAAAAGTATGTCGGCACACGTCATAATGTTGGCTTTGAAGTGCTGGGACAAATTGCGAAAAAGCATTTTGCACCACCTCCGAAATCTAAATTTCAAAGTGAAGTATCTGAGATTCGGATTGGAAATGAAAAAATATTATTGCTTTGCCCGCTGACGTTCATGAACTTAAGTGGGCAGGGAGTGAGTCAGGCGTCGAGTTTTTACCAGATCGAACCCGCAGAAATTCTTGTGGTTTGTGATGATTTTAACTTGGGCTTGGACAGGTTAAGGTTTAGGCCGGCGGGCACATCCGGCGGGCAAAACGGCCTGAAAGATATTATAAAACGTTTGGGTACACAGGATTTTCCGAGACTTCGAGTTGGAATTGGTCCGGTTCCCGAACGTTGGGATCCTGCCGACTTTGTCTTGGGAAAGTATTCCGAAGAAGAGTTGGCCAGGACGAATGCCGTGGTTGACCGATGTGTAAAAGCGTCGGAAGATTGGGTAAAGAATGGCGTCGGTTATTGTATGAACCTATACAATAGTGACCCGAACAAGAAGAAAATTACAAAACCGAAAACGACAAACAGCCCTTCCGAAAAGGAATTGCTCGGTGACCATTCCGAGGGAAGTCGGAATTCATCAGAAACTGGAGATCATTAGTTTTGTCAAAGAAAAATTACGAATGCATGTTTGTTTTGGACTCCAATCGCTATGCACGCGATCAGACGGGAGTCTCGAACAAATTGACTGAAACCGTAACCGAATTAGGCGGCGAGGTGCTCGCAAGTCGGCTGTACAACGAACAAAAGTTGGCCTACCCAATCCGCGGCCAGCGAAAAGGTAGTTATTGGTTGATGTATTTCAATTTCGAAAGCGAATCGCTGAAGGATTTGAATCGACAATTCCAATTGAACGACAACATTCTTCGGCATTTGGTGACGCATATCGACGATCGGTTAATCGATCACCTGGTCGCTGTTGCCAAAGGCGAAGTTGCACCTGTGAAGCACGAAATAGAAACTTCGCCATCGGGTCAAGGATTCTAGTTTAGGGGACCGGTTTCCCTGAGAACTAAACTTTTGATTTGATGTTGTTTTTCTGAAATGCTGAACGACGAAAATTTTTGCTAATTAAGACTGCACTAACTGCTTATGCTTTGGGAGACCCACCATGGCGAGTTTTAACCGAGTTATTTTGGTTGGAAATATCACACGAGATATTGAACTGAAATACACCAAAACCGGAACTGCTGTTACTGAGTTAGGAATGGCAGTTAATGATCGCGTAAAACGAAATAACGAGTGGGTTGACGAAACAACCTACGTCGATGTGACGTTGTGGGGTCGTACGGCTGAGGTGGCAAGTGAGTATTTGAGCAAGGGCTCGTCGATCTTGATTGAAGGTCGGTTGAAGCTTGATACATGGGAATCCGACGGGCAGAAACGGTCAAAAATGCGAGTGGTCGCGGATCGAATGCAAATGCTTGGAGGAAAAAGTGGTGGCGGCGGTGGTGGTGGAGCCCCTCGAACGGCATCAAATGACAGTTATGACAACTCTTCACACGATTCTGGTCAACAGAATGAAGAGTCAGACATTCCTTTTTAAATCAGTTTAAAAGTAAAAGATAAACAATACGGATTTCATAATGGTTCAGGCAAAAACAGTTAAGCGACGTCATGAAGGATCAGGCTTTAAGCGTCTTCCCAAAGGCCCAAACGGTGGTATCGAATTGTTGCTCATCCAAACGGTCGATAAACTGGGAAAGCAAGGTGATGTCGTCGAAGTTCGAGCTGGATATGCGAATAATTATTTGCTTCCTCAAGGCCTCGCGACGATTCTAACAGAGCACCACAAAAGGATGGTGGACAAGCATCGTGAGAAGCTTGAGCAATTGGAAGTTGCTCGAATCAAGAGCTTGAAGGATATGGCCAATCATATCTCGAACCTTTCGGCCACGATTGAAGCCAATGCGAATGACGAAGGTCACCTGTATGGTAGTGTGGGCGCAATCGAAATCATTGGCGAGCTGAAGAAGCATGACGTTCACTTGCTGCCTGACCAGATCCGCCTCGAGGGCGTTCTCAAGGAACTGGGTTTGTACACAGTGAAAGTGAAGCTTCACAAAGACGTGGAAACAGATTTGAAAGTCTGGGTCGTTCCGTCAGTTGCGGAAGAAGACCAATAGGCGAGATGGCCCCTGCAATCTGAAGCAGGTCATTAACGCCATTGCCGAGTAGAAGCGAAGCGAAAATAATATGAAACGGCTGGAATTATCCGCCGTTTTTTTTTGCGCGTTTTTCGCAGTGAATTGAGGCGTAAGATCAACTGACGCATTGTGTGGAGCCTCCACTGTTTTTTCGGCCACATTTTGTGTAGCGTTCTTTTGGAAATGATCCACAAAATATGGTGGGACTCTAACGGTTAGTGAATCGCGGTATAATTTGAATCCGCATCTTCAGGCATCAAATAAATGGCATCACCGGACGAACCGACGAAAAAAAGATTTGACAAAAAGCAGCGACCGAAACGTCCCAGTGAACTTTTCGACCGCCGACCACCAGTTAGTCTGGAGGCAGAGCTTGCTGTACTGGGCAGCATCATGCTAATGCCGGATTGCTGTGATGATGTGATCATGATTTGTAAGGCAGAAGATTTTTTCGATGAAGCGAATCGAAAGATCTTTGAGCATGTCACAGAAATGCATACAACAGCGCAGAAGATTGATCCAATGCTTTTGCGGGAGCGGTTGATCAGTAAGGGGGATTTTGAAACGGTTGGCGGTGCGGCTTACCTTATCAAATTGATGAATGCGGTGGCCACACCAGCCCATGCGACGCACTATGCAAAAATCGTACGTGAAAAATCGACGTTCCGTTCACTGATCACGGTCAGCACGGAAATCATGCAGAGCGCTTATGATGAAACAGCCGACGCGAAAGAGGCGTTAAGTCAAGCAGAGCAAAAAGTCTTCTCGATTTTAGACAACCGATCGCAAAGCTCAATTTTGCCGGTCAAAGATATTTTGCACGAAGCGATCGACCGTATCGAAGCAAGGCTTCGCGGCGAGCATACTGCCGGTGTCGTAGGGACTGGTTTCAGTGACTTTGATCAGATGACCGGTGGATTGCATGGGAGCGAACTGATTATTTTAGCTGCCCGTCCGAGTATGGGAAAAACCGCATTGGCAATGAATATTTCGGAATACGTGGCGATGACCGAGCAGTCGCCTGTGTTGTTTGTCAGCCTCGAGATGTCGGGAATCGAGTTGATTGAACGGATGCTCTGCTCGATTGCAAAGGTCAATGGTCATCGGCTGCGAAACGGAACTATCCAAAACGAAGATCGCAAGCGATTGGTTTCGCATGCCGGTGAATTGGCCAAGGCGCCGTTTTTTGTCGACGATTCCCCAAGTCGTACGGTTTCGGAAATTGCTGCTGCGGCCCGTCGCATCCAGCGTCGAGAGAAACGCCTGGGATTGATTGTGATTGACTACTTGCAATTGATCGAGCCGGATAACGCAAAAGATCCACGGCAAGAGCAGGTTGCGAAAATTGCTCGGCGTTTGAAAGGGCTTTCGCGCGAACTAAAGGTTCCATTGCTTTGCTTGGCGCAGTTGAATCGGCAAGCCGAAAGCGCTGGTGACCATCGACCACGACTAAGCCACCTTCGCGAATCAGGTGCGATCGAGCAGGATGCCGACGTTGTGATGTTTGTACACCGCGAAGAATACTACGTTCGCGGAGAGGAGCAGGAAGCACTCGCAGGTCAGGCTCAGATCTTTATCGAGAAACAGCGAAATGGTCCGACGGGTGACATTGACCTGACCTGGAAAAAAGAATTTACTCGGTTTGAAGATCGTGCTCCTGATCGCTTTGACGAGTTCGATGATTACAACAATTCCAATTCGCCTAGCAAGGCTGATCCGTTTTAGCGTTGTCGCGCAGTCCATCAGTGGGAAATGCGATAGTGACCTTTGGAGGCAGTGTTGTGAGGGGGCAGTGTTGCGATTTCCATCTGCTGGAAATCAATGCGAGCAATTTTGGTAAACTTCTACGCTTTTAAACCCTTAGGCACAAGGATTCGCTCAATGATTTCGAACACCCCTTGAACCATTAAAGCGAGTACCGCGGCTGGAATCGCCCCCTGTAAAATTAAATTGGTATCCGAAAGTCGGACGCCGGAGAATATCGGTTGGCCGAATCCGCCTGCACCAATCATCGCGCCGAGGCATGCGAATCCAACATTAATAATGGCAGCCGTTTTGATGCCACTTAGAATGGAAGGTAACGCCAACGGCAATTCGATTCGCCATAATTTTGCCCATCTCGTTAGACCCAATGCATCAGCGGACTCCAGCAAATTACCCGGGATCATGGTGAGTCCGGTGTAGGTGTTTCGCACGACGGGAAGCAGGCTGTAGATGAATAAGGCGATCACGACCGGAATGACGCTTGCTCCAAGTCCCTTTGTGCCAACAAGATTTCTACCGAACCATTCAGTGGGTGCGATCAACATGACCAGCAAGGCGATTCCTGGAATCGTTTGCAATACACCAATCGTTCCCAGGACTGCCTGCCCTATCAGCTTTTGTTTTGCGGCGATCACGCCTAACGGAATTGCAACGATAATGCATGCGATCAGGCTCATTCGAACAAGGTCGAGGTGCTGAACGGTGTTCTTGAAAATGTCCCTCACAATCGATGGTGTTTCTATCTCGACATCGATTTGCATTTGATCTGAAAGGAACTCCTGAGCGACCTCTGCTTCAAATTTATTGTCGACTTCACATCGCGCATTGAGGTTGATCATTTGCCGATTGTCGATCTTGCCCTCAAACGATTTAATTAACTTAACAAGCTGAGGGTTTTCTTCTTCCAGTTCTTTTCGATACAAAAACACGGCATCGTAGCTTGGGAAGAAATTCAAATCATCTTCTAGAACACGAATGTCGAGAGTTTGAATTTTGGAATCTGTTGAATAAATGTCGATGACATCGGCTGATCCGGACTCAAGCTGCTTATAGGTTAACGCGTGGTCATTTCCATTGGGTTTTGGAATGTCAATGCCGTACGTTGCGGACATCTTTTCCCAACCGTCCTCACGTTCCACGAATTCTTGACCAAGTGAATACGACAGGTTAACGCGAGACGCCAATTGGGAGACTTTCGTTATCCCCAATTCATCAGCTCGTGATTCGAGCATCCCCATCGCATAAGTGTTTTCAAATCCGATCGGCTTGGTCATTACCAGATTAAACCGTTCCAACATTGCGGTTCGGACTTCTTCCTCGGTAACGATGTTACGATCTTTCAAGATTTCGTATCGTATCGTGCCGATATACTCCGGATAAACATCGATCGCATCGGTGACAAGATATTGAAATACAATTTGTGTTCCCTGAATTTCAGCCTGATGTTCGACGGCTATGTTCTCCGATTTGGCAATGAGTTTCACCAAGTCACCCAGGATGACATTCTCCGTAAACGCTTTTGAGCCAACCTTGAATTCAGGAGAAGATTGTGACTTTCCGAAATTCAGAATCCATGAACTTGGAAGGAACCCGACAAGTAAAACCATCAGCAAAATCGAAATAGGCATCCAGTAGCCAGCTGCTCGACGCTTCATTGTTCCGCCCTCCCCTGCCCTGCGGACGCAATCGGGTTTGTTATTTCAAGCGATTCTAGCGGGCTGCGTTGGGCGTTGATGAAATCTTCTACGAACGGCTCTGATGGATGCTTGACCAGGTCGCGAAGTGTGCCGATTTGTGCAATTGCTCCAGCTTTGAGCAATACAATTTCTGATGCAAGAAATCCTGCTTCAGCAATATCATGCGTTACGACGATGACGGTCTTTCCAAGTGAAGAAAAAATAAGCTGCAATTCATGCTGCAGTTCCGAGCGAATCAACGGGTCAAGCGCACCCATCGGTTCGTCAAGCAGAACAATCGTTGGATCCAAAAAAAGAGCCCGCATCAAAGACACACGCTGTCGCTGCCCGCCGGAAAGTTCACTTGGAAATCGGTCGAAAGACGCCTGCGGCAGGTGCGTTAATTTTGCAAGCTCCGAGAATCGATCCGACGTTTTCTCCAACTCCCAATTTAGGTGACTTGCCATCAGGCAAACGTTTTGTCGGATGGTAAGATGCGGAAATAATCCTCCATCTTGAATCATGTACCCCATCCGATGCCGCATTTTTAGAACGTTTTCGGGTGTCAGTTTTTCATTGTCGAGGTAGACTGCACCCGTATCGGATGGCAGCAGCCCCATGATGATTCTAAGTAAAGTTGACTTGCCGCAGCCGCTTGGTCCCAGCAGCGCTGTCGTGCTGCCCGATTTAAACGTCAGTGATGTTGCATGTAGAGCGACGGTATCGCCGAACCGTTTTGAAATGTTTTCAAGATTCAACATGTATTAGGCGTTTTGGCTAATTTTATAAGCTTTTCAAACTAAAGCCGGTTTTGCTAAAAAATGTCTAAGAATTTTGAAATTTTTAAGAATCGGCAGATTTATCATTCCTGTCGGCAGCATTTCGAAACGGTCGTTAGATAGATCGGTGAGGAAACTCAACCTCCGCGAGAGTGAGAGAGAAGCCATTTGTAAAGTTCTTCGTTTGCGTACGTTTCGCTCCAGCTGTTGTGTCCAACGCCCTTGTAAATCGTGAATTTTGCATTTTTGCCACCTGCTTCTTTGATGGCGTCAATCATTTTTTGTGTTCCACTCAGCGGGACAACATTGTCAGCATCACCGTGAAATGTCCAAATTGGAAGGTCTTTTAAGGCTGACGCCGATTTCGGGGTACCTCCGCCGCAGACCGGTGCGGCCGCTGCAAATAGCTTTGGATGTTTGGCGCAAAGAGTCCATGTACCGTAACCGCCCATGCTCAGGCCGGTGCAGTACATTTTCTTTTTATCAACGCTCAGCTTCCCCGCAACTTCGTCAACCATTTTGGCAAGTGCGTCGGCTTTGGTTGTCCACCAGTCGTCTCTTGGGCATTGTGGTGAGATCACAATAAATGGAAAGTCTTTCCGCTTTTTTACCAATTTAGGCGGGCCCCATTTTCGAACCTGGTTAAGGTCGTCACCACGCTCACCTGCACCATGCAAAAACAGCATCAATGGGAACTTTTTGTTGGCCGTATAGTTTTTCGGAACAAAAAGATCGTATTTCAATTCGACGTCTTTATCGTCAACTTTGTATTTGAAAACACAGTCGACTTGCTCGCCCGGTTTGGGGGCTTGAGCGTTTAGAGTTGCAGCGGAAAAAACGCCGAACATTAGAGCAATCATCAAAAAATTTTTCGATTTCATTTTGTTTCTCGTTCCGTTGATATGGAGTATTCAAAGTCGTTGCCCAATTGTTGTTCTCTTGGAACGACAATTGGGTGGCAAGGGTCTTTAGAAATGCCGCGAACGAATTTGCGATGTTTCGTTTATTTTAAACGCGCCCTTGGTCGGTTGCGCCCGCCACAGCTAACTTTTCATCACGATCTTTCAAGGCCAATTCGATTGATTTAAGCTCATCGTCAGTCAAAACCCAGTCAGCAGCAGCAACCGTCTGTTCGATTTGCTCAGGTTTTCGAACACCAACAATGGCTGACGTCATTTCAGGACGGCTTAAGGTCCATGCGATCGAAAGCTGGGCGAGCGGACGATCATTTGCTTTCGCAATTGGTTTGATCGCATCGACAAACTCAAGGTTGATTTCCAGTTGTGGTGACGCGAATTTTGGATCTCGGCTTCGATGGTCGGTCACCTCAAGCGATTCGGCTCGCTCCTTTGTGAATCCACCTGTCAACAATCCTTTTCCCATTGGGCTATAGCAAATTACACCGATGTTTTCATCACCGCAAAATGGTAGGATTTCGTCCTCGATACCCCGATTAAGCATATTGTACGGCGGTTGCAGCGAAGCAACTGGATGAATCGCTTGCAGTCGTTTCATCTGCGACGCATTGTGATTCGAAACGCCGATTTCTCGAACTTTGCCCTGCTCTTTTAGCTCGACCATCGTCGACCAGCATTCTTCGATCATTTCGTCCGGATCAGGCCAATGCATTTGATAGAGATCGATACTTTCAACGTTCAATCGCTTTAGGCTCGCCTCACATTCAGCGATCACGCTTTCACGTGTGATCCTCGCAAAAACCGTCCCGTCTTCGCGATTGATTCGTCCACATTTTGTTGCAACAAACGGACGACTCGCTGAGTCAATCTGGGACAAGGCCTTTCCCACCAATTCTTCGCTGGCGCCAGCGCCGTAAACTGCGGCGGTGTCAATCCAATTGATTCCCAATTCGATTCCTCGCAGCACACCATCGATCGCCTGTTGACCATCTTGCGCTCCCCAGCCAAACGCCCAATCGCCACCGCCGATCGCCCACGTTCCGACTCCGATCGTGGTGAGCTCTAGGTCTGAATTTCCAAGTTTTCGTTTTTGCATTTTTTGTATCTGATTTCGGATTAACAGTTTGTTGTTGGTTGCCAAAAGGAAATCTAATGATTCATTGACTTCATTCAAGCATGAAAGCGAAGCAAAAATACCAATGTCCAAGCTTTCCTTGAATGGCCTTGCTGGCCTACTCATTACAAAGGGACACGTTTTAAGCAAGCTTCGGTGACGCGATCACTCGAATGTCGCTCAAGAGTCGCTCGACTTCGTTCAGCGTATTGTAATGTAGTGCACCGATGCGAACCATTCCTTCGGGCGCGAGGCCAAGCGATTCATAGAATTGCAAAGCGTAGTAATGTCCATTCCAAACGAAATGGCCACGATTACAAAGTTCTTGTGCAAAAGCGGTCGTCGGCATCGTTTCTAGCGTGATCGAAAAGGTGGCAACTCGCTCGTCCCCCCGACCGACCTCATCAATACCGTACACTTTGATTCCAGCGATCGACTTGAATCCGGCCAGCAAAGCATCCGAAAGTACCTGTTCATATTCATTGATTGCCGAGAACGCCGCGACCAAAGCCTCGCGCCGCGACGCAGTTTCAGAAGGCAATTCGCGATACCCAATTTCAGCAATGTATTCAACGGCCGCCAAGCTTCCCGCGATACATTCGTGACTTTGTGTTCCCGTCATCCATTTGCCTGGCAAGTCGTCGGGAGCTGGCCGAACCTTGTAGGCCTTCAGGTCTTCCATCAACTGTCGTTTGCCCCAGAGAATTCCAGTATGTGGCCCAAAAAATTTGTAAGCCGAACACGCAAGAAAGTCACATTCAAACTCTTGAACGTCAATGAGGCGATGAGGTGCAAAATGGACGGCATCAAGAAAGACTTTGGCGTTCACTTCATGAGCCATTTGGGCAATTTGCTTGACCGGGTTGATTCCACCAGATGCATTCGAGGCACAACCGACGGCAACCAACTTCGTTTTTGAATTCAGAAAAGATTGAAGTTGGTCGATGTTCAGTTTGTAATCGTGATGGTTAAAGTCGACATAATTGACTTTGACGTTTCGGTCTTCTGCCGCCAAGACCCAAGGCGTTACATTGGCGTCGTGGTCCAACCGAGTCACAATGATTTCATCGCCAGCATCCCACGTCTGCGATAGGGCTCTAGAAAAAGCGAGCGTCAAAGATGTCATATTTTGACCAAATGAGACTTCTGCGGGATCATTTGCATTCACAAAATCCGCGAAGGCTTGATGGGCTTCGGCAAGGATCTCGTCACTTTCAATCGCGGTTTGAAAGAGCCCATGATGGTTTGCATTTCGATGAAGCAAATAGTCTGAGATGGCATTTGCAACGGACTTAGGAACTTGAGTCCCGGCTGGACCATCAAAATAAGCCGCAGGAAAACCGTTGACCTTCCGTTCAAAGGCTGGAAACTGGTTGCGAAGTTCAAGAACTTTTTCGTTGGACAAAGACATTGAGGATTCGTTTGATCGAGTTCGGGTAGACTTTAGGTAATCGGTCCTGGAATAAACGTCGACACGGACGTGTATAGCTCGCATAATACCAAAAATTGGAGACGCGAAGTCCGCGATTATGAAGTCCGCGATTATGAAGTCCGCGATTCTGAGGTCCGCGATTCTGAAGTCCGCGATTATGAAGTCCGCGATTCGGGCCATCCGCCTCTGCCAACCAAACTACCGAAAATTTAGAGTGACGAGTATGGCTGAAATACTTCAAGAAATCTCAGGGCAGGATTGTCTTACAGGCAAGTTGTCGTCCAACGTCAAACACGAATTTGTAGCCGGGTTTATGTATGGCATGGTCGATGGTAGGAGTTCGCATCATGCCATTGCAACCGATGTCTTGATTTCGATCGGAACACAGCTGAAGGGCAAATCCTGTCAGCTGGTCAATTCTGATACAAAAATTCGAATTTAACTCGCCTCCCACATTCGGTATTACTATCCCGATGTTTCGATCGTTTGTTCACCCAATCCAATCGAGGATACCTTTTAGGATCAGCCCGTTGTTATGATTGAGGGTTTATCCGGTGGCACTCGGCGAACGGACTTAGGTAAAAAAAAATCGCCTATTTGCAGATTCCGACACTGAAGACTCTGATTTTTCTCGAACAGGACGCGGTTGCCTCGATCGTTTTCGAAAGAAGCGAGTCAAATTTTTCCGTGACGAATTATTCGAAGCGTGATGAATCCATTGAGATCAACGAACTTGGGATTTCACTTGAGCTAAAAAGCATCTACTCGCGAGCATTTAGCGAATCATCGAATCGCATGAAACGATCGAAAACTTCATTGAATTTGTAGCTTTGATCGATTGGGCGGGGGCGACGCTTGGTCGAATAAATCGCATTCGGCTAGCTGCTTTCATGACGATCCACTGTTGAAATTTCTCGATTTTGTTCAAATGGAGGGATACGACATGGGCGGCTTGTTTCTGTTTTCAAACTATTGAGCCGCCGACGCGTATTTTCTATCACCGTAAACGCATTCTTTCTTATGAAACAAATCCGAAACTTTTGCATCATCGCCCATATTGATCATGGAAAATCAACTTTGGCGGACCGGTTGATCCAAGTTTGCGGTGGCGTCTCGCTTCGCGACTTGCATGATCAGATGCTCGATTCGATGGACATCGAGCGCGAACGTGGAATCACGATCAAAAGCAATACGATTTCACTCGATTACAAAGCAAAAAATGGAAACGATTATTTGCTAAATCTAATCGATACCCCGGGGCATGTAGATTTCTCCCACGAAGTCCGACGCTCTCTGATGGCTTGTGAAGGCGCATTGATTATCGTCGATGCGTCTCAAGGCGTCGAAGCGCAGACGGTCGCCAATCTCTATCTTGCTCTGGAGCATGATTTGGAATTGCTACCGGTCATCAACAAAATTGACCTTCCATCCGCAGATGTTGAACGAGCCCGAGAAGCAATCGATGCGGAACTGGGGCTTGATCCACTTGAAGCGATCCCTGTGTCGGCGAAGGCAGGGATTGGGATTGAAGAAGTCTTAGAAGGCATTGTCGAGAGACTACCCAGTCCGACCGGCGACCCCGATGCTCCACTCAAGGCTCTTATCTTTGACGCGCATTTTGATAAATATCGTGGCGTGATTCTGCAATGCCGAGTGATGGAGGGGACGTTAAGACCAAAGGATACAATTCACTTTATGCACGCCAATCGTGATTTTACGGTCGACGAGTTGGGCTATAACCAGTTTAAACTTGTTCCAAAAACACAATTGCAAGCGGGCGAAGTTGGTTACATTGTTGCCGGCGTAAAAAGCGTTCAAGATATCGAAATCGGCGATACGATTACGCTATTGGATCGCCCCGCTGATGAACCGATACCCGGTTATCAGGAAGCCAAGCAAGTTGTGTTTTCCTCAATTTACCCGATGAGCACCGATCAGTATGTAGATCTGACCAAGGCTCTCGATAAACTTGCGATCAATGATGCGGCGTTGACTTATGAAAAGGATAGTTCAGCAGCGCTCGGTTTCGGATTCCGCTGCGGGTTCCTTGGCTTGTTGCACCTCGACGTTGTTCAAGAACGGATTCAACGCGAATTTGATATCGGTCTCGTGATTTCGGCTCCTTCCGTTAAGTACATCCTTGAATTGACCGATGGTTCGACTGTAGAAGTTGATAACCCAAGCTATTGGCCTGAGCCAATGACGATTCAATCCGCTTCTGAGCCATACATCAAGGCATCGATTCTGACTCCGGAATCTTATGTCGGACCGGTTATGGAATTGTGCCGGGAGCATCGCTCGGAGAGTCAAACGATGAATTATTTGTCGGCTGGGCGAATTGAAGTCATCAGCGAAATGCCGCTGGGCGAAGTGCTTTTTGACTTCTATGGTAAACTGAAAATGATTACGCGTGGTTACGGTTCGTTTGACTATGAGCCGATTGAGTATCGCAAGACAGACGTTGTGAAAGTTGACATTCTGGTGAATAAAGAACCAGTCGATACGCTTTCTTACTTGGTTCATCGTGAGAAAGCTCGGACCCGAGCCCTTCATTATTGCGAACGGTTAGCCAAGGAGATTCCTCGTCACCAATTTAAGATTCCAATCCAAGGCGTCATTGGCGGCAACGTCATTGCACGAACAACGATCGCTCCATTCCGCAAAGACGTGACGGAGAAACTTTATGGCGGCGATGTGACGCGAAAGAAAAAGCTGTTGGAAAAACAGAAAAAGGGAAAAGCCAAAATGAAACAATTTGGCAGCGTCAATATTCCGCAAAAGGCATTTGTGTCTGTACTCCGCGCTGACAACGATTGATCACGAGGGAGTTGTTTTTTCAGTCGTTTTTTTAAGATTTATTTTTTGCGTCGTCGAAGTTTGGAGTGGGCCGTTTGTAGTTGAAAGAGTATTCGTGGCGATCCCAATGTCCTCCGAAATTGCAGATTTTGCGAAATTCGAGGTTGTCGTAATAGGCAAACAAATACTTGCGAAACTCATCAAAAGGAAATCGTTTAGACTGAAACGAATTCAAGGCTCGTCGATCCGCATCCGATTTCGTTTTCTTAGAAACTAGTTCGTTCCAGTCCTTTTAATGCTTTGTCAAAGTCTGGTCAGTAATCACGCCACAAAATTGAATCACGAATTGATGGAATTTAAACAGGACGAACAGGATTGTCAGCATGAAAAAAAGAACATCGGAATGTGCAGGGGCAAGCAGGCGTCGCGGAGATAGACCGAATTACGTGCTGCAAGATAGTGAAAAAAGAGCAGGAGTACCCCAAGGATCGATGACAGAATCAACCGGCAGCTTGCAAGATGAGTGCTTCGACGACATCAGAGTCGATTTCGTCGGGTGACTTGAAGTTGATGTGGCGTCGTGTTGAACCGTTACCAAGGAGAACGCCGTTGGGATCTTTGAGCACAGGATCATTTGAAATGGAAAGCTGCACGTGGTTCTTGTAACGAAAGATTCCGCAGAATTGCGATTCTTTTTCGTTTGGTTTGGCGGTGTAAAGGATTCCACCATATTTCGGAGTTGTTTTTGCCGTCGGGATTGTCCGAAGGATGATTTCATCAATCATTTGAGTAATGATTTGCTTTTCGGTTTCATTCACGATAGAGACAACATATCTGAGCAAGCAGTTCTAGTAAACAAACGACATTGAACCAAATCATTTGGTCGAAATCACGTTTTCCTGGACTGGCATGACCCGCTCGTAAACCGCGTTGTCGACTAAATAAAACCAGTCCGCAAATCGTCTGTTGATATTATCAGCAATTTTTCTCTGCGCCGCCAGCTTTTCGTTTCGTGTATCCAGTTGTATTTGGTACTGGCGATTGGCCTCTCGTTCGTCATCCTGTGATTGAGTGATCCTCGAGGTCGGCTCGATAACCATAGGTTCAATACTGTTTGGCTCGCAACCGTTTTTGGGCGGCGAGGGGGGGCCATTATTCTTTTTTTCTGCCCCACTTTCGTCAGGTTTCTTTACCGAAGCATTTCCTATCCCAGGTTTGACCGGCATCGGGAACTTTAATTCATCAACGTCTACCGAAACCATCAAATATCTCTGATCTGGATTTCCAGAAGTGCCCGGTAAAAGATTTCCGAACCATAGCTGATACGCAAGTCCAGCGCTTGTCGTAAATGATAATTGCCCACCGGCGCTCAGAACCTTTATGGGGGTCTGTTTGTCGTCAATGAAAAAGCCCAGCTTTCTTATGGGCTCGACAATCTGGAAGGTGTTTGGGATGGGTTTTCTCTCGGATAATGTCTTGGCAAGGCCACCGCTCTTTTTGAACACGTCAGTAATTTGAAAAGCTGTTATTGCTTCTCGGAGTGGCTCCAATGTATTCGCCTTTATAACGAAATCCGAATCCTTAGCGCCGTCGCCAATCACAAGCGTGTCGGTCACCCAAGAATTAGAATTGAAGCTCGCCGCAAATTCATAGTTTTTCTTAACTTGGATCAATCCGTTTGACGCTGCCGCATAGTTTTGCATTTTGATCGAATCAATGTCGAACTGAGTCCCCACACCACTGCTTAAAATTCGTGGATTGATCCACGCAAAAAGATTGGTTGTTAAGATGCTCGGATCAAATTCGCAAACATAGATGATGCGTTGTTTAGGGACGCGGACAAACCGCAGGGCGGGATTGTTTTTTACCGCTTTGCCGATTATCGCAGCCGCCAGTTCCTTTTTCGAACGATCCTGCAAAGTGACCTTAATGCCAACGCCCTTTTGTCCAACTTTAATTCCGTCGGCGGGCTCGATAACACCGTAAGTCTCCTCGTCATTGGGGTCTTCAGACGCAATATCCAAGATGATCAGCCCGACCAGACTGGCTGATGTTTTTGAAATCCGTTCGGCTGAATCCACAGGATAGTTTTGCCGAGATTGCACGGTCCAGCCAAAGTTGAGGCTGCGATCCAAAACTAAAGAGGATGATTCGTTCTTATCCGAATCAAATTTCGTAATCGTCAATGAGCGGACATCTTTCGATTCAAAATCAAACAATGGTTTGTTAACGCTACTGCTGATTCCAGAGTCCGCCGACTTTGGGTAAAAGAGATAGGCCGCTATGGACAGCACAATCGCCGTTAGCGCGAATCCGCCGGTTACAATGTTTCGTGAGTCACTCATGTTCTAACTTTTGAATGGTTGTTATTTTCGAATTCGCGATTTTGACATACCTTCACGTTCACGCATGCGTCGCCACGCGAAAACAATCAGCCCCAAAATGGATGGAACCAAAATGGGCACGATCGCAGAATACCAACGGAATAATGACTGGATACGCCGGACTTTCATTTCACGCTCATTTTCGGCTTCTGCGATCGCTTCTTCACGCTCCTGAAGAAGGACGTCTTGGCGAACTTTTTGCGATCGTTTCGCACTCTCGTACGCACTCTGCAATCTCGCAGCGGCGTCCTTCGAATTCGCATCTGGACTGTTAAGCAGGTCTTGATACTCACGAAATAGGCGATTCAATTCTTTCTCAGCATTCGCATTTTCAATGTTGTATTCTTTGGTTGCAACATTGGTTGCCTCCAGTACATCTTTCTTAAATTCGAAGGTTGCTTTTTCAATACGTCTTAATGACTTGTGCTTTTCCTGACGCTCTCGGATAGTAATAAGCTCGTCATCACCCGCCAAAATATCGATCAAATTCATGGCAAAAACATTGTTTTGAAAACGCAGTTCCGCGTTTTTATAGTCTGGTTGTTGGCACATTCGAAAACTGAAATCCGAAATGATATCGGTGTCGGCAACATAAACAACGTTCAAATCAAATGGACCGGCAGGTGGCTGATAATCTGTATTTTCGTTGCCTACCAGTTCTATTTTGCGATACTTTTCGGCGAGCCGTCCTTGGATGTGTGCGGCCGAAATTTTCTCGACCGGATCTTGACGGCGTGCGGCAGCAACTTGACTGGCCGGGCCATTAAATACGGTCACCGGCGTTGTTCCAGATTGCTTGCCGACGCCAAGTAGCGGCGTAAATTCGAGTGGACTGTTGTCAAATAAAATCGCTCCGGCCGTGTACCCAAAAACCTCCTCAAGCCCTTTCGTAATTTCAGAATCCAGGTTTACGGAGTAGCTGGACGCCCCCTGCGCGTTTCGGGAGAAAAATATTGCCTCGGGAGCTTCGCGAAACTCATCGAGGCTCGGATACGGATTGTACTCCTGCCAAACGACAGCCAGCGGCGGCTTTCCAGCCTGGCTTAACGCTCTTTGTGCCTCTGTGCTGTTGTCCTCGATCATACGAATTCCGAGCAAGTTCCATAAATCTCGAATGTTGCAGATTGCGGGATAATTCCCCATATACGTGTTGCGCGCCTGCGATTCGAAATAGGGAAATGGGTCTTCAAAAATCGCTGTCGGTTGACCTTGCTTGATGGCGTTCATCAAATATAAAAGCTGCTGTGCGGACAACATGGATGGTTGTTCTACCAGTAGCACGTCGTATCGCAGTTTCTGTTGGCCATCTTCTTCAATCCAGACCCGAATCGGCTCGCTTGCGGAAACATTTTCAACGGCATACTGCTGCTCTACCGATTCAATGAAGGCGAGTTTGGGTACACGAATCGAACGTTGATTGAGTCGAAGGATTCCGCCATTGGGCGCCGCCGCAGTGCCGAGAATTCCGACAATTTTTCTCTTGGGCTTTGCCACGGTTCGAATGGCCTGAATCAATTCATGTTCCACGTTCAAGCCATTGAAGAAGAATGGAATGGACACTCTTTCTAGACCGCAAGTAACGGTTGCACCTAAGATGACTTGATCGCGGCGGTTTGACCCGCGGGCGGTCGATTCAACCTCCTGAGGTTGGATGCCATAACTCTTTTTGGCGATCGTGGCTTCTTCACTCACCGGATCGACCGAAATATTTAAGTTCAATTTGATTCGCTGATCGCCAAGTGTGGCGAGCTCTTTTAATAGCGAGACCACTTCGAACTTCGTGCGAGCATACTTGGGTGGGATATTGTTGCCAACAAACGCATCAATCACGACGGGAGTTGTAACCTCCGCATATTCGCCTTCGTTTGTATTGATCCGTTCAAGAATGGCGAGTGTTTCCGGCTTTAGCGAGCTGACTTTTCCTTCCGATGCGTCAAATCGAATCAATCGATTGAGCCCAGAGTATTGTGCGATCAACGTCATTGACACGACGATCAACAACATCATGGGAACGCGAGCGATAAAGTGCCAAATCATGGACGATCCGTCACGTCCGCCAATCCAGTGACGCCGACCAATTAACACAAGGCTCAGGTACACGCCAACAACGGCGATTCCAACAAAGTAAATGATCGGAACAATTCCGATGACTCCACGCCCAAAAGTTTCGAAACGCGAAAGGTAGCCCCATGAGGAAAGTTCTGTTACCAGCTCATTTCCCGAGACGATTACATCCACGTTTGAAAGGAAAGCCAATGGCGCATTGAGCACCGCACCGAAAATAAATCCAACCGTTAAATTGTTGGTCAAAAATGAGGCGACCATCCCAAGCGAAATCATGGCAACACCGACAAACCAGTAGCCTAAATAGGTCGTCGAAAGCAAGCCTGAGTCAAGTTGCCCCTCGGTAATGTAAGCAAGGAACGAGTAGTTGCAAATTTCGGAGAAAACAAGTGAAACAGTGAAGACGAATAGTGCAGCCAAGTACTTTCCGAGGACTACGTCAAAGTCCGTTGCCGGTAGTGTAAGCAAAAGCTCATCGGTGCCTTGTCGTTTTTCCTCCGCCCAAATCGCCATCGTGATCGCTGGAATAAAGATCAACATGATGTACGGAAGGTAAATGTTGAGCTGATCAAAGTTGGCAAGATTGGACGTGAAAAACTCGTGTGGCCAGAATGCCGCAACCGCTGCCAATACGCAAAAAAGACAAAGGAAGACATAGCCCGTTGGATTGCTGAAATATCCAACAAAGTTCCTTTGCATCACCGCGAATGCTGCAAAGCGAAATCGCAATTTTGGCAGGAAAAGTAATGCGACAGTCGCCAGCAAAAGTATCGACAGAAAAATTACGTCGATTGCCAGGATCATCATTATTTCTATAACTTCACGTCCGGTCATTCGTTTGCTCTATGTATTCAGTTTCTAACTAATGTGTTAGCTGTTGTTTCTAAATGTTAAGTTGGTCATTTCGCCAGTTTGGCATTCGCAACGATGATTGAAAGTCGAACGTCGGAATACCCTCAGACGGCACGCAATAAAATGACGCCTTCGCAAATCGCTAGTAGGTTAATCTCGCAAACGCATCGTCAATCGCTTCGCCCTCGTTCGTTAGGCCTGCCGTTGGACCGTCGTAAACTTTTCTGCCTTCGTTGATCAATATCACACGACTTGCCATCGCTTCCACCTCTTGCAGGATGTGGGTCGAGAGCAGGATCGTCTTATCGGCGCCGAGGTTGCGAATTGTTTGCCGGACTTCTCGAATTTGATTCGGATCCAGTCCACCAGTAGGTTCGTCTAAAATGAGGACCTCCGGTTCGTGTAGGAGTGCCTGAGCCATTCCGACCCGCTGCCTAAATCCTTTTGATAACTTGCTGATCGGCTTTCGTACCACAGTTTTCAGGTCACACTGCTCGATGACAGCAGCGATACGATCCTTCTTGCGTCGCCCGGTCATTCCTCTCGCATCCGCGAAAAAATTAAGTGAACTGACCGGTGTCATTTCCGGATAAAGTGGTCCATTCTCTGGTAGGTAACCCAGTGTTTTTGAAGCTTCGATCCGATCGATTGCCATGTTGTATCCGGAAATTCGAGCAACACCTTCGCTGGCTGCCAGATACCCGGTTAACATTTTCATGGTCGTGCTTTTTCCCGCTCCGTTTGGACCCAGGAATGCAACGATTTCACCGCGATAGACTTTGAAGGAAACATCGCGTGAGGCCGCGAAGATTCCATAAAACTTCGACAAACGATCAGCTTCGATCATTGGTTGTTCGGGGCTGGGTTGGGCCTTGTCGTTTTCCAATTTGTCGCTTTGGGAGGATTCTTCGCCTTCGGTCATCACACTTTTTCAATGAATAAAATGAACGTCAGATTTTATCAAAATAACACGATGTTTAAATTGGTCGCCCAATTCGCACCGTGGTGTCATGTGAGAAGTGGTGTCATGTAAGTGACAAGTGTAGGATTCGCTTGAACAAAAATAATTCGGAAAATAGCGATTCCAACGATTTTAGATTCTAAATAGGCTCAAAAATCGTTTCTCGACCTTCAAAGCAAACGTGCTTCAGCCAGTTCTCATCGTCAGACTCGGGGAAGTCCAAACGAAGGTGCACACCACGTGACTCCGACCGATTGATCGCGGCACTGATTATTACGTGTGAAACCGTCAGAAGGTTTTGTAATTCCCAGCCTTCAATATCGGGGAACTGTCGGGAGAGCACGTATTTCTGCCAGTTCTCGACCGTCTGCAGGGCCTCATTTAATTCACTTTTCTTCCGTTGGACACCGACATTTCGCCACATTAAGCTCTTGAGCGAGTTTCGGATATCCGAAAGATCAAGCGGCAAATCATCTGGATCGCTCAATTTTGGGCTTGAGAGAGGGAAGGCTGCGAAAAATTCAGTCTCCTCGATCGCTGCCGCCGAAGCATTTTCTCCCGCCGCCGCACCGTAAACCAGCCCCTCCAACAAACTGTTTGATGCAAGGCGATTTGCGCCATGCAAACCACTGCTGGTGACTTCTCCCGCCGCCCACAATCGTGGCAAGCTCGTGGCGCCACGTTCATCGACGACCAATCCGCCAATCATATAATGGGCGCCCGGTCTTACCGGTATGCGGTCAACGGTGATATCTAGCCCGAACTTTTTGCATGACTTCGCAATTCCGGGAAAACGATGCATGATGTATTCGGACGATAGGTGACTAAGGTCTAGGTAGACGCATGAATGTTGTGTCTTTTCCATTTGACGCACGATCGATTTTGATACGATATCGCGAGGTGCAAGTTCCAGACGCTCGTCGAAGTCTCCCATAAATCGATGCCCTGTTTTATCGACCAGATAAGCCCCTTCGCCTCGGATCGCTTCGGTGATCAAGCTTCGACTGCTGCCTGCGATGTAAAGAACTGTCGGATGAAATTGCATAAATTCCATGTCACGTACTTTGACGCCGGCCCGAATCGCCATTGCATGTCCATCGCCGGTCGCCACTTTCGGATTGGTCGAATCGCGAAAGCACTGCCCTGCCCCGCCAGTACAAAGAATCGTTTGCTTGGCCCAGACCATGGTCTTGCGCCCCGTTTCATTTGCGATTATCGCACCGTGGCAACTCTTCGGTTCATCGGATGCTTTGTCGGAACCATTCTCGGGATAGCATAGCAGATCCAATGTGAAATGGTTCTTCAGGACGGTGATGTTGTCCTGGGATTTGACATGTTGAATCACAGCTCGCATCACTTCTCGACCCGTCGAATCGCCCATCGCATGTACGATTCGATTAAAACTGTGCCCTCCTTCTTTTCCAAGTGTCAGGTCGCCATCAAGCAGGTCAAATTGGGTACCGATCTCAATCAATTCTCGAATTCTTGACGGAGCCTGTTCAACGACCATTTCAACAATACTGGGGTGACATAATTTCGCTCCAGCGATCAGCGTATCGTTAATGTGCCATTCGAAACGATCGTCCGGATCCAAGACGCCAGCAATACCGCCCTGCGCATAATTGCTGTTGGATTCCTTGATTTCGTCTTTGGTGACGATTACGACTCGAAGTGACGGGTCAATCGCAAGAGCGGCGCGCATGCCTGCTAAGCCACCCCCAATAATCAAAACATCGGAAAAACGGTGTGGAAGAATCTTGGGGTCAAATGGGGTAAGGTATCGCGGGTTTTTGAGCATGAGTGCGTTCGCACATAGAGGAGACGATTACGCCGCTGAATTCTGTTTATCGCATCGAATGCTTATATCCGTAACGATGCCATTGAAGCAGCACAAATTGTTTTCATCATATTGCTTAATTTGCAATTCAGGTTGAACCACAACTTGTGCATGGCACCACATCACGTGGATTGGAGCTGCAGCGATAAAGCTTCGCTTGATCCAAGATCAGCTTGCGCAAGTTGAAGAATCGTATCACGTAGTTCAACTTTTATGACTAACAACTTCCTTCATTTCCAGACAAATAACAAGGCTGTTATTGGGGGTGCAATTCTGCGTGCATCACCCGTGCCTATTTTAACCGTACCTGTTTTACTTGGAATCAGAGTTTTTCAGTTTGCGTTTGCTTTTTTGAATCGCGCGGAATTGGTTTTGGAAATCTGATGGAACCGAACGGCCCGAACTGGATTCCTTATATCCGCTTTTTCCGTCGTCTCGCAACTCTTGCTTCTGCAAAGCGTTGGATGGATCTTCGAGTCCCAATGACTTCAGGGCATTTTGAAATGCTTTCTTGTCCCGTTCGTTGCCGTCACTTGCTTTCTTCTGCATTTGCTCCCAGCGTTTGGTGAATTCCTGGAGCTCTTCTTTCGTCCAGTTCAGGTCTTTGAGAAGATCTGCGTCGGGGTCTTGTTTTTGGCCTTTGAGCTTTTCCAGAACCAAATCTGTCGTTTCTTTTGCATACTTCAATTTGTCTTTATCAGCTTCACCTTGGCTGTTTTTGGGACGGCCTTGCTCCTTTGAGCTTTGTTTTTTGTTAGCGTCACTGTTCTGATTCGTTTCAGAAGAGTTTACATTTCCGGTATCCCCACCCGACTCGCTCTTTTTTGGGTTGGAGTTGTCTTCCGAAGGCCGTTTTTCTGAATCGTTTGATTTCTGTTTTGATTTTGCCCCACCCTTTTTTGAGCCCTCATTCTTTGATCCGTCCTTACCCGTTTTGTTTTTTTGGGACGCTTTGCCATCGTTCGTTTCGTTTCCGTTCGGCTTTTGCTTAGCTGAGTCGGAGTCTTTAGAGTTGTCGTCACTTGGGTTGTTATTCTTGCCGTCCTTGGGACTTTGTTTTCCAGCCTGATTCTTACCCGCTTTTCCGTCTCCTGACCGTTTGCTTTCGAGTTTTTTGCTTTCGGTCTTGCCCTCCTTTTGTTTCTTGGATGATTTTTTTCCGGCGTTGCCAGATTTTCCGTCTTTCTTTTTCGTCTCGCTCGCCGACGAATTAGATTTTGTATCGTCCGACTCGGTTTGGTTTTGTTTCGTATCTTCCGCTTTTGATTCACCTTTTCCCGAACTTTTCTTGCGATCGGATTTCTCTTTCAGAGAGTCTTTCTTCTCGCTATTGCCACTGTTAGGTGATGAGTCTTTTTGGTTGTTGTTTTCTGATTTATCGCTGCCCTTGGATTCATCATTCTTACTTTGAGTTGGGTTCTTTTGTGCGTTTTGTTTTTCTTTCTCGCTCGCGTCAGATGGTGGATCGGAATCCCTGGTGGGGTTGTTTTCGTTTTTCTTCTTGTCGAAATAATCCTTCATGCGCTCAAACGCTTCTTTCGAATTTTTAGGCTTCCCTTTTCGTTTTTGTTCAAAGGAATTGTCATTGCCGTTTGCACCGCCCGATTCTTCTGAAAGCGGGCTGTCATCGCGAGGCGCTGATTCATCAGGCCTGCTCTTGCCATCCCGATTTCCATCTTGCGATCGGTCACCCGACTTTCGGTCGGAGTTGGATTTCTTTCCGTCGGATTTTTGCGATGATTTTTGCTCGCCAGAGTTCTTCTGATCGGAACCATTTTTTTGAGTTCGCCCTTTTTGGCCACCGGGTCGTTGTTCTCCAGACTTCTGCTCCCCAGACTTCTGCTCTCCGGATTTCTGCTCTCCGGATTTCTGCTTCCCGGACTTCTGCTCACCGGATTTCTGTTCCCCGGATTTCTGTTCCCCAGACTTCTGTTCTCCAGACTTCTGTTCTCCAGACTTCTGCTCCCCGGTTTGCTGTTCACCGTCTGATGAACCAGGTGTATTCAGGGGGGCTATGATTTTAAATCGAAAGTTTTCTGTTCGAGTGCGGTTTGGGTCTAGGATCGCGTCTGCTCCAACCGTTCGATTGTCCTCGGCACTAGCGTACCAAATCACCTCGTCACCTTCTTGCAAACCAAACGCTTTGGGGGCAAAGTCAAAGTTGACCAGTTTCTGTCCAGAGACGCCGGTTAATTCGCCAGTTTTTGAAGTCGTCGAATCCAGGATAACGCGATTAAATAAACGGGTTCCTTGGCCGTCGGCGATGATTTCAATTTTGGTCAATCGGTAATCTGGGTCGACGGCAGATACTTCTATTTTTTCCGTTTGGTCCAAAGGAATTTCTTTTTCGATGTCTTTGGGAAGCCTTATTTCGATTTCTGGCGGAAGATCATTGATGACAGTGATTTTGGATATCGCCATGTCCTGGCTTTTGTCACCATCTGGTGTCGAAAAAGAAACTCGATAGTGCGAGTATTGCGATCTGGTTCGTTTGTTGTTCATTGCCAACGTCAGTTCGCCGACGACCGTTGTCTCATCGATGGTCTTCAGCGGGATTTTTTTGGCAAAATTGATTTTCGATTCGGTGTTTTTGTTGTTTCTTTTTTTCGTTGAATCCGCGTAAGGCTCGCTATTGTTTTCGTTTGGTAATTCACGAAACAGTTCGAGATAGGCTTTTTCGATAGGAAGATTGGATCGAGCGTTTATGGAAACAATTGCTCCCTCGACGCCCAGGATCTCATTTGGGTTTTCAACTGTTCTTTCAGGTATCTCGGTGTATTTTGGCGAGCGGTAATTCAACGATTCGACGAAAATGGTTGGGCAAGTCCGCACGGTTATTGAGTAGCTATTTGTTGTCGCGTCACCCGCTTGAATACGATAAGTAAAAGACTGTTGAAGTCCGCCTGTTTCTTTTCCCACGACAACTTTAAAGGTGTCATCGTTCAAATCGTTGGTCATTGGAAGTCCAAAATCAACGCGACGTCCATCTTCCGTTGTCATCAACAGTGTCGCAAACTGGCCAGCGTTTAGGCCACTGATCTTTGCCGTGATTTCAAGCGTTTCACCAAAATAGACTTGTGCATCTTTGGGCTCAATCTCTGAGATTTTGACGCGTGCAGGAGCCATTAACTCGGACGCCGGTAATATGACTCGGCCGATTGTTTGAAACGGATCTTTGGGCGAGGCAAATTTGTAAATCGCGAACAACGTAACCAAACCGGCTAGTATGTAGCCTGCAATAATCATCGACGATCGATCTACGGTAACGTCCAAGGGAATGTTTGAAACGTGTGCCGCAGCCGTTTGTGACATCTTTTGGCGAACAGCCATCTCTGTTCGGCGGTTTGGATCTATCCGAGTCGTCAAGTAATTGATGACACTGTTTTTCAACTCTGGCCGACCTTCCTCTATTTTTTGGGCGGCATAAAGAGGATTGATTCGGCGAAATAAAAACGGGAACATTGCAATCACCAGAAACGCAATCGAACCCGCGATCATTAGCCCGAAGGCGCTCCATCTCATCCAGGGCTGAAGCTCAATGATCCACGCATCAACAATGCACAGAACGAAGAGTGCTGACAAGAGTCCGATCGTTAGGATCAAGCTAAACGAAAAGAAATCGACCCAGCGGACTTGTTGCGCCGTTTGGGCGATTCTATCTTCGATAAACGATTCAAATCTCGCTTCGTTCGAATTGGTGGGTTCTGTCGATGATGCCATGTCGTACGATTCAATAGGTAAAGACTCGATGTGATTCAAAAATTGCCTGAGATGATAAGGCCCAAGGGGCCATCGAACCTCGTTGAATTTAGGACATCACTCTCAATGGTTAACGCAATTGCCTTGGCAATGTTCCATTGAATTACGGTTGCCGAGATTCGAATACGATGAATTGGTATTCTCATTTCAGCAAACAAACGAATTATACGCCATGGGTTAAAAAACGGCGAACACACAAACGTTAGAATCGTCGCATTTAGTACGCTGAAATCGACAAGAGCGGGGCGGATGGCTTGCATAACGCATCGATTGACAGTCGGTTGGTTTGCGAATCGATCGAATTTCGGTACGTCGAAAAAGCATTTGCTGCGTTTGCTAAACGCAATTTTTAAGGGTGAGTTGCCGCTGCGGTCGCGTCTAGTTCAGAAGAGTTTCCTGTGCCGGTTCGAGCAAACAGTCCGTCGACCAAATCGATGATGTAGGCGATTTCTTCGGCAACGCACTTGATCGCGTGAAGGAAACTGTCCACCTGCTCGGCGTTGATCGTCAGTGGCGGTTGAATTCTTAATACGAGGGGGTTCGATCGTGCGGTTTGTGTGTAGATTCCGTAATGGTTCAAGAGTGAATACATGACATGCGTGCTGGAAATGTTTTGAAGGATTTCGTCCATCTTGGTGCCAAGTGCGGTCGACAGCATTGAATCGTCAATGTCTTTCCAATGCGACACAATCGATTCAGCAGTCGGATTCATTTCAAGTCCGAGCAACAGGCCTTCGCCGCGAACCTCCTTCAAGACTGAAATTTCTTCGCATAATTTTTCCAAACCGGATCTTAATCTCGCACCCATCCTTGAAGCGTTTTCGGCGAGTTGTTCGTTTTGAATGGTTTCGAGGGCAGCTAGGCCGCATGCGCAGGCAAGACTTCCGCCACCAAAAGTCGATGTATGTAAGGCAAAAGATTCCATCGTTCCGTATGCCTTGCCCCAAATCGGACCTTTGGTAATCATCGCACCGAGCGGAGCGATTCCGCCTCCCAGGGACTTCGCAAGCGTCATGATGTCAGGTTCCACACCGTAGTAATCGCTGGCAAACATTTGGCCGGTTCGGCCCAATCCAGTCTGGACTTCGTCTAAGATCAGAAGCGTGCCGGTTTCATCACAAATCTTCCGGGCTGCTTTCAAGAAATCGGTTGGCGGGGTGATCATTCCCCCTTCGGCCTGAATCGGCTCGACGATAAAAGCCGCAAAGTTCTTGGTCTTTAATGCAAGTTCGAGTGAAACGAGATCGCCAAAATCAATTGCTTCGCAATTCTCCAGCAAGGGGCCGAAGGGTTTTTGGTAGGTCTTGTTTCCGGTGACAGACAATGACCCAAGGCTCTTTCCGTGATAAGACTTTCGGCAATAAAGAAAACCGCTTCGGTCGCTCTCGATTCTCGCTAGTTTTAACGCGGCTTCAACCGCTTCGGTTCCACTGCTGCAAAAGAAAACAGCATCCAGCTCACCGGGGGCCAGCGATGCAAGTTGCTCGGCGAGTGTCGCGGCTAATGGATTGATTGCCGCTTGAACAAAACCCGGAGCATTTTCGTGCAGGACGGTTTCAATCGCACGATGGATGTTTGGGTGGTTATGTCCAAGGTTCAGCGAACCGAATCCCGCGACAAAATCAAGATAACGGTTGCCTTCTTCATCCCACACGTAACAGTTTTCGCCACGCACAAATTTCTTTACTGCCTTTTCATTTAAGCTGCCGATCACCGGGTTGATGTGACGGCGAAATAATTCGCGAGAACGCTTGGCAAGCTTCTGCATCAACTGGCCGTTATTCTTCACATCATGACTAGGGTCAGGTTGGGTTTTGTTGCAGTTGGTGTTGTCTTTAAGGTTGTGTTCGGTCGCTGAGTCATTCGCCAAACATTTGCTATGATGACTCGACGCCCCATTGGCTACCCCGTTGTTTGATTCGTTTGGGCTAGACGCTCCGATGTCGCGGACCGATCCAAGGCTTTCTTTCGATTCGACCCAGCTTCCGTTTTCTGGCTGGTTCATCGCGGACGTTGCTGCCACCTGCTCTGAATCTCCATTTTTTTGGGACGACGAATAGCGAGGGCTGTTAGGGAGCGTGGGGCTGGCAGCCGCTCTCGATTGATCCACTTGCTCTGATGAAATTGAGGGCACGTGTCCCGCATGGCTGCAGGATTCCACCGGTGAAAATAATGACTGGCTGCCGTGAAACTGCTTCCGGAATTTGATGATTTGTTTTTCGTTCAAAGCGGCGCCGAAGGAACAGAGGCGAGTAAAGTTGAAGCCGTTTTCCTTTGCGATTGCACCGATCTCCAAAATGCGTTCGGGCGATAAATCTTGTCCCAGCGAGTAGGATTCTGCCCGGCCTTCCAGCGATAGCACGATCGTTTCTCCAAGGCAGCTTGGGATCATTCCTCGTTGAAAGAAAAAGTATGACGAATCAATTTTGTTCCCGGGAGGAATCTTGGAGAGGCCGCCTGTCAAAATGAGCACATCGTCCCGAATTGCTTTTGATCCGATTACATCGGTTGGGACCGCGACGTCCACAACGATCGAAGATGGGCTCAGCCATTCCTGCTTAATGCAATCACCGGACGATGTGGCGGTGAAAACTATTCTGCAGCGTGACAGTGCATCTTCAATGTCACATGTAAACTCCGCATCGATCTCTTTGGATACTTTCCGGCTGCGGGCAGAGTCACTGCGTCCTACCAGCAAAACAGACTTGCATTTCGGTTTGAGGATTTTTGCGGCGGCGGTTGCAATACTGCCTGGCACGCCCACGACTGCAATGGATTCCTGCGAAATGTCGACGCCGGTTTCTTCTGCTGCGAATTGTAAGCCCTCCAACGCCGCAAAAACAGTTAAACAATTTCCGGTGGTAACGGCAATCGAGCTCTTGTCTTCGAGGTAGGTTCCACGTCCGCCGACAATTCCGGTCATAGAGCCCAAGCCGACGATTTTAGCGCCCCAATCGGTGGCGTCCTTTATCGCCATCTCCATTAGGTCAAGTGCCCGCGCAGAATCATCAAGGATTTCCATCGGAAGCATCGGGATTTCGTAAATGCGCCCCTCTGCCGATGGCCCTTTTAAAGACACGATACGCGGTAGGTAGTCGACCACCCACGGTTTGTCGGTTGGGACATTTTGGCGAAATTCATCCACCCCATTCATCGCGATGTGCAAACCGTCCAAAAAGCCGAAGAGGTCCTTGCCCCACGATTCCGTGAACTTGCCTGTCTTGTTCAGGCAAACAAGTTGGCGTGTGTCTTCGGTAAGAGGATGAACAAGGAACGCAAATTTCATGGGGGATAGTTTGATGGAGAGCAGTGAGTTGGAAAGTGTTCTAAATCAATGTGTGCTGTGGCGCCGGCGGTTTAACGTTTGCTTCGCAGTAAATCGACTGGATTCAGGGTGTCTGAAATCAATCGCTAGAAGCTATTTCGTCAACACTCTGGCATTCGACCTACCAACGAAAAGACGTAGTCTAGGAATGGACTCACAAGATGAATTGACAGACGAAAATAGAAATCTAGATGATAACCTAGTCTTCACCGAATCAATATGGCCAATCCACATTTTGCCTTGTTTACCGCCAATTTCAGAACTTATGCGGCGTTTAGAACGCAACTTTGTCTTCAAGACGAGTTGATTGAGATTTGATGGGATCGCGTCTAGTAGAGGGCAAACCGAAGTTAGGATGAAATTGCAACAGCCGAAACAGCTTTGTTATATGGCTACGGCCGAATTCAGTTGCAGAGCTTCATTTCTGGTCGAAGAGGTCATCCAGGTCTGGTTCCTCAATAGAATGCTAGATCGTGACGCAATAATGATTGAATTGATCTCATAATAAAATCCGAAGCCGATTTCTGGTTTAGCCGATTCCATTGAAGCTAACCTATTCGATAGACTATTTGATGCTTCATTGGTTTCATCACCCATTCGCACCGTTTAACTCCCTTCAACGTCAGTAAGCACAATGCATTCAGTGCTCAATAATAATCTTTTCATCGTGAAAGAGCATGTCGGTATGTTCAAAGCGGCCAATGCTTTTGACATCCTCGATCCGAGCGACGGTAACATCATTTTGGAATGCCGAGAAGATAAGCTCGGGTTTTTTACCAAAATGCTTCGATTTACGGACTACAAACGGATGACGCCGTTTGAAATTGAAATCAAGTCACCAACGGGCGAAGTCTTAATCACGATTCGGCGGGGAATTTCACTTTTTTTATCCAAGGTTGATGTCTACGATCAAAATGGGCACTTAATTGGTGGTTTTAAGCAGAAGCTTTTTTCGATGGGAGGAGCTTTTACGGTGCTCAGTCCCAAGGGGGAGCCCCTTTGTGATCTAAAAGGAAAGTGGACCGGATGGAGTTTTCGGTTTATGGCGGGTGACAACGAACTTGCCAAGGTCACGAAAAAATGGGGAGGACTCGGTAAGGAGTTTTTTACGAGTGCCGACAATTACGTCTTAGAGATTTCAGAAGACGTTCCGCCTGACCAACCTGTTCGCCAATTGATTATGGCTGCCGTGCTCTGCATCGATTTGGTATTGAAAGAGTAGTCACGATTTTGAGGAAAGATGGCTCGAAAGCCCTGCCTCCAAGGCGCCCAATCATGGAGAGTCGCTGACGTCCTCGTACAAGGCAAAGCCACGATTTCTGAAAACTGGTTCCAAGGAACTGGCCAAGCACGATTAAAGGCCGTTTGGGTGTCGAAGATTCAGCAGCCAAGATTGAACAAAATACGTTTGCCGCATACGGTTCGGCCATTAACGCGACAGGTTTAGAGTTGACGGTAATGGAGAATTCAATCCGACAGTTCTTGGAAGTGGGGCTTTCCATCAAAGATAGCTCCAAGCCGCCTTACTTTTACAGCAATATTGCTTTTTCGAATAACGAAAAAGTCAAAGTGTTGAATATCTTAGGAAAAGAAGGGGGCGTCACTGAAAACGAAATGGTCAAAGAGGATTAGAAAAAAATTCCACTTTACCTTTTTCCTAATCATTGAAATTGAACAAGATGGCAGGAGTCCGTGTTCTAAGGCGTTTCGAGATTGGGTGATTGCCAAGTCCATTAAAGTAATCAGAGATTCTCGGAACGCAAACGTGGGCGATGGGTACGAGACTTTCGGCAAATCCCGCCACGGACTAGGCCAGAAAAGAATGCCCACGCTGCCAAATCGGCCCCGACACCTTTTTTGACACCCCGACGTGTGGGGAATACCCACATAAATGCGCCGCACGGCGTTAGCGGCGGTTTTTTTTGTAATGTTGTTTGGCGATTGAGAGCCGATAAGAACCGGGGCTACCGCCCATCGGCTTATAACCCCAAGCGAATAAAAATGCCCTAGCCAAACGAAAAAAGGCCGCTTCATTGAAGCGGCCTTCTGATTTCTATTCAATTTAAAACGTGAGCTTTTTCAACAAGCTGATTACGCGTTGTTTAACGCTGCTTGTGCTGCAGCCAGTCTCGCGACAGGCACGCGGAACGGTGAGCAACTGACGTAATTCAAACCAACACGGTGGCAGAAATCGATGGATGATGGATCGCCACCATGTTCGCCGCAGATACCAATTTTTAGACCGTCACGGGTTGCGCGCCCTTTTTGAACACCCATTTCCACGAGCTGTCCAACACCGGTTTGGTCAAGGGATTCGAATGGATCGACCGCCAAGATTTCTTTCTTCAGGTAATCAGGCAGGAACGTTCCGATGTCATCACGACTGTAACCAAATGTCATTTGCGTTAGGTCATTGGTACCAAAGCTAAAGAAGTCCGCTTCGGCAGCGACTTCGTTTGCGGTCAAACATGCTCGTGGAATCTCGATCATCGTTCCGATCAAGATGTTAAGTTCGCTCACGCCTTTGTCCGCTTTGACTTTGGCAATGGTTTCCTCTGTAAATCGTCGTAGCATTGCCAATTCTTTCACGGTTCCGACCAACGGAATCATGATTTCAGGCAGGGCGTCAATGCCTTTTTCTTTACACAGAATTGCAGCTTCCACAATTGCGGTGACCTGCATCTCCAGAATTTCCGGGTACGTGATGCTTAAACGGCAACCACGATGCCCCAGCATTGGGTTGGATTCGTGCAATTGAGAAACACGCGACTTAATTTTTTCGGCTGGAACGCCGAGTACTTTGGCTACTTCTTCCTGAGCCTCTTCTTCGTGAGGAAGAAATTCATGAAGTGGTGGGTCGAGTAATCGAACGGTTACAGGCAGCCCTTTCATTGCGGTAAAAATGCCTTCAAAGTCTTCTCGTTGAATCGGCAATAATTTCGCTAGAGCGGCCCGGCGAGCATCTTCTTCCTCAGCGATAATCATTTCCCGCATTGCGGTAATTCGATCGCCCTCAAAGAACATATGCTCAGTTCGGCAAAGGCCAATTCCCTCTGCTCCAAAGTCCCGTGCACGCTGTGCATCGACGGGGGATTCAGCGTTGGTTCTGATTCCCAATGTTCGATACTTATCAGCCCATTCCATTACGGTGCCAAAGTCCCCGGTTAATTCTGGTGTCTGCGATGCGATTTCGCCTTCCATCACTTCGCCAGATGAACCGTCGATTGACAGGGTGTCTTCATGCGTGAATGTCTTGCCGTTAATTGTGATTTTTCGACCTGCTTCGTCGATTCGAACATCACCAGCACCGGCTACACAGCACTTTCCCCAACCGCGAGCCACAACCGCAGCATGACTGGTCTTTCCGCCCGTGCTGGTCAGAATTCCTGCGGCACTTGCCATGCCTTCGACATCTTCCGGACTGGTTTCTTTTCGAACCAGCAATACCTTTTCACCCGTTGCTGACCGCTCAACGGCCTCGTCAGCGGTGAACGCCAGCTTTCCGAATGCTGCTCCAGGTGATGCGGCAAGTCCCATGCAAAGTACGTTCGCTGATTCTTTCGCAGATGGAACGAACGTTGGGAGTAGACAGTGAGTCAAGTCGTTTGCTGGAATTCGCTTGACGGCAGTCTTCTCATCGATCAATCCTTCCTGCACCATCTCGCATGCGATTTTCACCGCCGCAACGCCATTGCGTTTGCCGCTGCGAGTTTGAAGCATGTAAAGAGTTCCTTTTTCAATCGTGAATTCGATGTCTTGGACGTCTTTAAAGTGCGCTTCAAGCGTTCCTTTGATGACAATCAGTTGGTTGTAAACTTCTTCATTCCATTTCGGCATGTCAGCGACTGGCTCCGGTGTTCGGATGCCGGCCACGACATCTTCGCCTTGTGCGTTGACAAGGAATTCCCCAAAGAATTCATTCTCCCCAGTCGACGGGTCACGCGTGAACGCAACGCCGGTTCCACTATCTTCGCCCATGTTGCCGTAGACCATCGACTGAACATTCACGGCGGTGCCAAGCAACCCGGTGATGCCCTCGATTTGCCGGTATGACTTGGCCTTTGGTGACGACCACGATTTGAAAACCGCTTCGATTGCAAGCTCCAACTGAGCTGCTGGTTCTTGAGGGAAATCAGCACCAGTGTGCTCTTTGTAAACGGCTTTGTAAGCATCGCAAAGCTCAATCAGGCCTTCGCCTGGAACGTCGGTGTCTTCCGTTACTTTGTATTTTTCTTTGATCTTTGAGAAAGCTTCCTCAAAATGCTCGTGGTTGATCTCCATCACAACATCGCCATACATGTTGATCAAACGACGGTAAGCATCATAGGCAAACCTCTCGTTGCTGGTCGCCGTTGCAAGACCCTTTACCGAGACGTCATTCAGCCCAAGATTCAAGATGGTATTCATCATTCCAGGCATTGAAACGGCAGCACCAGAACGAACGGAAACCAGAAGTGGGTGGGTATCGTCGCCGAATTTCTTTCCAAGCTCTGCTTCAAGTGTCTCGATTTCCTTTTTGACCTCATCCATCAAGCCTTCGGCCAGTTGGTTGGTTTTGTCGTACTGTGCACAACAAGCCGTCGTGATCGTGAAGCCTGGAGGAACTGGCAATCCGATGCTGGTCATTTCGGCCAAGTTCAAGCCCTTGCCTCCGAGTAGGTCTTTTCCCATCCCGGTACCGTCGGTTTTGGTTTTACCGAAGTAATAGGTCATCTTGCCATCGGACATTTTTTCTCCTAACGAAATCTTAAAAAAATTAACTGAAAGGGTTGTTGTGAAAGGACTTACGTTCGAAAAACGTAATCCGGGAATTTATCTCTAGAAGCCCGTTTCGTCAATGAGTGGCGAAATCCTTTATGGCAGAAAATTCACCCTTCGGTCGCTGACACAATGAGTTAAATTACAACAAACTCACCGTGCGGCATGGACTTCCGTTAGGGCCGGTTAGTGGTGTCAAGCTTCTCTTAGCGAAATTCATGGGAGATCAGCCTTGAGTGACTTTCTGGGAATTGAGTTGTCTAATATTTTGGATAGCTGTACGTGACCCACCCAGGAAATTTGAATGCTACCGATTTGCCAATCTAATTGTTCATTTCCAAAACGGTGGCCGATTTTGGATCAAACTGAATCCTGACCGTGTTGCCTTCCTTGAACGCATTTCCGGTTCGAACGTCGAAACCTCCGGAATGCGGAGTTGAGAATTTCAAAACGACTTCACCATTTATCGACGTCCCGTCGGAGACCCCTGCTCCATTTACGGATGCAGTCCGAGTGGGGTTTGAGACAATAACGATCCAGTGTCGATTTTTGTTGCGCCACGATAACACCTCAACCATCGGTATGGGGTTTCCGCCCTTGCTGGGGATGACTTTTGCTTCGATTTTCACCGACTTCATCAACCGTGAAATTAAATTACGCCAATTGCTGCCAGTTTCGGATAATCGAACTTTTGAATCAAAATATGCCGATGGAGATGAGTTCAAATAAAATGCGCGATCAGCGTCAGGAAACCCGTTACTGTTGTTTGTCGCGTTTTTCATGTTGAACGCTCCGGTCGTTCCAATCTCAACGTTTGAGAAGCCGTTGTTGGTCAACGAGTACTTTGGCAAGCGTTCAAGAAAGAGACGGTTGTAAAGTTCGCCGTTTACTTCGGTTATGGTTTTGCCGTCGAAATAACCCCGCGTTTCATCGCGACTCAATTTGAATAGATCGTCCAATCTCCCTTTCAGGCTACCATTCTCAATATTCGCTTTTCCATGTTCATCAAATAGGCCTGTCCAATGGTCTGCGATAATGCAGCCGCCTCGTTTGTGAAACTGCCTGATCGCTTGACTGGTTTTTTCTCCAATCGCCAAACTGCGAGGGAGGATAAGCGCCTTGAAGTTGTCGCTTATGAGTTCGCCTGCCTCCAATTGATCGACCGATACCCATCTGGCCTGGAAACCGCAATCTTCTAACAATTTGTTCCATGCAATGCGGTTTTTTCCGGCGCTCGAGCAATTGTTGTCGAG
>CAJQQR010000125.1 GCA_905480545.1 uncultured Pirellulaceae bacterium
TGGGTCGAATCTTGAATCTGCAGGCGACCCAACGTTTGAGCAAAACGTCGCTGGCAAAAACCATGCTGGCGTTGTCTTGATACCACGCAAAAAATAACAGAGCGTGTCCAAAGGTTGCACCTTTGTAGTCACTGGCGTGAAATCCTTCGCTAATCACTTTCGATCCGATTGGTGGTCTTTTTTTACCCATCGCTTGCAGGTTCTCTCCGCTTTAAAGATCAATCAATGAGTAGAAAAAAAAGAGCTCGGAAAAAGAATCCTCGAAAGCCACACTCGCTTTCTGAGAACACCGTTGAGCAGAAACTGAAGGATTCTGTTAGGAACGTATCGGATCATTTAGATTCGCGAAAAAAGATAGCACCTCAATCAGGCACAGTCGCCGACTCAACGGCAAGTCAAGTAACTCGCCCTATCCGAACAGTGGAACAACAAGAATCGACTCGTTCAAACATTGGAGTCAAACATCATCGCGTCAATTGGTTGTTTGGTTGTATGGTGGCAATTGCAATCGTTTCAATCCCAGTTGTGTATTGGTGGAATACTGCTTTACCGTTGGGGTGTACAGTGTCAGGTGGGGTGGAATCTGGGCAATACGAAATTGTCGCCGACAGCCTGCGAAAAGAATTAAAACAGCGAATTGCCCGAGCGAACAAAATCGTAGGATTTAAAGCTAAAGCAGAATCATCGCGGGGATCATTGGACAATTTAAGGAAGCTCCAGTGCGGTGAAATTGACTTTGGGCTGTATCAGATTGGGGCTTTAAATGAGCTTCGAGAAGAGGAGTTTTTGGAACTTGATACTGGCGGAAGCAGTGACGGTAGCAGCGACGGCCTGCTCGACAAAAGCGAATTTTACGCGCACTTCGATGGGAATGAATTCACATCGGAAGAAATTCTGACAAGGACGGAAAACGCGTTCCGAAAACTTGATGACGACCGTGACACATTGCTTTCAATGGAAGAATTCAACAATGTTTCTGACGTCCGCTTTGTTTCCAATCTCTATGATGACGTTTTACACGTCATCACCCTCAAGGATGGACCAGTTACAAGTTTGATGGACCTTCAAGGTTTGAGGGTTGGATTTGGATTCAAATACTCTGGCAATTACGCGGCCAGTCGAATGCTGTTTCGAAGCCTCGGGTTTACGATAAACGAGTCGGTGCAATCGAAGGAAATTGCAGACCCTTCAGGTATCACTCCCTTTCCGACGGAAGACGAACTGGACGAACGGAGCGACGAGGAACGAGCCCTCGATATTTATGAATTGATGTATGCTCGGCTCAAAGCGGGGGAAATTCACGCCGCGGTTTTTGTTGTAGGGCCAGACGCCGAGATTCTGAAAAAACTACTCCAAGATAAGGACTTATGTTTGCTTGATCTATCGGAGCAACTGCAAGCGATTCAGCATGAAAGCATGGAGTTTTCGGAGCATACAATTTCACAGCAAAAATATGTCAAGTTCCATCCGGAAATCACATTTTCGAACGGTGAAAAAGAACTGAAAACGGTAACGCTACGCGTTCAGTTACTTTCGCATTTCGATGTCTCGAGCGACCTCGTAAAGCTGGTTACCGGCATCGTGATGGACGAGCAATTTCAAATGGCCAATGGTCTGCGGCAACTCTACTTGGGAAGTGTTTCTGAACGGGAGGTTTTTGCGAGAGCTCGGCCGGGATTTAAAATTCACAATGGCGCGCTTCTATTTTATGATGGCGGATTCAAGCCTGAAGAATTTGCAGGCTGGCAAGCTTTCTACTCATTGTTTGCATCGATCGGGCTTGCAATCGCCGTCACATTCCGATGGATTTGGCGTAATCGCCGCCGCCAAATGGAGCATCGGCTGAATCAATACTTCAATCGTCTATTTGCTATTGAGGAACGCCTGCTCGAGCTTGACCAGATCGCAAGCACTGATGATTTGGATCCGCTTCAGGATTGCCTTGATGATATCACGCGACTTCGCCAAAAGGCGATGCAAGATTTCAACGCCCATGAGTTAAATGACGATGCCGTGTTCCAAGCCTTTTTGCAAACCTGTCATTACATCAGTCAAAAGGTCAATGCCAAGCTCTCCCGTCAAAGGTCGGGGCATTTTGCAGAACGGATCGTTGAATCACTCGACAGCCTTACCCTCGCCATCCACAGCAAGAACTCAACGACTATCGAACCGAAATGATAGAGGCATGCGCCAATAAATATCACTTTTGCGATCAATGAGTTTTAGTAAGCCCCGGATCGAGTCGGAGTGGTCGCCTCCAATTCACTTCTTGGTTTCGGCTCTCGACCTGACCATCAATCAATGGGGCCTGTTTCCCTTTGAAATGCCGAAACGCCTGCTTGGTAAACTCAGGGGAGATTTTCAGATTGATTAAGTGCAATGATGGCTTTTCCGAGCGCGTCGCCAATAAGAAAGTAGCTTTCTGCATTGCCGAACCAATGATGTCCGTGCCCAGTATTGGGACTCATTTCAGCAGATCGTGCGAAAGGGTGCGTTGGCACGAATTTGGCGTGAGCGATCCTTTGGGCACCCTGTTTTTGGGCGTTACGAAAACGCTGCATCTCACTTCCTTCCTTGGCGGGGCCCCCGTTGCCCAGTTCTCCGATTACCAATGGCAAATTTGGTGATTCAAACTCGACTCGAAGGTCTGCGGCCAGGTTCACCAGATTGTCGGCGTACTCGGAAATCGCCGGTTTAGAAACCATGTCATTCCATCCCTGCATCCAGACAAACCCCGCTAGCTCGTAGGGTTTTCCTTCCAACGTTGCGAGAGCCTCGTGGATTTCCTTGATCATTTGAGTGTAAAACGGACCAGTGTCACCCGAAGAACTGGGCGGTCGAAAATCAACCTGCAGACTCTTTCCACCCCATGCGGTCTTAATCAACAAAACAGGCGCTTCGTAATGGTCACCAACGACGTGACCAAATTGCAATTCCGGTCCGATGTGACTAGTTCCGCCGTAGCCCGTGTAACCAACAGTCAGTTTGCCTTTGCGAACCTTGTCCTTCGATTTGAACTGGATTTTCACGTCGTCTCGAACGACCCACTTGCCCTCGGCATCACGCAAATGCCTCATCATTGATTTGCTTTTCGAATTTTGCATTGCCCAAAGGAGATTTCCTTTGCCGCCGTTGTAGTACTTTGGGTGATCCATCTGCACGACACCTTGTCCCTGCATGTTGGACTGACCTGCCAGCAGGAATACTTTGATCCGTTGATTCTCATCCGCTGATTTAAGAGGGGCTCCGATCATCAACAGCAGAACCATAAGCGCCGTAACGAACAATCGATTGTTCAATGCGGGGAGATTAAATGTCATTTTTGTATACTCGAAATTTTTCTGTTTATCTTGAACCCATGCAAATCGTGGTTGAACAGCGTGATTGTTTTTCCCAGATGCTTTACGGGCTGGACCAACGTATTTTTATCGTCGCTATTGCGTTGGAATTCCCTTGGAAAGTTGACAATGAATGAGTGTTAATCTCAGTGTTAAAATTTGGGTGAAAAATAGGGTTTGCATCCGTCTAACTGCGTCTCCATCTTATCATAAGAAGTCCACATGTTCGAAATCGGGCTTTATCGATTACTCTTGCGTCCGAATTGATGGCAAGGACGTTATTTTGGGGAAATGGAATTCAATACGGAATCCAAAATGAAGTACCAATCGGTTGCCTCGCAGTGGCGATTACCAGAGGCCGTGATGTCCAAAGATTGAGCAAAACACTTACTTGGCAAAAACCAAAACGTAACAGATTTCGGCATCTTGGATTACCCAACGCAAAATGGATAAGAAGGTCAATCTTTTGCATTTCGGGGGATTTGAAGGTAGGCTTTTACTTTAATCGAAAACGGGCAGCCGCTACATTGCAGCTTTCTTCTAATTACACGTTGTACTCGTATTACAATTTTTCGTGACACCGTAAGGGGCAGTTATGTCTGGTCAGAACCCGATTCGACTTGACGGTGGATCAACAAAGGGGCGTGTAGGCGTAAATGGTGATGCCGAATCCGTTGTTCATGACCATCCATCCCAGATACCGCCTTCAATGCACACCTCTGGAAGTCTTTGGATAATCATCGCCTGCAGCCTGGGCATTCACGTATTATGCCTAGTCCTTGGTAATAGTCTTCTGGCTGGTGAAAAATGGGAAAATTATCCTGTTCACGCGAGCGTCGAAATGGCTGGAGGGCTTATCGCATTTTTTGTTGCTATGCTCCTCCTTTCCCTGGACCATCGTCGTGCAGGAACGAGCTACAACACATGGATTTCCGGAGCACTTGTGGGCATGGGGTTGTTAGATGGATTGCACGCCCTTGTCCTTGTGGGGCAGCCCTTTGTTTGGTTGCACAGCGCGGCAACATTCTTTGGAGGCGTGCTATTCTCCATGGTGTGGCTGCCCAGCCGTTGGGCTGAGCAAGTTTCGAGGTGGTGGGTTTGGGGTGTCTTTTCAATCGCAATGTTACTGGGGATGGTTAGCATGGTTGCTCCAGACCTCACGCCGCCAATGTTGGTTTTGAATGCTGGGGGTGAAAGGGTATTCAGCTCTTGGGCGATAGCCTTGAATGTTGGTGGAGGAGTACTGCTTGTGGTTGCAGCCGTCCGGTTGCTGATCACCTATTTTCGAACACGAAATTCCGACGATTTGCTTTTTTTCCTTCACTGTCTTTTGTTCGGTTCCGCTGCCATTATGTTTCAGCAGTCGCAGCTTTGGGACATCACATGGTGGGGATGGCATGTGCTACGGCTGATGGCTTACGCCGTGGCGTTATGGTTTCTCGTGCTCACCATATTACGAGAGCAGACTGAACTCACTCAGATGAGTGCTGATTTAAAGGTCGCGAATCGCTCCTTGGAGGTTCGTGTTGCCGAGCGAACCGAAGAGCTGACAGCCTTATCGAATAGTCTTCAACAGTCAAATGTGACTTTGGAAACGAGCAATAAGGAATTGGAACAATTTGCCTACGTGGCTTCGCACGACCTGCAAGAACCCTTGCGGAAAATGTCCTCATTTTCAAGCCTCTTACTTGAGGAATGCGGAGACGACCTCTCTGATGATGGTCGCGAATACATTGGCGTTATAATCGACGGGGCGGCGAGATTGAAAGCGTTGGTTACCGACCTTCTCTCCTTTTCCAGGATAAATCGCCGAGGAGATGAGTTGACGTCGACAAATGCGAACGAATGCTTCGACGCAGCAATATATAATCTGCAACTCCGTCTTACTGAATCAAAAGCTGAAGTCACGTGCGACGCTTTGCCGTCTGTCGTTGCTAATGTCAGTCAGTTGACAATGTTATTCCAAAATCTCATTGAAAATGCGATAAAGTATTGCGACAGAAAACCACGAGTTCACGTCGGCGGTCGAGATGTGGGAGAAGAGTTTGAATTCTACGTCCGCGACAATGGCATTGGAATTGAAGCTAAGTATTTCGACCGGATTTTCGCAATTTTCAAAAGGCTTCATTCTCGCCATGAGTATGGTGGCACCGGAATAGGGCTCGCGAATTGCAAGCGTATCGTTGAACGTTTCGGTGGAAAAATTTGGCTCGAGTCAAAGCCAAACGAAGGCAGCAAATTCTACTTTACGATAAAAAAAGACACGACATGATACCAAACGCTAGGTCTGCGAGGCCAATCGACATCCTCTTAGTTGAAGATGATGATGATGACGTCAGGCTAATCACGAAAACACTAAAAAGCGACCCCTTCCGGAGCACCCTACACCGCGTTCGTGACGGCGTCGAAGCGATGCAGTATTTGCGTTGCGAGCGGCCATTCTTGGATGCAATTTGGCCTGACCTCGTGCTTCTCGACCTCAACATGCCAAGAATGGACGGTCGCGAAGTTTTAAAAGAATGTGGGCAAGATGAGAACCTCAAGTCTATTCCAATTGTGGTATTCACCAGCTCTAACGACGAGCGAGATATTTTGGAGAGCTACAACCACAATGCAAATTCCTACGTCAGCAAGCCGGTCGACTTAATCCAATTTCGAGATGTGTTGGCTGCTCTGTCAGATTATTGGTT
>CAJQQR010000126.1 GCA_905480545.1 uncultured Pirellulaceae bacterium
CAATCGACGAACACTTTGATCGAGCTACGCACAATGATGTCAATCCATTTTCAAAAGCGGCGCAAAATGCGGCGCACTCGTTGTCTGCGGAGGGTAGCACCGAGATGCCAGAGGTTGGGAACAGCAAGCCAGCACAATTAGAATCAATCGAGAAAAAAAAGGTTATTCTCAATAACGCAAACAGGTGCAGTGATACGCAAAAAACATTAGCGGAAATGCATGGGAATCGAACCCACCGAACCCAAGGTTAACTTGAGTTCCAACGGTTTTGAAGACCGCGGCCTACACCAGTAGAGCAAGCACTTCCGAAAACGATTGTTTAATTCAAACGCTCCGCCCTGCGGTCATTCAAACCGCTTTACTCACCGCTCGAATGCGGGCGTGAAATGACAGGACTTAGTGTTAGTGTTTACCGTTCACCTAAAGGTTAACCGATGACACGGACAATGAGTAGTAAGCAGGCGCTTTGGGTGCACTAAAATCAAAACAAAAAAATCCGCTCTGTAGTCGCGTATTGTACAAAATCGTTTTAGTGATTATTTCGCAGATCTAGGGGATGTCCCGCGTCAGGTTGAATTCACCAATGGTGCCATCCCCATTATTCCGTCGCAACTCACTTTAGATTTCGTGGTGACAGTTCTCGGATACGTAGATTCTTAAACGTGATGTCTGTCGTAGGGTCGTGTCCCTGAATCATGATGGTGCCCGCTTCTTTTCGTAATCCACGGCGTGGATTGGTGTCCGGTTTTCGTGTGTCGGTCCAGTCACAGACTTGGACACCATTGACCCAGGTCGCGATATGCGGTCCATCGGCGATGATCGTTTTCACGAACCATTTTTGGTCATCTGCGACGACTCTTCTGGCGTTCTTTCTGCGAAAGATGCCCCCTGTGCCGCAATCCTCGGGTTGCGTCCGATCGTTATTTTTAAATCCATTTTGAATTTGGCTTTCGTATCCATTCATCTTTTCTCCCGGAATGCAGCGGAAGAAAATGCCAGAATTGAGTTTTGGTGCGTTTGTTTTTACACCCAGTTGAAGTGCGAAATTTTCATATTTTTCTTTAGTCTCTAACTGGCCTGGGCCGTCTTTCACCAGCAGTTCATTTTTCTCAACGGTGAATTTGCTTTTCATTGCCGGATAAGTTTTCCAGCCGTTAAGATTCGTTCCGTTAAAGATCGGTTCAAGCTTGAGTGGTTTCAGAAAGATGTTTCGAAAACGGATTTTCCCAGCGTTCAATTGCAAGCCAATAAAGCCCTTGCCCAGTGGTGAAGGATCCTTAAACGTAGACGTTGTTTCGTCGTCGACAGCGACACTGACCGATTCATCCCTGCAAATGATCGTTAGTTGATGCCATTTTTCAGATTCAAAATCACGTTGATCCACGGACTTTTTTCGCCCGACAATCGAGCCGGTTGGAAACGGATTACTTTTCGGGGCGATATTGACTTCGTAGCACCCCTCGGTCGGACTTTTGGGTTTCGGACTGGTCCGAACGAAGACGCCGCTGTTCGTCTCCGAATCGGCTTTGAATTCAAGCTTTAAAATATAATTGTCAAACTGAGTCGTCGTTCGTAGAAGCCCGGGTTTTCCGCTGGAAACAACAATTGTTTGGTTTTCAACTTTCCAATTCGCTTCGGTGGTCGGCTTCCAGCCGTAAAGTGATTTTCCGTCAAACAAACTGATCCAACCCGCAGAAATGTCATTTTCGCTAAGACCAGTTGCTGTCGAATCTTGTTTTAAAGTCCGGTATTCCCCATTGGAAGCAATAAACAGCAGGGCGCACGCGACACAGGCGAAAGTCATCGTCAAAATCCTAAATAAATTGAATAGTCGTTATTTTGAAATAAACTTGAGGAACCGAATCCTCTGGTTATCGGTTAAGCCAACCTCATCAAAAATGATTCCCTCCTTCTTTAAAAAGCCGGTCCATTGATTCGTTATCTAGAAAGCAAGCCTCAGTATACCCTTTTGACGGGAGCGACCGGATTGGTCGGGCGCTATTTGCTAAAAGATCTTTTGGCGGCGGGCGTTCGATTGGCGGTGATCGTTCGTGATACAAAAAGACAATTGGCAGCCGACCGCATCTCCCAGATCTGTGATTTTTGGGAAAAAGAGCTAGGGCATGAGCTTCCTCGTCCCGTTTGTCTAACGGGCGACGTTGGCCAACCGGGTTTAGGTTTATCAGTTGCCGATTTGGCCTGGGTCGAGACGCACTGCGATACGTGTTTCCACAACGCAGCGATTCTGCGATTCGATTCGGCGCCGCGTCATCAAGAGCCATGGTTGACCAATCTTGATGGCACGCAAAATGTTGTCGAGTTCTGCGAAGCGACGGGAATCCCAAATTTTCATTATGTCTCCACCGCATACGTTTGCGGCGATCGATCCGGCGTCGTGATGGAAGGTGAATTGAGAGCAAACCAGGGCTTTCGGAACGACTATGAGAAAAGTAAGTACTTCGCTGAAAAACTTGTTCGCGACGCCGATTGTTTTCAAAGTACGACCATTTATCGCCCCGCAGTGATTACGGCTGATGCAAAGACTGGCTACACGAATACGTATCACGGTTTGCATCTCTATCTGAGATTAATGGCGTTGTTGATTCCAGAGGTTGAACCTGATGAGAATGGGGTTCGTCACACGGAAATTCGGCTTCCGATGACGGGCGAAGAGCAGAGAAACGTGGTGACGGTCGATTGGGTCTCCGAAGTGATGACCAAGCTGTTTTTGAATTCAGATGCGCATGGAAAAACTTTTCACATTGCTCCGACAAAGAAACTGACGCCAAAATTAGTGATCGAGTCCTGTTACAACTATTTCAATTCGACCGGCGTCCAGTATGTTGGTCCTGAAGACTTAAACAATCCGATCGGTAAATTCGAACGAGATTTCTTGGCCAACGTCGGTGTCTACACTTCGTATGATAAAGTCGACCCGATTTTCGATACCACCAATTTGAAGAAATTTGCCGGTGGGATTAGCTGTCCCGAAATCGATGAGCCGATGATTTGGCGATTTTTGAAATTCGGTGAAAATGATAAATGGGGCAAGCGGAAGAAACGGTTTCACTGCAGTGACTTTCAAGTCGAAAAACATTTGACCCTGCTGAAGGATTTCGGCAAAACGATGAAGTCTTACATCGATAAAGTTGATTTTGAATTAGGGTTCGATGTTGTCGGTGATGGGGGCGGCCAATGGTATTATTCGTCTAGATCAAATCAGATTCACCGAGGACTTCCAAATGATAACGACCAACCTGTTGTGAGAATCAAAGCCAGTTCGTTACAGAAAATTGTATCGCAGAAGAAAACGGGCAGTCGTTGTGACTTGACAGATTCAAGTCCAATCGGGCTTCTGAAATCGTTCGTTAACGCCGACGTTTATAACTAAAGAGAACTGGATTGCTTGTTGTCAATTTCCAATTGCTGATAGGGTTGATAACCAACCGGTTCGACCGAGTGGCTTCCTATTTGGTAGTCAATTTGGCGCCATGATACGGTTCGAGCGAATACTGTCTTCAAGATCGCTGTGCAGTAGCAAGTTTGCGTTAAAAAGATGCCCAGTAAAAACCTTGCCAATCCGATGCGGGTGGTAAGGGATCGATCTTTTCTCGCAATCGGACTTTCGATCCAGTTCAACAGCAATGCATTGCCTGCTTGAATGAGCACATAGGTGCCTGCGAATAGCATCGCTGCAACATGCGACTGGATCACGACGCAGGTAATCGCCAAGAGCAGACTGCCGAAGGAAAGCGTTCCTGTCAATAAACCGTGCCCCAATACCAGGGGCCATTTAGGGTGATGAAGTCTGGTGGTCAAAAGTTGACGGCTAATCCAGGGAATGCAGGTTGCAAGTTCCGTTTGCTCATCGCTCGGGATGATCGCGTCGGCGACAATCGCAATTTTCTTTTTGTCTTTATTGCATATTGTGTCCAGCATTGTATCCTCGCAGAATCCGTTGCTCCAATATTCGAGCAGGTCTGTTTCTCGAATGTACGAAGTGCGAATTGCCAGCGATCCACCCCATGGAATTCGATAGCAAACCATTTGGACAATCGCAGCGGTATTCCAGATGTATCGGACGAGCGTTCCTGAGAGAGGACCGGTGGGAATAAACCAGCGAATTCCCGTGGTAACGGCCACCTCGTGGTCTTTAAATGGAGAGACCATCATTTGCAACCAATCCTGCGGAGGATTTGAATCCGCATCAACTAATGCAATCACGTCGATTTGATCATCAAGCCGTTGGCACGCGTAAACCAAATTCGAGCATTTTAAACTGCAGGATTTGTGGATTTGATCATTGATCAAGATTTGGAATTCAAGGCTGTTCTGTTTTTCCAAAAACTGTTTTGCGGCGATCATTCCAGGATCCGTGACATGGTCGCCAACAATGATTAGTTTCTTCAAGGAATAATCTTGTTGAGTCAATGCAAGCAAGCAATTGGTGAGAGACGGATCAAATCCTCGCACGCAAAGGATCATCGCTACAGAGGTTGGGTGGTCCGAACCAACTCTGCCAGAGGCCTGCTTGAGAACACGGTTGTATTGAAAGATTAAAATGCTCTGGAGCAGAACAAACGCGATGGCGGTTCCCAAGAATACGATCGCGGCCGTGGTCATTCTTTGTAGATTCCAACGGGCGTTACAGCTCCAATTGGCTTAGATTCGCTCGGGTTTTTGGGAAGCAAATGCCGACCCGCAAGATTCTGGATCATCTGAACTGATTTGCATACTGTTTCATCGTAGGGGCTGTAGTCAAACTCTTCGCCCCACATCTCAATTTCAATCGTCGTCACGTTTTGGCTTTCATCTATAAATCGTAGCCAATCATTGATCAACAACTCTCCGTTCCCAAAATTACATCGGAATCTGCGGCCATTGCGAATGAAATAGTCGGTCAACTGAATTTGGAACACATGTCGGTCGATTAATTCCGATGGACACTTAAATAAGTCGTTGCCGACATGAAGGGCATCCAAGTTCAATCCAAGGTGAGTTGAGGAGTAGTTCTCTACCAACTCAAAACTGTCGCTAAAGTTATGGGAATAACTTTTCTGAGACTGAGGATCCCGAAAAAGCGGTTCGATCGCCAGTTTAATTCCGTGCTCCTCGGCAACGGGCAGAATTGAATCAATCACTCGCTTTGCCAGATTAAATCGATTCTTTTTTAAATGCATTCCTGTACCGCCTGTGTGGACGATTAGGCATTTCGCGGAAAGTTCAGCCGCTAATTGTATCGATTGATTGGCATGGAAGATTTGGTCTGCGAGCTTTGGACCCGCCACCTCTGAAGTAAATCCAACCGTCCCGTAACTCGAAACACCGATCCCCATCTCGGAGAGAAGCTCCTTGGTTTTTTCGACCCCAAAGTCATCAACCTTATCGCGAGACAATCCGATCGATGAGATTCCATTTTCGGCGAAGAATGTTGCGTCCTCAGCCATTGACCAACGCATGGTTGTTAGCTGATTCACGGAAAGTTGAAGCATGATAATCGGACGTTAAGAGGAGAGAGGGAACCGGCACCATATCGCACCGGAATTAACGATCGAAAGGCTCTACTAGTTGACCGATTGAGTCTTTTTAAGGATCGCGGCGTAGTCAGCTGCAATCGCCATCACTTCATTTAAGTAGAAGTCGCGGCGGATTTTCTGGTCACCGTTGACCTGCTCCAAGAGTGTCTTTTCGTCCTCTTTTTCGGCATCAAGTTCACGGGCGAAAAACTTTTCCTCATTCAACGTTACCGTGCTCTTGTCTTTCTCCTTCAAGTATTTTTGAATGTTTGTTTCCAGCTTTTTAAAGTCACTCGACTTTGCGATTCGCGAGTTTGATTTTGTGCGTAATTCGGAAATGACGTTCGCATCAACTTCACGGTTCAATTCAAATGGAGCGGCTTTGACCTTGTCAAATTCGATTGCAAAGTCGAGATCTTTTTCTCCGACATCCATATGATCCGAAAAAGACGGCAATACGATATCTGCTTCGACCCCTTTCTTTTGGGTACTGTCGCCACCCGGTCGATAGAATTGGCTCTGCGTGATTTTCAGTGCGCCCCAGTCAGTTGGTGGGTTCGGATTGTTGATTCCAGGATTGAATTGTTCCCAAAGGTTGACCAGAGATTGAACCGTACCTTTTCCGTGGGTTGCTTTGTCACCGACAACCAGTCCACGTTTGTAATCCTGAACCGCTCCCGCCAAAATCTCGCTCGCACTTGCGCTGAATTGACTCGTAATCACGACCAGCGGTCCGTCCCATGCCATCCCGCGTGAGCGGTCGTTGTAAGCGCTGACGTTACCAAACGGTCCCTTGATTTGCACAACTGGACCGCGATCAATGAAAAGTCCCGTGCATCCAATGGCTTCCGCCAGGCTTCCGCCGCCGTTACGACGCAAATCGAGAACGACACCATCGACCCCTTTTTCTCGGAAGGTGCCAATCAGTTTCCGAATGTCTTTCGTGGCACTTTTGTAGTTAATGTCTCCTTTTTGAGCCGCATCCAGGTCGATGTAGAAACTGGGTAGATCGATCACACCCAGTTTGAATGGCTTTCCATCTGGCTTGGTACCTTGTTCAAATACAACACCTTGCGCCTCGCTGTCTTTTAACTCAATTCGTTCTCGTGTGATTTTGTAGACTTTGATTTCGTTTTCACCTTGAGGCATGATTCCAAGCCGAACGACGGTGCCCGCTTTTCCTCGAATCATCTTCACTACGTCGTCAAGGTTCATGTCGATGACGTCGATCATCTCGGCGTCATCGTCGGTGCTCTGACCGACACTAACGACGCGATCTTCAACTTTCAGGCTGCCTTCTTTATCCGCTGCACCACCCGGCACAATTCGTTTGATGACCGTCACGCCATCTTCAGATTGAAGCGAAGCGCCGATGCCTTCCAGATTCAAGGCCATTTGAATCAAGAAGTTATCGTACGTTGTCTTTGAAAAATAAGACGTATGTGGATCAAACGAAGTCGTGATTGCATTGGCAAACATTTCCAAAACACGATCCGATTTTAACTGACTCATTCGCGTTTTGAATGATTTGTAGCGACGGCGAAGTTTATCTTTCGCAGCATCACCTTCTACCTTTGTGCTTTTCAAAACGAGGAGGCTGTATTTAATGCGTTTACGCCATCGTTCTTTTGCCTCTGCAGCATCTTTGGGGTAGTTGATGCTTTCCTGATCCGTGTTCATGGATTCGTCTATCGTGAAATCCAATTCAGAATCGATCCATTCGTTGGCCATCTCCACTCGCTCATCGATTCGCTGCAGAAAACGGTTGTATACTTTGAAAGCAAAATCTAATTTGCCTTTTTTAAGCATCTCCCCAAGCGAATCTTCCTGCTGTGTAAATTCGTCGTAGTCGCTTTGGTAAAAATAAAGTTTCCATGGATCGAGGCCATCGAGATACTGCTTCATGGCTCTTCGAGAAATCTCGCCATCAAGTGGGCGACGCAGCAAATGCTGACCGTCTTCTCCGTTGACCATTTGAGAAATGATGACCGAAAGTTGCTTTTCAAGAGCGGATGGCTTCAGCTCTTCGCTTGCTGTAGCGTTAGTTAGAAAAGTGTTGCTCGAGAACGCAGAGAGTAGGCAAACGGCCAACAGTAAAACAGAGCTTGGATATCGAAGGCGAAATCCGCGACGGCGAAATTTTTGCATAATCACTTTTCTGGCGTTAAAGAAATAAATGGACGCCCAGCAATGTTTTTGGGCGAACCTTAAAATGTTAAACCGACGGGATATTCAAGGCAAGGTCGACATTTCAATGATTTGCGTTTATACTTCGATTCAGCGTCGTTTTTTTGTGCGACAGTTTTTTGTATCGATTCCGTAAGTTTCAAATGAATGCCCGGAACGATAGCTTTTTGGGCAGCATTAAATCGCACCTGTCATCTCACCGGAATGCTTGCGATTTCGAAACAATGGCTGTTGCGGGGAATGCGTTTCGCGGCAAATTCCCTGGTTTAATTTTTTCCGAACGAGCCAGTCTACTCGTCCCTACCGTATCATACAGTTCAAGATAAATGCCGGACATTCGGTTGCGTCATTTATATTTAGAGCGTGACCCATTCAAAACAAATGAACGCGAGCGACGCGTACCTGAAAATCCAAAGCGGTCCACAGTCTGGTGCGTGTTTCCATTTGGACCCGACCAAAGCCAACCAACTTGGACGCGGGTTTGAGTGTCAGGTCAAGTTGAATGACAAGCAATGTTCGCGCGTCCACGCGACGATTTCGCGGGTTGGTACGGATTGGACAGTCAGGGACAACGACAGCCGAAATGGATGTTTTGTTGACGGGGCGCGAGTCTCTGGGGGCAAATTGTCGTTTGGTCAAACGCTCCGAATAGGTGAAACTTGTTTTGAGTTTTGCGAAGAGCAAGAGCAGACCGATGTTCAGGCTCCCATCTCGGAAGAGTCGAGTGCCCATAATACGGTTGTCTTTGAAGAACAGGTTCGCCCTTCGGATACTGGGGACATCGCGCTTGCCATTCTAAAACAACAGGAATCTACGGAAGCGGTTTCGTTTGTCTTTCAGTTAAGCCTGCGGCTGTTAAGCATCGACGATCCGGACGATGTTGTTTATGTGGCACTGCGTCAGCTCAAAGAACGAACCAACGCTTCGGTGGCCGGTTTCATGTGGCTGAAGGAAGATGGCCATCTGACGCCGAAAATTGTAGTGCCTGAATCAGCCGCAAATCAAATAGAGCTTTCCGAATCGCTTACAAGAATCGTATCGGAAGGGCAGCGTGCCGTCCGCATGGATCATCATCACAAAAACGTGAATGATGTTGGTGAGTTTGCCGATTCGATTTGTGTTCCCCTGGTTTATCATGAAAAAACGCTGGGTGCGGTCCATCTTTATCTGCAAGAGGGCCGATTTAACGAAAGCGATTACCTGGTGGCCCGTGCGATTTCCGAGATTGTCGTTCGCTCATTGGTTCGTGCTCGTCAGCACACTTCGTTGGTTCACGAACACGAGCGGTTAATGCAGAAAGTTGCCGACACCGATGAAATGATCGGTGAAAGTGCGCCGATGCAGGACTTAAAAAAGAAAATTGCTCGTATCGCGAATGCTTCGGGGTGCGTCCTGGTTCGCGGTGAAAGTGGTGCAGGCAAGGAGCTTGTCTCGCGAGCACTTCACAAGAGTAGTCCACGAGCTGATCGGCCTATGTTGTCGGTGAATTGTGCCGCGATTCCAGCTGAGCTGATGGAAAGCCAATTGTTTGGACACAAAAAAGGCTCGTTCACAAGTGCGGACTCAGACCATGCTGGTTGGTTTCAACAAGCTGATTCGGGGACATTGTTTTTAGATGAAGTCGGTGAGTTGACGCTCGAAGGACAGGCAAAACTCCTGCGGATCTTGGAGGGGCACCCGTTCTTGCCCGTGGGTGGCACCAAGGAGGTCGACGTTGATGTCCGCGTCATTTGCGCGACAAATCGTGACCTAAGTGAGTTTGTCGCGGAGAAACGCTTTCGTGAAGATCTTTATTATCGGTTAAGTGTTTTTGAAGTCACCATACCGCCGTTGCGGGATCGTGGATCGGACATCGAGCGTTTGGTCCATTACTTCTTTGACCATTTTCGGTTGCAGCATGGTCGAACGAAATTAAAGTTGACCGAATCGGCGAAAGATATTTTGGTGGGGTATTCGTGGCCGGGTAATGTGAGGCAATTGCGAAATGTCATCGACAGTGCTGTTGTGATGGCAGAAGGGAATTCGATTCGTCCATCGGATCTTGGCCTGCGTGATGTGGGTTCGACGCAGCTCGAGTCATTGCGGATCGATTTTTGGGAGAGAAAACTCATCAAGGAAGCACTTTCGAGAAGCAACAATAGCGTCCCTAACGCGGCCAAACTACTTGGGATTGGCCGGGCGACCGTCTATCGCAAAATTGAAGAATACGGGATCGAGAGATAACATCAAGCATTAAACATCGAACATTAAACATCGAACATAAAACATCAGTGGCAATCAGGTTCGTAACCCTTTGCCACTGATGGTGTTTGGTCTGCGGGGTTTATATGCCGGTTTTCTTGTGCTCGTGCGATTTCGCGTGTTTGGACTGGGCTGTTCCATCAAAGTACTTTTGAATCTCTGGCCAAATGAACTTTGCAACGTCGCGACCCAATTTTAAACCTGCGATGTTGTCGGCCTGAATGTGGTAGCCACCCATCACCCGCGAAATGCCAACCGTTTTTCAACGAATCTACAATGGTCGCTATCGGTATACCGTTTGAGGATTTTTGTGCATACGATGCCTATGCAACAATGTCCAAAGATTTAGCCAAGGGTCATCGCGGTGTGAGTCGGTGGGGAATTGGGGCCCCATGCCCGCTGTTGATTCGCTAACACCCCCTCCGCGGTCGATCCAGTCCTTTGTGGTCTGGCCGTTGTCGTGTCGACGCAACCGCGTTCAAGGTTAAGAGTCATCATCAAATCGTTTGGATCTCCGAAAACAATAATGCCTCGAGAGCACAGTTTCTCATCGGTGAAGAAAAGGTTGACATCCTGAAAATAGGCTATTGAATTTCTACAACCAGCGTGCCCTTCATTTTTAATTCATGTGGAGCACTGTAGTTTCCTACGGCACCGTTCTTGTCTGAGCCGACTTGCAATCCATCTTGTGGCATTTGCGATAAACTACTGGACACTTTTCCGGATAAATGATCCGAGCCATC
>CAJQQR010000127.1 GCA_905480545.1 uncultured Pirellulaceae bacterium
GTGTTCAAACGTTCAAAACTCAATTTGACGTGGATTGAATCTTTTCCCAAACCAGACGTCTTCAGTGAGTACAACTTCTTCGTCGAACTTCAAGGGCACCGGGATGAGGTTCGTTTGCGCAACGCATTCAATCAACTTAAAAAGAAGACATCCTCGCTCTCTGTGCTGGGTTCGTACCCGGAATTTACCGGAAACGACTAATGTGGCGAAACAGTTCCACGGCCTGCATCTAAGACTTCGAATGCGGCATGATACCAACCACACTGTTTTGCATACGATTTAACGAATTTTCAAAGGTCAAAAAGAACTCAACCAATGGAAGAACAAAAGACTTACTACCTGCTTCGAGGATTTATGCGATCAGGTACGAACTGGATCGGCAATCTACTGAATCTCCATCCAGACATTTGTTGCACTGGCGAGTACCACCTCCACCGGTTGCATGCTGGCTTCGAAAAAATTTCGACACCGGGCCAAGATCCTGCAACAACCTTAATGTCGAAAGCAATCAACTCAGAAGTCATTGAAGAATACGAAACATTCATAAAAAAACTGATCGATATCGGTTCACGAAACCCTGACAAGCCGACGGCCAGGATCTTGGGCGATCGAACACCTTGCCCAATGAATGCAGTGATCTTGAGGGATGCGAAGCGAATCCATGTTGTTCGTGATGGTCGCGATTGCCTGGTTAGTTTGACGTTCCATTTCTTGCGTATGGGAAATACGGATTACCCGTTTGAAAATCTCCCGGCGATGAAAAGCAAACGAAAACGGTTTCAAAATCATCAAGAATACTTCCGTCGCAATCCGCATGAACTGCTGGATCATGAGCGTTGGGTTCGGCAAAGGGCACGGCGTTGGGGGCAACGGTTTCTTCGAGATAGCCGTTTTATTAAGAAACACTCCGGCGCAGTATTTCAATTGACTTACGAAAAACTTCATCATGAGACCGAAAAGCTCCGTGGCTTGATGTATCAGTTCCTGGGCGCCGATCCTTCGAAAGCCGCCCCCCTAAATGAGACAACGTCCGCCGGTTTCGATCGAGAGGATTTGAAGAGTCATTACCGAAAGGGTAGCATCGGAGATTGGAAACGGCATTTTCATAAAGAGGCAAGGGTCTGGTTTGCAGAGGAAGCCGGTGACGCACTAATCGCCGCTGGCTACGAGCCAAATAATGACTGGGTGAATGTTGAACCCGAACCCAATCCGTAGAACAAAGATCCTTGCTTTGCCCTCACGTGAATCATTTTCAGCAAACCAAACCAAAGAAAGTTAAGAGAAAAATGAAAGTTGGAATCATCGGGATCGGGTTTATGGGGTGGATCCATTGGCTTGCCTATCAACGGGTTACCAATGCTACGGTTTCGGCGATTTGCTCTCGTGACGAGAAAAAACGAAGTGGAGACTGGTCCAATATCAAAGGCAACTTTGGCCCCCCCGGCGAACAGGTCGATTTGTCAAACGTAGCACCGTTCGAATCGTTTGAGGAGATGTTGAAATCGGATATCGATCTGGTCGATATTTGCTCGCCACCCCATTTACATGTTGAGCACTGCGTCGCTGCGATGGACGCGGGCAAGCATGTGTTTTGCGAAAAGCCGTTGGCTCTCAATGCAAAAGATTGTGAAACCATCGTTGCTGCGGCCGAAACAAACAAAGTGCAATTGTTTGTCGGGCACGTCTTACCCTTCTTTCCAGAATATGAATACGCCCGCTCGGTGATCGATTCAGGCAAGTATGGTGCAATCATCGGCGGGAGTTTTAAACGAATCATTTCCGATCCAACATGGATTTCTGATTTTTACGACTTGAACAAGGTCGGAGGTCCGATGATCGATTTGCATGTCCATGATGCGCACTTGATAAGAATGCTGTTTGGCATGCCCGAACAAGTTTGCTCATTCGGCAGGATGCGAGGCGAAGCGGTCGAGTTTTGCAATTCGGTTTTCGATTTTGGTGATGCGAATTATTCGGTCGCGTCGACGTGTGGAGTCATCAACCAACAAGGTCGGCCATTTACGCACGGTTTTGAAATACACTTGGAACAGGCGACGATGAATTTCGAGTTTGCTGCGTTTAGCGATGCGGCTGAATCCTTGCCGTTCAAAATCTTGACTTCCGATGGCGAAGTCATTCGTCCAGAATTGAATGCCGGTGACGATATTGCAGGGTTCGAATCGGAAATCAAAGAGGTAATGTCGAGCCTCGCGAGCGGGACAGACTCAAAAGTCCTTGGCGGCGAACTAGCCAAAGACGCCATCATCCTGGCTGAAAAACAAACGGAATCAGTGGGTGTCGGAAAGCCCATTGCGATTTGAGCGAAGGTGCGCCTAACATTTGCTGGATTTAAAAAACTTTATATAACGAAACAGTGAATGGAAACCATTTGTTGCGACCGCATTTGGGGGGTAAAGAATGAAGAGTTTGGCGTTTTTTCTTCTTTACTTTCTCGCGACTTTTGTTTCGAAGACATCGGCGTAATTTGAATACACAGAGGAGCAAAAAGATGGAATCCTGGTCAATCAAATTGATTCTCAGTTTCTCGACGTTGATTACTTACTGAATGAATTGGACGTCACCGACGACCAGAAAGATAAACTCCCGAAAAAATTCGGCATCAAGCTTGAAGCCATGGAAGCAAAGGCCCGAAAAAAAAGAGATTGAATTTGACGTTCCCAAAATCCTTTGTTTAAAAGCCTGCTCATCGGGGTAATCGTTCAAAGCGTTTTGTGTTTCATCAAAACGTCAATCAAAAAAGACTTGTTATGCTGCGTCGGGCATTACCATCATGCCGTTTGACTAGCTTTAAAACGGTACAACTGCCCGCGGTGCTTGCCTTTGATTAGCATCGTCGATTTGCATCGTTTCCAAAAAGTTGCTAATCTCGTTTTGGTTAACGAATCATCAGGGGCGATTCGTATGGAGACGAAATGATGACACATATTTTTTGGCTTGGTCTTAATTCCGCCGTACTAAGCTCGTTACTCTTTATTTCAGTATCGTCTGGCGTTACAGATCCAACGAGCAGAAATGTTTTTGCAAAAAAACCTGTTGATGATTTAAAAACGCCGGTGCGGTCATTCATTTCGTACGATCGTGACATCTCGGCCTTTTTGCGCAATCAAGCGATTGCCCAGACTGAATTTGAACATGCGGCTGCGATTCGCGATCTTTGCACCTTAGCGATTGAAATCCGGTACGATCGACGATTCGAAAGGTCGGCGCGCATGCAAGTTCTGATGAAAAGAATCCGGTCTCGTTTAGATAAGATTGCCCAGAAAGAAGCGAAACGAATCAACCGCTTGGAGACCAATGATATCCAGTTATTGGCACAGGAGGTTTCGCTGGAAGACAGCATCGATGATATGCTTTCGGACAATCTTGAGTTATCCGGTTTTGCATCAGGCGGCCCCCTGGCATTCTTTTCACAAACCTACGGTGCCAACGGCGGTGGAATCATACGCGCCAACGCCGATGATTTAATTCGCTTAATACAAAGCACAATCAGCCCAAGCTTTTGGGATGTCAACGGCGGCGTCGGTACGATTCAGTTTTACGCTCCACTCAACGCTTTAGTGATCCGCGCAACCGAAGACATTCACTATCGCATCGGCGGATCGATCGGGCGGATGCACCGATTAAATCGCTAAAAAGTTCCTCACCGCGATTGGATGTCCGGCACCTTTCTCAATTCCGGTCCAATGTATTCTGCGTTGGGCCGGATGATTCGATTGTCTGAGCGTTGCTCGAAAACATGTGCGCACCAACCAGCGGTTCGCGACATCACAAAGATCGGTGTAAATAGCTTGGTGGGGATATTCATAAAATGGTACGCCGATGCATGAAAGAAATCCGCGTTGCAAAACAACTTCTTCTCCCTCCACATCACTTCCTCACAGCGAACAGACACTGGGTAAAGGAGAGTATCGCCAACTGATTCAGCCAGCTTTTCGGCCCATTGTTTGATGATTCCATTTCGCGGATCCGATTCGCGGTAAACGGCGTGTCCGAACCCCATGATTTTTTCTTTGCGGCTCAACATCCCCATGATTTCTGATTCAGCCTCATCAGGCGATGTCCATTTTTCGATCATGTCCATGGCCGCTTCGTTGGCGCCACCGTGGAGTGGTCCGCGAAGCGACCCGATTGCGCCGGTGATGCAGCTATGCAAGTCCGAAAGCGTTGAAGCACAAACTCGAGCCGTGAACGTTGATGCATTAAACTCATGCTCGGCATAGAGAATCAATGAAACATTCATGACTTGTTCATGCAATTCGGCTGGTTCTTCGCCGGATAGCAATTTGAGAAAATGGCCGCCGATTGTTTTCGCGCCGGTGTTCATTTCGATCCGGACTTGGTCATGCGAAAAACGATACCAGTACGTCACCATTCCGGGCAACGTCGCCAGCAATCGAATTGCAATGTCTTTCTGGCTGCCAAACGTCGTTTCGGTTTCAATATTTCCAAGCATTGAAACGCCGGTCCGCATCACATCCATCGGATGCGCCGATGCGGGAATCCGTTCGAGCACCTCCTTCAACGCGTCGGGCAATTCGCGTTGCTCCGCAAGCTGCGTACAAAAATCATCAAGCTGTGTTTGGTTTGGCAAATCGCCATTGAGCAGCAAAAAAGCGACCTCTTCGAATATGCATTTTTCTGCCAAATCCTGAACGTCGTAACCACAGTACGTTAAACCCGAATGTCCGTTTGCGGCAACGGTGCACAACGCCGTTTTGCCGGCAACTTGGCCTCGGAGGCCCGCTGTGTTTGCCGGCTTCTTTGCCGCATCAATGGATTCGCTCATGATCAGTTTTTCCGTTATTCTTTGTTGGAGTTTCCAAAAAGTGTATCCAACTTTTTTTCAAAGTCGTAATAGCCAAGGTATTGATAAAGCTCGTCGCGAGTCTGCATTTTCGGCAGAAGTTGCTTTTGGTCACCGACATCTCGGATTTGCGTGTAAACTTCTTCAGCGATTTTGTTCATCGCACGAACCGCAGTCAATGGATATAAAATCATATCAACATTCGCTGATACGAGTTCATCTTTTGTGAAAAGGGGTGTTACACCGAACTCCGTCATGTTCGCCAACAACGGCCCCTGAACGGTTTGCTTAAATTGTCTGTACTCGTCCAGTGATGACATTGCTTCGGCGAAAATTCCGTCAGCACCAGCTTCCAAGTACATTGCCGATCGTTCGATTGCCGCCTCAACCCCCTCTGTCGAGTAAGCATCAGTCCTTGCCAAGATGAAAAAACTGTCGTCCGTTTTCGCATCGACGGCAGCCTTAATTCGGTCACACATTTCATTGAGTGAAACCAGCTCTTTATTGGGACGATGACCACAACGCTTTTGAAAGACCTGATCTTCGATATGAACCGCTGCGACACCGGCTGCGGTCATTTGCTTGATCGTTCTGGCAATGTTGAATGCACCGCCCCAACCTGTATCGATATCGACCATCAAGGGAGTCTCCACCGCCGCCGTTATCCTTCGAGCGTCCTCAATGACATCGTTCAGCGATGTGATACCCAAATCTGGTAGACCATAAGACGCATTGGCACATGCGCCACCCGAAATGTAAACCGCCCGATGACCAATTTGAGAAGCCATCATAGCGGTATACGCGTTGATGGTTCCAACAATTTGGAGTGGCTTGCTGCTTTCGAGAGCTTGTCGGAAAAGTCGTCCCGCAGATCGATTCATTTTTTTATCGCATATAAGGCCGGTGAAGACCCGCAATCTAAGCTATTTTTTCTACGCAGATAAGCAGCGATGTTTTTTGTATGGAAGACGCGTCACGAAAGTGGACTCATCTCGAGGAACCCTGTTTGCCTCTACCCTGCTCTATCGAGCACAGGACCAGAGCAATTAGATCCCAGGAAATCAGCTGTCGCCGAACATTGGGTTGCCTTTTACATCACGGGTCAAATCGAACCTGTAATACGACCTTGCTCTAAACTTCGACGAGAGTCCTACCTTTCAAATCACCACCAAAAAGTAGCAAGCGCTGTTTCCCTGGGGAAAGCGGATGCTGCCAAATCTATTATTTTTCGCCTTGTTTTCGTCGTTATCGAACTCTGCATTCATCCTCGCCTTCAACCAACTCATACACCAAATCAGGTTGTTGTGGCGGCAGACCAGTTAGATCGCAAACGGTGACTCACCAGCGGCAGCAATGCCAACCAATCTGCCGTCAGCTGTTGTCCCGATCGCTGGATTTATTTGTCGCATTGACCAGCTCAACGGCTTTCGAACAACAAGGCTGACACCGATGCGGATCATTCGAGAATTAGCACGTGGGATGGCGAGACCTTCTATCGAATGACCGGCACTCGTAGGTCCTGCCTGGCCCAAGGCCAAGAAACGCCAAAAGCCGTCCTCAACGGGGCGGCTTTTGACAACTATATCATCGGTGCATCTTTTTGGAATCACTCCCAGAAAGTGTGCTAGTTTTCGTTCAAAGCTTGTTCTGCCTTGTAGTTCTCCAAGGCGTTGGCTTCGTTCTGCAGTTTAAATTCCGCACCAGGTGGGAAATATTGCAAATCGTCATGCAGATAGTGAGCACTTGGAAGAAGCTGACCACCAACAGAAATTTGGCATCCGGTTGCGAAGCATCCAATCGCAAGGCAAAACCCACATGCAGTGAGTTGTAGTGTTCTAATGTATGATTTGGACTTCATGTCGTTGACTCCGTCGCCCCGTTTGGGTGTCCTGATCGGTAAACCTGCGAAATTCAATTGTGCGAATAATCGTAATATTCGTTACAAATGTTATCGGACCGGAACCGCGTCGACTTTGGCGGAAAAAACAAAAAAGCTGTTCTAAATCCTCGGGCTTGAGGCTGAATTTGCCTTTCCATTCGCCAAAACATGAGAAAACGATTATTCTGAAGCCATCCTTATGTTGATGTCGTTGGGCCAGCGTAAACGACATTTCCCGCTTTTTTCGAGCCGGTGCTCCTTGGTCGCTCACTTATTTATGGATTGAAAGTGCGTGAAAACAGAGGGTTTCGGTTCGGTGTGGGTCATTGCTCTTAATCGCCTAATTTTTCAAGAGAAAAATAAGTGACCAATGAATCGCGGCCAGAGAAATGAAGAAGGAGCAGCTGATTGCCAGATTCCACACGGAATGCTGCAACGACGAAACGGCAAAATTCTAACGAGAAATTTCGATATGACCATGCAAGCAAGTCATTGCTATCGCCTAGCAAAACAAGTTCAAAACTTGGTTTCCGCACACCTTCTTTTTCTCTTCTCATTTGGATGGACGGCGACGCCCATCACGGCGGAGGCCCAGAGCAGCGCGCTTCCGACTCAAAACTATTACAACGCGTTGGGGCTGTACAACAGAGACAACTTGAACTCTGCCCTGCGGCAATTTGATCGTGCGTCAAGCGGTTACAAAATTTTGACAGCCAACGGAGAGCGACTTTTTGCCGACGCGGTTTGCTCGTTAACGATGAAGGGTGAGTGCTATTACAAGGCCGGCAAAATTGCGGAGGCGCAAGGGTGTTATCGTTTGGCACTAGATATGTATATGACCAACATCAACTTGCTCGATTCGGTCACCTTCCCTGCATCAATGGAAAAAGATGAAAACGCAATCGCTCAGGCGAGAATCAATTGGGGAAAAACAACTCGCAGCGGTTTGATCGGTCTTGTCCGGAATGTCCAGGTTCAGTTCGGTAGCCAGGAAGAATACAACCGAGCACTCCAGAATGGTGGAGTCGTCCGACGCCCTGAGCAGCGAATTGTCAATGTCGTCGAAATCATGCGTTGTGCAGCGCTTGCGATGGCACGACGGCGTGAAATTTTCGGACCGCTCACCAAACATGCCCCCTACAGTCGAACACTGGTTTCGACTTTGCAAAAGCAACCGCTAATCAATCATCCGTACTCACAAGCATGGTCACAACTGCTTCATGGAATGGCCCTTGCGTCGATGAAAGACTACGACCGTGCGGCGAAGATCATTCTATCGGCCGCTCAAGCCAAAGGTTTTGATCATCCACTAACGCCGATTGCATTGTTTGAGCTTGCGAATCTTAATCAGGAGGCAGGCAATCTCAAGGCAGCGGCACAGCTGTATTTGGAAACAACTTTCTCGGCGGCAATCTTCAATCAATGGGATTTGTTGTCTCAAGCGTTTCAACGCGGACTAAGAGTTCATCTTCTTTCGGGAAACAAGGGTGAATACCAGCCTCTAGCATTGATCTTGCAGGGCGATCTTTTCCGAAGGCTACCCGATTCAGTTCAATGCAATTTATTGCTCCTTGGCGCAGAGTCGCAAATCGAGAACGGATTAGGCCAACAGGCGCTGACATTCTTAAATTCAGCGAAAAAGTTGATTAATAAAGACTTACAACGAAGCGAACTGGCGGCTCGCTATTTCTTTCATCTGGCGCAGGTGAATGCACTTGCAGCAAATACTCCCGACAGCATGGCCAACGCCAGAACAGGGTTTCAAACCTATGTAACTTCAAGCAAGCGTCTTTTCCAAATCACCGCGGCCTACGAGATGGACCTTGCAAGTGCGTATACGGAGCGGACAGCAGGCGTCATTTACAACGAACTCTTGAACGAACCGACTGCCGCCGACTGGCTTGCCTCCCCCCTTGAGGCGTTTACATTTTTGCTTTCTCCAATTCAAGATGCGCGTTTGCGATGGTTTCAAATCGCGATGAATCGCAAAGAATATGAGAAAGCGATGGAAATTGCTGATAACGTTCGGCGGTTTCAATTTTACAACTCGATGCCGCTCGGTGGGCGATTACTTGCATTCCGCTGGATGATGGAGGCACCTGAAACAATGCTCTCCAAGGAAGCCGTCGAACAACGGAAAATCTTCAACGTAGCTCATCCGAATTATGCGGGGCTATCCACAGCCGCGTCCAATATTGAGACTCAATTACGAAAAATCGATGGGGTACCGGAATTGTCCACCGATGAAGGAAAATTGCAAATCAATTTGGTCAATGAGCTGACGAAGAATTCGATGCAACGGGAGCTACTCCTCATCAACGCTTCATTGAAGCGAAACCCAGCACCGATGAGCTTCCCGCCAAGATTAGACTTTGGTGAACTTCAAAAGCGAATGAATCCTAAGCAGGCGGCATGGATCTTTTTTGCCCAAGGAAAAGTCTTTTATTCTTTTATTCTGACAAAGGATTCCTACAAGCTTGAGAAAATGGTTCCAATCAGTTCTGTCAAACGGTACTTGCCGATTCTCTTGAAGAAGATGGGAAACATTGGGCCACGTTTGGCGTCGGTTTCCCAAAAGGTTCTGGAATCCGATGGATGGAAAGAACCTGCCATGAAATTGATGGAAATCCTGCAACCGAAGTCGATGGACTGGGAACAGTATGACGAACTGGTCATCGTGCCCGATGGAATGCTTTGGTACCTTCCATTCGATGCCCTTCAAGTTGGAAAGCAGGGAATGACCGAACATCTTGCAGCTAAGGTGGCGATTCGATACGCACCCACCGTTTCCACAATTGTTCCAGATCGACGAAAAATCCGACCTCAAACCAACACCACCGTCGTCGCCGGGCGTTTGGTTCGAGGACAAGACCCGGAAGTAAACCAGACCGAATTAACAAAGCTGCAGAAAGTCCTACCGTCGGCTTCGATATTGAATAAGAAAATCGGTTTCGATTCGGCATCCTATTCCAGCCAAATCGACACACTCGTCATTTGGGATGAAATTGAGCAAGCGGAAAGGATCGCTGGTTTTGAATGGTCGCCGTTGCAGGTCGACAAGGGAGCCCCCCGAAGTAACGTCGGGGCATGGATGTCTCTTCCGTTCTACGGACCGGAGCAGTACATCATTCCCGGCTTCAACACAGCGGCTGGAAGCGGAAAAATCTCCGGCAACGGAAATGAAATCTTCTTGACCGTATGTGGAATGATGGCATGCGGCGCAAGGACGGTTTTACTTTCGCGATGGGCGGTTGGGGGTGAAAACGATTTCAATTTAACACGGGAATTTCTAGCAGAGCTTAAGAACGACTCGGCCGCTCAAGCATGGCGGCGGGCTCGCGAGCTCTCCATGTTAAATGACATCAATCCCGATCGAGAACCGCGAATTCGCTCAATCACCGGAGGCGTGGCTTTGAAAACAGATCACCCATTTTTCTGGTCCGGCTACATGTTAATCGACACGGGCGTGAAGCCTGTAAAAGATGCGCCTGAAAAACAAGCCACTGACTAATCGGGATCGAAAATCTCGCAATCAACGCACAAATCTCAAAATAACAAACAACTCTACTTGCTATTACAATACGCCGATCTGCCAACTGGATCGTCTGCCGTGAAAAGACCGCAACGCGGATTTCACTTTCGAGCGATGGAGCCATTAAGTACCATGACTCGAAAAATTCCGCCACGTTTTTCGAAATAGCGTTCGAAGCTAATTTTTTTTCGAATCGTCCGAAACATTCTTGGCGAACCAAGGTATACACGGTATGGAACTTTATTCCAGCAATTGTCCTTGCGCTTCAGTGTTCCACTTGTTGAAAACTTTGCATATGGGCCAACTTTGCATATGGGCTAGTCGTCGTCGTGAATTACTAGCCGCAAACGAAAACCAGTAAATTCATAGAAGTCAAATTAATGAGCTGTTTTAGTCGAATCCTATTCGCCACCGGTACAGTATCGCTACTTTTCATTTCGGTGGCCAACGGATCGGATCCGATCCGCGTTGGTCCGAAAAAGATCAAACCGGCGGACGTTCACGTTGGTGAGCGATTTTCAAATGTCTCAGGAATCGCAGTTGACGGTCGAAAATTTGATTTATCGAACTGCGAGGATTTCAAAGCAACGGTAATCGCGCTGACGAGCACCAGCTGTCCGATTTGTAGAAAATACGCTCCATCATTGGCCCAAATTGAAAAACAATTCACATCGAAGAACATCCGGTTTTGCTTTTTGAATTCGATCGCATCAGATAAAACAGATGACATCAAAGCGGTAATCAAGACGAATGAATTATCCGGACCGTATCTCCACGATCAAGACGAAAGCCTGGTTCATACGCTAAAGGCTCACACGACCGCAGAGGTCTTCGTATTTGATTCAGCTCAAACACTGGTCTATCGCGGGGCCGTTGATGATCAATTCGGATTGGGTTACACACTTGCGAAACCCAAAAACAACTTTCTCATTGATGCGTTAAATTCGATCGTTTCAGGCAAACAAATCAGCACTCGGGCGACAACCGCCCCCGGGTGCGATCTTTGGTCGGAGAATGAAACGCAACGCAAATCAAAGATTGTTGATGTGACGTATCACAATCAAGTTGCCCGAATTGTGCAAAACAATTGCGTTCATTGCCATCGTGAAAAAGGGCTCGCCCCCTTCAGTTTGGAAACGGCCGATGACATCATTTCACATGCAGGAATGATCAAAACCGTTGTTGAAAACGGAACCATGCCACCATGGTTTGCTGCGAAAGAGGGGACTTCGCGTTGGGCAAATGACAGCAGCCTAACCCGCTCGAATAAAGAGAACTTACTGAGCTGGCTTTCTTCCGAACGCAATCTGGGCGATGCTGCCAACGCTCCACTGACGAAGGTTTTCAAAGACGAATGGAACATCGGGACGCCCGACAAGGTTTACGAGATTCCTCGCGAAATAAGAATTCAGTCGACGGGTCAAATGCCCTACAAATATGCTGTTGTTAAGAAGACGGTCGAAAAGGATACCTGGATTAAAGCCGTTGAAATTCGTCCGACAGATCCGTCTGTTGTGCATCATGTTTTAGTTTTTGCTCGCCAACCGGGAGACCGAAACATCGATGGAACCAGCGGATTTTTTGCCGCCTATGTCCCGGGCAATAGCTACCAAGTTTACCCTGAGGGGTTCGCGAAGAAGTTGCCGGCCGGAAGTAATTTGATTTTTCAATTGCATTACACGCCCAACGGTAAACGGACAGTTGATCAAACGAAAATTGGTTTGAAGTTCTTCAATGGGATACCAAAACATGCGGTTCGCAACGTCGGCATCGCAAAAAATGAGCGTCGTCGAGGCAGAGACATACTCGAAATCCCGGCGGGTGCGGAAAATCATGAAGAAAAAAAGTCGTTCCCGATAAATAGCGATGTCAAATTACTTTCGTTCATGCCGCACATGCATGTCCGAGGAAAAGCGTTTCGCTACGAGTTGGTCACAGGTGGAAAACGTGAAATATTGCTTGATGTGCCACGCTACGATTTTAACTGGCAGCTGGAATATCGACTGATGGAACCCAAAACAGTGAGAAGTGGTTCGAAAATTGAAGTAACAGCGTGGTACGACAACAGCGAAAACAATCCGGCGAACCCAGATCCTGAAGAGACCGTGTATTGGGGTGATCAAACCGATGAAGAGATGATGCTGGGCTACGTGGAATACTATCGACCAAATGAAAAAATTACTGCTGCGAAAACAAATGCGTCGACCTCCAAGAATGCGTTTCTAACTCGTACTTTCAAAAAGTTCGATAAAAATGGCGATGGAAAAGTAACCCGCGATGAACTTCGGCAACCCGAAGGCTTTAATGCGCTCAATCGAAATGGTGACGACCATTTGACCTTGGAAGAAGTGCTCAAGAGCGGCAGGTGAGGCTCATTTTTTGAATCCTGTCACGACTGGCCGGTATTTCATCCGGTCGTTAGGAAGCTCATTAGCGAGGTCTAGGATGCCTTTCTTGCTCAAAAGGATTGCCGCAGTCGCAACTAAAATGAACATTTCAGCTCCCGATCCACGACGAGTTTACGGAAGTCTGGGGCCCGCTTCCATCCAGGTATGAACTCTTCCGCAGGCGCTGATCTAATGAGCAACCTTTGCCCAGTTCAAACTACGTACCCGATAATGCAATTCCAATAATCGGTTTATGTTTTTTTATTTTTTTCTCGCCCCATCGTTGTATTCCTTGAGTTTTAGCCCTTCGGATAATCCCCACGACTTTTGTCGATAATGTGTCCAAACGTACTCGTTCATCCACCCCTCTTTGTGGACCAAGTCAAGTTCCTGAACGTAGTTACGCACCAGCTTTGATGGCCCCCCTTTCAAAGACTTAACGCTGTCTTTGGCAAAATATGTCCTCGCATAAACTTCTTCCTCGAATGTTGGCACAATAAGATCGTTCACCTTGACGATCGGTTTGACTTTGTTTTTTCGGTTGTAATCAACTCGCTGGATTGCCAGATGTAACCAAATGGCCCCATCCGTCTCGTTTTTTATTGAGTTTTTATCGAGAAGAATTCGGATTCCCGTTGATTTCGGCGGTTTGATCAATGACCAAATTGGCTTTGGTTTGTGGCTTGTGGGACTTCAAATTTTCATTTTTCCACGATTCGAATTTCTCAAAATCTAGATCCACCGGTTTCGTCCAATTTTTCTGGCGGTGAAAAGCCCAAACATAGTCCCGAATCAAATCTCTTTCAGCAACCTTGTTCAATGTGTCGAAATATTCCCCCAGTTTTTCCCCCGTCTGTTCCGTGAATTTCGCAAGTTGTACGGTCCATTCCTTTCGAACAAATACCTCTTCAGCAAAACTTGGAATGACGAGTCCCTCGGTTTCTGGATAAATGTCCTTCAAAAACTCGCGGCGTTTTAAAGCGTAGATCTGCCGGATCAGGTTTTCATTTCTTGACAACCCTTCGTCCAGTTGAATCGTGGCCACGAAATCCGGCTGATGGTTCGTCTTTTTCTATACGACATACAATAGGTCGACTACCTGAACGTCCTGCGCAACGGATACGTGAAACAGAACCGTGACAACGATCAAAGACTGTAGAATCAAACTAAGTTTCATGATGTGAGTTCCTTCCTCATTCCACCGACCAACGTCTCAAGATTGCCGGAATTAGACTTCCCCAATCGAACGAATTCGCGAGACGCGGCGACGCACAAAGTTCCATGACACAATCATAAAAGAATGCTTCTATCAGAAATCCGAGAATCAATCTTGCCTACTCTCGACTTTGGCGAGCCACCGCATGACGTTCAACAGCAGCTGGTAGTTTTGTTTAGCATTGGGAGCGTTCATTCCCATCGGACGCTTCATTTGGCCGGCCAGCTGAGCCGAAAACATCGCCGCTTCACCGAAAACAACAACTCTTCCCTTCTTCATTTTCAATGCGGCTCCCTGACACCATCCGTCAATTGTAATCGTGGGTGCATCACGAGTTATCCCTGGTGCACGTTTGGTTTCTCGGGAAACTGACTTTGGGCCGAATTGAATAATCTTGATCGCGCTATCCGGGGCTTGAAATGCAGAGCCACCGAAGGTTGTGACCGAGGTCACCGTCTCGGCATCTGACCTGCCTCTCGTAATTTCAGAATCGATCAAACCGGATGTTTTGCCGAAAACATCTCCGATAGCGCCACGTTCTCTTTGCAGAGCAGGCCTCGCGTAACCGTTGCTGAATGTAAAACCAAATGCCTTCGCTAGCTCGGATGCCGCCCCAGGAAATGGCATATGATCGGCAATCAGAAACAAGGATCCGCCAGCTGCTACCCACAATTTCAACGCGTCAATCTCGTCCCGTTCAAAGGCTGAGGGAGTTGGCAGAGCCCAATCCGAGATATTTCGTTTATTCAGCGCATTGGAGATCACCAAAACGTCAATTTTCTTGAGCGTCTGCTCGGTAATCGACTGATCGAAATCGATAATCCGGTATCCGTCACGTTTCAAAAGATCGGCGAAAGATTTATAGCGGCCAGTTGCAGTATGAAAATTATGGTGCGCAGAGTCGATGCCGACTCGCGGCCCCCTCCCCTTTTCAAACACCGGAGACTCAATTTTGGGTTGGAATGTTTTGTCTGGTACTTGCTGCCCCAGCACATGTTGATTTACCAAACCAGCGACGGCCAACAGAAAAAGCAAGAAGAACTTGAGTACCATAAATCAGCTTCCATAAAAAAAGAATGGAAACATTCTACCGTAAGCCGTTACGAATGATGCAACAAAATATATGTCATGGCTGGCTGCCATTTCATAGAGAGTACGAAAAAGGCAAACCTGTGGCATTTAAAAAGCAGTTCAGCAGCGACTACTCTTTCCACCATGACTTATGTTGAAAGTGCATCCATTGGTCGCACGATTCTGGCATCTCAACGCCGCTTTTGTATCCATAAAGCTTCGGCGTAGGCGACTGGTCCCATGTGTTGATAATCGGGTCAATGATCTTCCATGCAAATTCGACTTCGTCACTTCGAGCGAACAACGATGCGTCACCTTTGATTGCATCAAGCAAAAGGCGTTGGTACGAATCGGGCATCGATTTGGAGTATTCATCCGCAAAGTTAAAATCCAAATCCGTTGTCCGCAAGTCCATTCCGGCATCCGGAACCTTTGTGGTGAACCGCATGCGGATTCCTTCGTCCGGCTGGATTTGAATGATTAAGCGATTGTTTTCCCAATGCTCTTTCGGGCCATCACTAAACAACAATGTTGGTGGATCATGAAATTGAATGACAATGTGAGTCGATCGCTTTGCCAACGCTTTTCCACTGCAAAGATAGAATGGCACACCTTGCCAACGCCAGTTTTCGACATGCAATTTAATGGCAGCGAATGTTGCAGTTTTACTGTCGGACGGAACGCCTTCGGAATCAAGGTAACCGTTGTATTGCGCCCGAAAGGTCTCCGTTCCTACTTGCTCCGCAGAAAACGGCTTGATCGCTTGAAGTACTTTTACTTTTTCGTCACGAACCAGTCCCGCATTAAACCGAGCCGGACATTCCATTGCCGTGATCATCAACAACTGCAGCAAATGATTCTGAAACATGTCGCGGAGCACGCCTGAAGAATTGTAGTATCCACCACGCCGCCCAACATCGACTGACTCTGAACAAATGATCTGCACATTGTCAATGTAGTTGCGATTCCACATCGGTTCAAAAATTGAATTTGCGAACCGCAAGACCAACATGTTTTGAACCGTTTCTTTACCCAGATAGTGATCGATTCGGTAGACCTGCGACTCTGCAAAAACCTCATGGATTTTTTCGTTCAGCGCATGTGCGGAATCAAGATCATTCCCAAAAGGTTTTTCGATGACCACACGTCGATTTAAATTGCCGCGGAGCTTAACATCGCTGCCCAATTCAACCTGTTCTTTATGAGCAATGCCGAGGTTCTCAATCGCTGGACAGAAAAATCTTGGAGCGGTTGAAAGGTAATAAATGCGTGTCGCATCTTCCTCTCCCTCAATTTCATTTAGAAAGCGAAATAGCGAGCGGAAATCATCAATCGTCCCAATGTCGAGCTTGTGATAGAAAATCGATGCCGCAAATTCTTTAAATGAATCTGACTCAAACTCAGACGTAAATTTCTCGGTTGTTTTCTCAAGATCATCACGCCATTGCTCGCTGGAAAACGGGCTCCGCGAACACCCGACAATTCGAACGTCACCTGGAAGGCGTTTTTTCAGATAAAGCGAGTAAAGCGCCGGGATCAGCTTCCGGCTGGTCAGGTCACCTGATGCACCAAAAATTACGATCGTGTTTGACATCCGTGTAGCCTTACCTTTTGAGAATCGAATGTTTTGCTGTAAATTGTTCTGCGATGCGTCGACCTCGTTTCAAGGCATTCCTAAAATCGCATGGCTGTGAATCCGCCATCAACGTAATAGGCCGCACCGGTGATGAAACTTCCCGCATTGCGAGAACAGAGCAAGATCACAGCACCAATAAGTTCTTCAGACTCACCAAACCGAGCCATCGGTGTTTGTCCCATGATATGGTCCACACGATCTTGCGTTAAAATCTTTCGGTTTTGTTCCGCAGGAAAGAACCCCGGACACAATACATTGACCCGCACTTTTTTCGTTGCGTATTCCCTCGCCAAATTTTGGGTCAAATTGACAACAGCCGATTTTGAGGCGGAATAGGCGAACACTTTTGAAAGGGGAAGATGAGCTGTGACGCTACCGATGTTGAGAATCGCTCCGCCATTCTCTTGAGATGCCATTAAAGGGGCGAAAACCTGACAACCAAAATGAGTTGATTTCAAATTGCCATTAATGACCCGATCCCATTCTTCTTCCGTAATTTCCTCATACGGGGTCGCTGAATTCACACCCGCGCAGTTGACCAAAATTTCGACAGACCCATTCTTTGAAATGACGGCATCCTTCAAAGAACTCAGAGACGCTGCCGATGAAGCATCAACAGCAATGAATTCCGCTGATCCACCCGTCGCATTAATCGAATCCACACGGGCCTGTCCCCGTTCTTCGGAACGCCCCGAAACGACCACATGGGCCCCTGCTTTCGCAAGCCCCTCGCAAATAGAACCACCAAGGACTCCTGTCCCGCCAATCACGATCGCCGTTTGTCCATGTAACCCGAACAGATTTTCAATAAAGTCGTTGGACATCAAGGCGATTTATTTGGTTAAAGTGCGAATTGAAACGACATTGGCAGCCTAAAAGGTCAAACCAGAACAGAACTGCTGCACATGCCTGCTCTTTTGTGTTAACTACTCTTCTGGCTGCTTGCGAAGGGTAATCCAATCGCTGTGGAACGTTCCTTCCATGTCGACACGTTTGTATGTGTGAGCACCAAAATAATCACGTTGAGCCTGAAGCAAGTTCGCAGGGAGCCGAGCACTTCGATAACTGTCGTAGTAAGCTAGTGCAGAACTGAACGCCGGCACTGGAATTCCTGCAAGTGCCGAAATCGATACGACTTTTCGCCATGCTGCCTGACTGGCCTGGATCGCTTTGGTGAAGTACTCGTTAAGCAGAAGATTTTCCAAGTTGGGATCAGCATCAAACGCCTCTTTGATCGTATCAAGGAATTGGGCACGGATGATGCAACCGCCTCTCCAGAGCAGAGCGCAGTCACCGTAATTCAACGGCCAATCATGCTCCTTAGCAGCGGCTTGAAGCTGGACAAAACCCTGTGCATAGCTGCAAATTTTCGATGCGTAAAGTGCCTGACGAACGGCGTCGACAAATTCTTTTTTACCGCCTGCCAACGCAGAAAGATCAACATCTGATGGCCCGTTCAAAACCGCACTGGCGCGGACACGAGCTTCTTTTTGTGCCGAAATACTGCGTGCGAAAACCGCGGTCGTAACAAGCGTGCTCGGTACACCCAAATCAAGAGCGAGTTGGCTCATCCATTTCCCCGTTCCTTTTGCTCCCGCCACGTCAAGCACTTTGTCAACAAGATCGTCGCCGCTCTCTTCATCTTTGACACTAAAAATGTCGCGGCTGATTTCGATCAAGTAGCTTTGCAATTCGCCCTTGTTCCATTCCGCAAAAACATCGTACATCTCCGCATTCGATAGTCCCCCAACTTCCTTCAGCAATAAGTAGGCTTCGCAGATCAACTGCATGTCACCATACTCGATTCCGTTATGAACCATCTTCACGTAATGACCAGCGCCACGAGGACCAACCCATTCTGAACACGGTATGTCATTGCTGGGGCCCACTTTGGCTGCGATTGCCTGAAAGATTGGCTTGACAATCGGCCAAGATGCTTCACTGCCGCCGGGCATCATGGATGGCCCCTTCAGTGCGCCTTCTTCGCCACCTGAAACACCTGTTCCACAAAACAAAAGACCATTTTCTTCAACGTGTTTTGTTCGGCGCTCGGTATCAGCGTAATGCGTGTTTCCACCATCAATGATGACATCACCGGGAGAAAGCATTGGAATCAACTGGTCAATGATCGCATCCACGGCCGGACCAGCTTTGACAAGCATCATGACTTTTCGCGGAGTTGCCAAGTTATCTACCATCTCCTGCAATGAATGGCAGCCGATGAAGTTCTTACCTGCAGCGCGACCCGCGATAAACTCGTCAACTTTTTCAGTGGTTCGGTTGTAGACGGCGACACGGTATCCACGACTCTCGACATTAAGTGCGAGGTTCTCACCCATGACGGCGAGGCCAATCAAACCAAAGTCACATTTTTCGCTCATTGAATTTCCAGTTATGAATTTCCAGTTATTTTGTTGTTATCAGTATTCGTTTTTTAAAAATCGCTGTTGGTTTTCAGCTCAACATGCCATCTACCTTCTCGCTCACCACTCAAGCAAACGGGGGATGTAAATCCTCAAGCGATTCAGCTTAGCTTGAGGCAAATTCCATTGATGACCCACGCAACATCTTTCGATTAACCGTCGACCGGCCACGGTGGGTTTTCAGGCAAGTACTTCTCAAATTCTGCAATCAGCATTTGCTCATACTCACCGGCAAACGAACCGTCGAAAAACTTGTCGATTCCCTCATCATAAAACCGCTGCCAACTCGCATCTTCCGCACCCGGGTTGATCGGGTAAAAAAGACAGTTGTTCGCTTTCGCCGCGTTGAAGTCGCCCGGGGCATCGCCGAGCATCAGCGATTTATCCGCATCGTATTTTGCCGCGTTGGCCAGAGTTTCCTTTTTGTTACCCGATTCCTGCCCGCAAATTTCGACGACAAATTTGTCCAATCCATGCTCGCCCCATTCCGCTTTTAACGCTTCATTGGGCGTGGCAGAGCACACCAGCATGTCAGCCTTATCGTAGAGCTTCTCAAGTGATTCCCGCACCAATGGAAACGGCGGAACATTACTCACCATATCGGCTACCGTTTCGTTCACTTTAAGCGACCACTCGAGGGCTAACTTCAAGTCCGGGTCGTCGACTGTCTCAAGCAGTTTCTCCAAGGCTGGATTGCCGAGCTTTGTTTCTTCCTTAATCCACTTATCCAGCGAAGCAGGGATTTCAATTTTGAAATCCCTCGCCTTAACTTCGGGCCGCTTCTGCAGCCATTCCAGAGTCTCGGTCAACGCCGGAAACCGATTGATTCCGCGGCTTTTCGAATAAAGATTGACGAACTCGGCAGCTTCGCGAGCGTACTTACTGATTGCTTGCAGGCCATAGTACTTGATCGTGTTCGGGATGAAGCATTCTTTATGCTTGAGTTCCATCGTGTCAAATGCACAACCGTCGGAATCGATCCCTACGAAAAAATCTTTCTGCTTGTCAATTTCAAACATTTTCTGATTGGTCCTTTTCTGATTTCAGCTCACAGTGTGTTTCAGCTTACAGTGTGTTTCAGCTTACAGTGCATTTCGTTAGCTTGGCTTGCAACGGAGTGTTATTTTTCGCCCGCGTTATTTACGATCACCTTGCGGAGTGTACTTTTCCAATTTTTGGTCCGCGTACTTTTTTTCAAATCGGGTCAGTCGTTGACGACCATCGATCATCGGCAAGCTGACCATTCCTTCGCCAACCAATGGCTTGCAATACTTGAGAAAATCGTCTGTCACATCAAAGCCATTTTCGGTGATCCAGTCCTCAGGAAACGTACGCTCGCTGTTGGCTACCAATTCCAAGGGAACCTTGTCATATCGAACACTGTAGACATCGCCTTCATTACGAAGAATTGTCGACATGTTTCCGTTTTGTCCGGTTGCAGCGAGATAAGCCGCCATTTGCCCGGCTCCGTACGCTTCGTCTAAATCGGTCGTTGAGGCGTAAGCCATGCTATGGCGCTGATCCGTACCAGGCACATTGCAACGAGCCGATCCTTTCACAGCCAGACCGTTATCGTTTAGGTAATTGGTCACAATCTGCGCAACGGTGATTTGACTGGAGCTGAATTGCGTATGCCCAAATGAATCTTTTCGTTCACCGATATCCCCAACATCAAACCCTTCGCTGAGCACAACGAGGCAGCGTCCGTCGCTTTTCAACTGTTCATTGACGTTATGATGCAGCTGCTCGAGTGAACAAGGGCTTTCTGCCAAGTAGATTTGCAATGGCATTTCTCGGTTCGGATCTGCGAGTCGCGCCGCTGCGGGTATAAAACCAATGCGGCGTCCCATCGCCTGCAAAACCAAAACGGGATCTGCCGGGCATGAACCCTGATTTTCTTCGTTTGCGTTTTGAACAGCGTGCATCCAGTATTTGGCACAGGAACCATATCCTGGAGTGTGGTCAATCAATTTAAATTCGCTATCCCCTACGTCATTGTCGATTGTTTTTGGACCGCCAATCCCGATGAGATCTAGACCGCTTTCATTCGCTAGTTTTGCGATTTTATGAGCGGTGTCCATCGAGTCATTGCCACCGATGTAGATAAAATAACCAACGTTGTGTGCCTTGAAAACATCGATGCATCGCGCAAAGTCTTCGTCTTGTCCCGGCTTGAGTTTATATCGACAGGTGCCAATTGAACCGGCAGCTGGCGTGTAACGAAGAAGCGAAATTTCGTCGGCACATTGCGACGATACGTCAAGCAATTCCTCTTTGAGTACGCCTTCAATTCCATGTCGAGCAGCATAGACGGTATCGATGTCATCTAAATCTCGAGCGGCTTCGATGATTCCGCGGAGCGTGTTGTTGATGACTGGGCTCGGCCCGCCACTTTGGGCGACAACAAGATTCTTTCCTGCCATGTTTTAATTGGGGTTGTGTATTAGGGAGCAAAAATGAATCTCGGATTTTAGCGGTTTTCGCGGCGTTTTTACAGATGACGTCACTTATTTTGCAAGCTTTCGAATTTTGGCAAATTCTTGATCGCGAACTTTGACTAGCTGAATTTTAAAAACCCTAAAAGCACGGTGCGGAAGAATCATCGACATTGACCAACCCAATTTGAACAAAAAGCGATATCCCCTCTGTCATAGCGTCGAAATAATTTGACGAAAGATGCGTGCGATCATTCGCTCAGCTCCTCCAAGGAATCAAAACTGCACGACATCACACGAAAACGACATCACACGAAAACGACATTGAGCTTGCGCATTCGGTCAATTCCAAGAGAAAGCGGCAACGTCAGAGACAAAAAACTGACTCTATTCAGCTTGGACGATCTCAAAACGAATCAATCGCGTAGCGTAATCGGGCAGTGCAATCGGTCAGTGCTGAAGGCATCGAAATGTCTCAATCCGGTTTCTGATAAAACTTGGAAAGATCGATGCCCTTGTCACGCTGTTCCTCTTCTAGCAACTTAACACGGACTTCGATTCTCTCAAGCATCCGCTGAAGCCGGGGAATCAGTTCAGCCGAATCTTCTGTTTTTTCTACACGGGGAACTGGTGGATACTTCAGTTGTCGCTGCAGTGCAGAAAAGAAAAACAAGGCATCCTTTCTGCGATTGGCCAACGCGATCTTTCCCTCGCGAGACCCGAAAAGCAACGGCTCCGCCACTTCGACCGACTCATGCCCCATTCTGGTTTGTTGGTGCAAGTAATGTTCGCTGTGAACGTAAACCAAATCCGCAAGTGCGACTGTCCCGACTTTTCGCCGCATTTCCAAAATCCACTTTTTCCACGACTCATCGTAAACGGGATCGTCAGCCATTGCCGTAAGGCCGTAATCATATTGCAATGAATTCCTACACAGTGATTCAAATTGAAAAAAGAATGTTGCAACAGGCGAACGGGATTCCGCCTTTCCCGCCGCGTCCTTTTCCAGAATGGCTAATGCGGTTCGAAGGTCAAAACGGCCAGTGTCGCTTTCCGCCTCGGAAATGAGATAAGTTTGAAACGGATTGAAGTAATGGGGCAATTTACGCATTGCCGATGCCATTACGCCCGTATGATTTAACTCTGAAGAGATAAAATCAATTGCCATCGGCAGCTTTGTTGTTGCCAAAATTTCTTCGCGTATCTGGAATAGCAAATCTTGAACCGGTTCGCCCGAAATGATTCGCTCGGCCAATGTCTTATAAAGAAATGCCTGCTCGACATATTCCTCGGCATCAAGAATCGACGAAGGTGCTGAAGTCACTTTTGCTACCCAATGGAAAAGGAAGATATCTTCCCTCAGTCTATATCCTGCAGGTGGCAATCAGTAGTGGCCGATTCCCTAGATTTCCCTTCGATTTCGTGCCGTAAATTAAAAAACATCTCCGGGTGGACATTCCGACTTAAGCTCAAAATCTACGTTGTGATTTCGCAATTTCTGATTATCTTTGCAGCCGCAGGTGGTGGAGAAAACCCCTCACTGCTTACAGAGAAGTCAATGACCTCTGCTTGATTCAGACGCATCAGTAATTCTTCGGCAGTTTCGGCGGTTCGGTGCTCCACCAATCGAACTTCTTTTGGAAAGTCGGATTTTACCGTTTGTTCCAGGTATGAGATTTCCCAATTGATTCGCTCTAACGCAATCATTGATTCGTCCGCAGATGAAAACGGAAGACAAAGAATGAACTCGTTGTACTGCTGCCAGGTCACAAGGTCTGAATTCCTCAGCGACTGACGCAACAGCGGGCCGACTCTTGAAAGAATAGCGGACGGCGACAACCTATTTTGTCGGCAATAGTCGTTGAGCCCCGGAATCCGGATCGAGGCCAAGCTAAGTTTGTACTTGTATCGATTGACTTCAAAAACCCTCCGAACCAATTCTTCTCTAAAAATCTTTTGGTACGTCAGTGAAGTAATCGGATCAGTCGTACTATTCAGCAATGATTGCGTATCTGAGTAATATTGCCGGTTGGGCTGGAAGCGTTCGAGCCTTGACTGCCGATGCAGATCAATTTCTTCCTCAGTCCAAGCCGTTCGACCTGTGTTGACAAAAACACGATTGCGTCCGTTCTCTTTAGCCGTGTACATCGCGAAATCGGCTCTCTGCAAAATCGATTCGCAAGTATCAGCCCGCGTCACGGTTGTTACGCCGATACTGACGCTCAACTTCCTAGATTCGGGTAGATAATCCGTTGTGAATTCATTTACTCTTATTCGAATGCGTTCAGCAATCTCTAGGGCGTCGTCAACGCATGTGTCTGGCAGAAGCACGGCAAATTCCTCACCACCGTGGCGAGAAACCATGTCTATATCGCGCATGCACTCCTTGACGACTCCCGCAATGCTCCGAAGAACTTGATCGCCAATCGAGTGCCCAAAATCGTCATTGAATTTCTTGAAAAAGTCGATATCGATCATCAATAAAGCAAAGTGCCAAGCATTCCGATCAAACTCAGCCACCCGCCGTTCCAGTTCCATATCGAATGCTCTCCGATTCGCCATTTCCGTCAACTGGTCTGTCAAAGCAAGTGCCGATTGCTTCTTCAGCTCATTGGCTACCGTTGTGTTGTGGATAGAAACGGTTAGCCCGACGACCGCACTGGTCGCTCCCAACGTAGTTCCCCAGATGATGGTGATCAGCAAGTCTTTCGCATCCAGGTCCTGCGCAGTTGCCGTAGAAAGTGCGATGATCAAGCCAACGCCTACAACTGTAAATGCGCTGGCTTTTTCCCAACCGAGCACAAAGGACCCAAGGATGATTGGTAGAAAAAAAACGTATTGGATCGGCTGGCGGAAATCGGGGTAAAAAATATAAAGTGCCGTTAGCAGCCCTATTAGCAGAAGAAGAATGAGTTCCTGGTCAAATCCAAATTGGCAACGCCTAAGAGAGCTATTCATAATTCTATTCGTTGACCCAAAGATCGCTGGCTGCCGCCTCTATACCGCAATGCTGTAACACCAAATTCGCCATCTATTTTCAAAATGGCAATACGCTTTTGGGAAGTTTAGCTCGATTTTCAAGCGTTGGCAGAGAATCCTTCGATCTTTCGAGGAATTGACAAGGTAGAATCCTGCATCCAAAACCGCTGATCACACATCTCAATCCCCCCGGATTACGATGGGACCAAAAACGAAATGAACGGGAATGACACTTAATCCAAATATGCAGGTTCTGGCGGCAGGTTCGCCCCAATCCTTCGACACACAACACCTAGCTGATAATCCACGATCTTGCGCAATAGTTTAATTCTGCGAGTTTTGTTTCGAAGCGTTTTGTTTCGAAGCGTTTTGTTTCGAAGCGTTTTGTTTCGAAGCGTTTTGTTTCGAAGCGTTTTAGGGCGAATTCCCGGCAAAAAACCTGCATCGTCAATGAACAGGCTTCTTAAAGCATCGGTCAATTCACCACGCCAATTGTCAACAGAATGTTGGCAAAGATTCGTTGTTCACCCGTCGCAATGACCAAAGCAACATCGGACGATTTACAGTCTTCGTAAAAGTTAAATCTTCCCACACGACCCAGCGAAATTGGATTGCCAGCCGAGCACATTACTGCCTCAAAATCGGACCATACATCCGGCTTGCCAATCGCAAAGTCGCCATCCACGGGCGGCGCCATCACGCAAGCACTTTCAATCGCAATGGCACTGCAAATTGCAGTCAAGACATCGACGCAACCAACAACGCCGGGAGAAAGGTTTAAAAACACTTTCCGAGCGTTTGGATTGCTCTTCGTAATAAAAGGAAAATTCCCGTCGGCAATGAGAATTTTTGAGCCGTGGCCGGCTGTTCCCAATACCTCGAGAATTTCAGGATGGATAAGTTTTCCGCTTAGCATAAATCACAAATTATTAGACGAATAACGAGTCACACCATACACCCGAAACCGTCCTTCGACTAGCGACCGCCACCGCGACTTCCACCGCCACCGCGACTTCCACCGCCAAACGGACTGGCACCTTGGATTCCTCCTCGTCCACCGCCACCTTGCTGCATGGCTCGCATCCGCTCACCAAATGCTCTCATCGCATCCACTTGAGGATTCCCTGTCGATGCTGCTGCTCCGCCACCTGTTGCAGTCCGGTTTCGACTCGTTGCAGCATTTTTGGATGGTTCTTGGCCGGAAGTTGCGTTCATGGAATCAACAAGCGACTTGATTGCAGTCGATGACATGTTTTTGAGCGGAACGACGACCATTTGCTCCTTGCCCTGAGCAACGGGAGTGTCAAGTGTCTTCACAATTTCATCAACTTGCTTGAAGAGAAACTCCGGTCCGGTTACCAAGACTGCGTTGACCGCAAGATCGGCACCGAGGGTCATTTTTGGTTCGGTTTGCTCGACACCTTTGCTACCACCCCCTTGGCCTCCACCACCACGCCCACCCCGCATCAATTGCTGAAGCATCTGAGCTTGGGCCGCCTGTGGATTTCCGCCACCTTGTTGCTTCTGCGACTTAATTCGATCAGGCAACATCGTTTTGATTAGCTCGACCAATTCGGAGGCGTCACGATATTCAACTGGGATTGAATAAGTTCGACCATCTAAGAAGGGGTCATTTTCTGGGCCATCTACATCGAAATAATCGACGTACTGCATAATCAAGTCAAAGTCGACATCATTTGCTGAAACGACTAGGACGTTTAGCTGTGCATCCGCTGCAATTGAAGCATCGCCAGTAAGCATGTCCGACGTGGTCATCGTTGAGCCACCTCCGCCGCCTCCGCCGCCCATCAAACCACCCAACATTTGGCCTGCGGCACCGCCAATAGCATTTTGAGCGAGGCCACCGAGCATGCCACCCAGACCGCCTCCGCCTCCGCCTGATGAATCAGATGACAAGCCCAAAAACATTTCGAGCAAGTCTTTCATTTCAACGGCTTTTCGAAATTTCAATTCGACGATGCGCGGCAACCCTGCTGTTGTTGGAGCCTCGGTTTCTTTCAACCACTGCTCTATTGCAGCAAGCATTTCCAGGTCATCAGAGATCACGAGAATTCCTGTTGCCGTCTCCTTGATAATGACTGGTGCTCCGGCGACCGACTTGATCTCGCCGGACTTTTCCTCATCATCGTTGCCGCCATCGGCGGGCGACTCCGCTGGATCAGCTGTTTTTTTTTGATCTTCCTGCTGAACGGATACTCTTGCGTAGACGTTCAGGCGTCCGGAACGTTGTTGAAAACGTTGGCTGCTCGTAATCGACGGCTTGACAGTCGACTTAGGTGCCGGCTTCGATTCCATCGGCTGGACTTCCGGCTGCGCCTGCGGTTGGCTTGCCTCATCATCACGATTAATCTGCCGAAGCCCACCACCACCAGAAGCAGCAGAACGTCGGATATCGAGTTTGTTACTCCGTTTGGTAACATCGATTAAATCTTGAATCTCTTGGATGGCCCGATCCGCGGCACTACCCTGATAATCCAAACGCAAGTAGTTCTTTTGAGAATACTGTGATGCACTCGGCTCCGGATCAAGAGAACCAACAAATTTCTGAATCGCTTCCACTTGGGTTGGCTTGGCCTTCACAATCAGCTGGTCAGCGTAAAGTGGATCGGCCATAAACACTGGAGCATTTGGATCGACCTCTTCGGCAGTTTCATTTACACCGTATAGCTTGTTCAGGATCTCGATCATTGAGTCAGCGTCGTAGTCATAAAGAGTTACGACCTTAAATTCGTTCGCATCGGTTCTCAAACCACTCAATACTTCCAAAATCTTTTTGTTGTGCTCTTCCGTACCGTAAGCGATAATCTGTCCCGCTTCGGCAGCAGCTTGTAGCCGAAGCCCCTGAGTTCCAGCAAGAGCGGCACGAACCACCTGAAGGTTTAATTCCAAGTCGCTGCCAACCGAGTAACGAAAAATTCTCGGCTGAGCCAGATCTGCAGTTGCGTCGGCTGTCGCGGCAACTTCGATGTCTCTTAGCTTGACGATCTTCTCAAATTTTTCCACAGCGTTTGTTGTCCCGCTCAAAATAAACTGACTTTCGAACGCGAGCACGATTACCTTAAGCCTTTCACCATTTTCTTCGTCCGCAAATGTGTTTTCATCATCAAGCGGCATTAGCTCAGCGGCAATAGTCAGGATTTCTTCAGGCATTGCATGCTTCAACGGCAAAAGCTTCAAGACTTCTTCTTTGCCTGTTTTCGCCATTTCCAGGAATCGCTGGATCAGACGAAGTTGCTCCCCAGTCTCGCGAACGAACAAAATGTTGCTCAACGGCAACAGAAGGCTCTTTCCACCTTGATCCCGAACCAATGGCTGGATTTGATCAAAGAAAGAGTCCGCATCGATGCCAGAGACATCAAATTCCGTTTGGGTCATCTCAAATCGACCGCGATTTGGAAGTTCAGTTAAAGGAATGGTCTCAATCATCGTTGAAGGAATTTCAACGTTGAGGTCGTGAACGAAAATCATGTTCGCATGACGGATCAATACAAAGTTTTGCTCTCGCATGAGAAAACTGTTGATCAGGTCCATTGCTTCAAGCAGCGTGAATTCACCGTTGCTGCTATAGGTAAATGAACCTTCCGGAGTGACCGGCATGTTGAGGTCCAACATGGCCTCTTCAGCAAAACCGCGAATCACCTTCGCCCAGTCTGTGTTCTTATACTCGAATCTCAGCTTTCCAGAATTGAAATCTGGTCGAACTCGATCGTCAGACCTACCCTTGGTGGCCGCGGATTCGGATTTATCCGCTGCTGACGATGGATCGGACGGTGGATCGGCTTTTTTCTTCTCGTCCTGACCGAATGCAGCGATCGAAAATACAGCGAGCACGCCAAATGCAAAAAATGCAAAAAATCTGTTGTTACGAGGCATTTTCTCAAAAACCCGAATAAAAGTTAATTTCAGGACCAAAACGATCCACTAATTTCAAAATCAAAACCAAGACGCATGATTTCAAGATCACCAAACCTTGCCATCGTAATCGCCAAAAGTTCACAATCTAGAGGTTCCGCCCTCTAAAGTTGTCTTCTAAGCCAAGTAAACCTTGCTGAATGCTGATCGTTTCGAAAAAAATCATTATTGTGTTAAAATAATGGGATCTTGCTCTATTTTTACTGACCGTCGAGCGAAGGGTTTCTGCATGCTGGCTGCTATTTTTAATGCAATGGGTACGTCCGTCGCAAAAAGCACCATTGCCAAAACACCAAATCTCTTACTTCTGCTGACGTGGTTCATTGCCTCTCCAGCAATGGGGCAAGCTGAGTCAGATGCTGACCCACGGATGTTCGGCTTTAAAATCCCGAAAGGGAAAGTGACTTGGCTGAAAGGCAATTCCAATGCAGTGATTAACTCGAGCGGGGGCAAACTCATCGCTAAACCCCATGTCAAGGTTGGCGACAACGTGATCATGATCATGCCAGACGGAAAGCTTGAACCGGTCAATAAGTCGCAGATTACCGACTGGACGAACGATAAGGTCAAATGGAAAACGCCCGAAGACATGGTCGATATTGTCTTGAAAGACCCCCGCCTCCGCGGCATGCGGACCCGCGTTCGCCGAAAACATCTATTTGTCTACAACTGCTCCGAAAAAATGGCTGACGTTACAATGCGAGTCATGGAGAGCATGACCACCGGTGTTGTCAATTACATGAAAACACTGGGGCTCAAGGCCAAGCCGCCCGAGGCCCCATTGGTCGTGATCATGTTTAGGACCGAAGCTCAATACCAGGCTTACGATCGCAAGCCCCCGGGTGCCATCGCCTACTACAACATTATCAATAACAATGTTGTGCTTTATGAAGAATCAGGTCTGATTGCGATCGACCGCGATCTTGCGATTGGCGAGGCGTTATCGACGATTGCCCATGAGGGTGCACATCAAATCCTTGCAAACACGGGAATTCAATCGAGACTGTCCGGTTGGCCGATGTGGATTTCCGAAGGAATGGCCGAATACCTTGCCCCAACTGAAGTGACCAGGAACCTTCGTTGGAAAGGTGCAGGCAAGCTTAACGAAATGCGGATGTTGGAACTGGAAACGCATTTGCGGATGCGTGCGATTGAAGGGATCGATGGATCGGTTCTTCAGGATGCCGTTGCTACCGCTCGACTTGATTCAACCGGCTACGCTACGGCTTGGTCACTCACAAACTTTCTTTCTAAGTATCGCAAAAAAGGGTTTAGGGAATACTTGCTCGCCTGTTCCAAACTTCGCCCGTTCGAAGGTTCATTTTTGAAACCTGCTGCGGAAATCAAAACGCTTGAAGATTTGCGAAAACAAAAAATTAAAAAAAACACGACCGAGTTCGAGCAATTCTTTGGCTCTGAATGGAAGGATCTGGAAACCGAAATGATTAAGTTCCTCGTCCGCCAAAAATTCGAATCGCCGTTCAGTGCATTCGTTCACTATGCCGTGTTGGCAGAAGTCGTGGACGACGATCTAAAAACAAAAAAATTGACTGGTGTTTTTTATACGCCACGCCTTGCCCAGGAATATGCAACGGTGATCAGCAAGAGGTTCGCCACAGGTGGTGCTCCCACGATCAAAATCGTCAAGTGTCCGGATCGGGCAACCGCCGTTCGCCAAACGAATCAATTTTAGTCATCTCCAATCGAGCATTTTGTGGCCGGGTTGGCCAGCGATTTCGCGCAATGACTCCAGCGATTTCACGCAATGAATCCAGCGATTTCGCGCGATGACTCCAGCGGAATTCAGATCAAAACGAAGCAGTCTGGCGATGCACCGGTTGCTTCTTCCTTTGAATGATGATTTGAGCACCTTGCTTTCGCATTTCGACAATTTCACCTTTGCATTCGTTATTTACCACGGATATCCAAACGATTGGGGATCGAAAACAACCCTCCACCAAAACCGCCACCACCTTGACTGCCACCACCCAAGCCTCCTCCTCCGAACCCACCCCCAGCACCTTGCTTTGAGTTGCCATTCTCAATATTTTGAATCAGCTCAGCTATCTTCAAGTGATTCTCGTTGGTTTGCCGTATCATAAGCACGGAATTTTCCAGCGAAATCGCAGGTTCTTTTCCCTTGACTTCCAAGACCGTGGGTGTTGATGGCAACATTCTGACCGTTCCAATTGCCTCACTATTTTCTTTGGTCATCCAACTATCGGGCGCCACCAACTCCTTCAAAGCCAAACCCAAACTCATTGCAATCGAGGTTTGCATTTTATAAAAAACCGTTCTGACTTCCTTGCCCGGATCTTTTTGCTCACGAAATTTTGAACTCTTCAAGGCTTGCCGATAGGCCTTTAATTGACGCAATACAATTCCATGAATTCGCTCAGTTTGCCAAAGCACCATGAGGCCGCTTTTGGGGAAATCAATCGTTCCGAATGCGCCACTGGTTTCTAGCCAGGTGTCTGGATTCACTTGAGTCATGATCGCATCGGCTAAAGCGTCTGACTCTTCAACATTTCTGCAAAGATCGCGAACGTCGTAAATAGCGACCTTACCCCGCGGAGCCTCCGTTTCGATGGAACATAAGAGAACGGTTCCGTCTTGAAGTGTCCAGTCGATTTTAAACTTGGCCGACAGCGCCATTAAGATCGTCGACAACTTCTGATTTGAAAGACTCAAGGTCAATGGTTCGCGATCACGAATCCCTGCATCTCGAAAATCAGCACGATCAATTCGAATTTCAATTCCACCCAGTTTGCTGATTTCGCCGATTGCATCAATCAGTGGTTTATCATCAAAACTGACCGAGACACGGGTCGCCAATTTCTCGCGGATTGAGATATGCTCAATCGCGTCGCCAACAAAGGTTTGTCGCCCATGTTTTTTCAATCCGGCCAACAAGCCTTCAACAGTTCGTTTTGCGCGACCTGTTTGCTGCATAAATAATACGTCCCCCAGAAGAACCAACGTGCCTGGTCCACCGGTTGTACCCGACCAACTCTGCGAATCAACGCTATTCTGCAGCAGCTCGATTAATATTTCTGGCGAGTAGCCGGAGTCGAAAAATTCGCCGACGTTAATTGTCGTAGGCATCACGTGCCTATCCGCAAATGACTTCGACGTCAAATAAAGAATGCCCTCCTCGACATACCAGCCAACCTCAATCGAATTCAATCGATCCAACAGCAGGTACGCAGGCTGGTTGGTTAATTGATCGTTGACCGGATCACTTAAAAGAATCCGCTTGGTGGCAAACTCTGATTCATCCACCAAAACGGTGACGCCAATCTCCTTTTTGATCCATTCTATGACTTCACGAATCGAAGTCCCATCAAACGAAACCGATACCTTTTTCCGCAGTGGCTCAAAAACAAACCGAGACGGATCAACGGCTTTGGGCTCGTCGGGTATCAAAATTTCTTTCGTATTGCCCGCTTTTTCATCATCTGATTTCGCATCGTCTGATACCGCCTTATCGGCGATCCCGGAGGAATCTGCGGCCAATTTTGTCTGGCAGTCGCCAATATTAAAAAAGCAAAAATGAGAAAGCGTAAACACCGCGACGAACGCGCATCGAGATAGAGACATAAAATTCCTTCAGCATGAAAGTTTGCCCCAAGATGTCGCACACAATTAACAAGACATTGGCCCGACTGCGACTGGCATTGGCAGTATCATTGCCGCGTCTTTTACTTGTCAAGTCATTTGCAAAAATAACGGCTACAATCTACGGTCGGTTTTTGACCTTCCGATAACCTATTCATTTTTCACTTGATCCCAAACCGTTAGTCCCTCCAGCGATTTGCGATTTGCGCCCACCACGATACTTGTGACAAACCCAACGACAAAGCAAATTGCAATTCCGATAAATGCGTAAAGGTATCCACTGACCTTATAGGCGTCGGAACCCACCGCTTCAAAAATGGCACGGAATCGATAACCAATGACAGAGATGTCTTTTGCCGCCAAAACGACAATGGACATTATCCCAATTGCAACGAATGCACCAATCAAACTACCTGTTGGGTTTGCCCGTCGCGTCATAGCTCCCAATGCAAACAAACCAGCCAACACGCCGAGAAACATCCCCAAGATCCCGATGTACAAATCAAACTGACTTTTTATCGATGGATCAATAAACCAAAGCCCAACAAAGGTTCCCAATATCCCCATCAACAACGTGATCACGCGGGCCGCCCAAAGGTATCCCGCATCAGAACCAAACAGTTTCATTGGCTTCAAGAAGTCGGTGACAATCGTGGTCGCACCCGAATTCATACTCGTTGAAACGGTGGACTGAGCCGCGGCAAAAATCCCCGCAACAACCAAGCCGGCCAACCCGATAGGCAATTGCTGACTGATAAACAGCGGCATGATCCGATCCGAGGCGATCGTAGGATCCAACTGTGCGGGATGCGTTCGGTAGAACATCCAAAACGCAGTACCCAAACCAAAAAAGATCGTCGTTGCAAAAATCGCCATGAATCCATTCAGCCAAATCGAACGAGCGGCGGCCTTCTCATCAGTCGTCGTCATGTACCGTTGCACAACCGCTTGGTCGGCCGTGTAGCTCGCAATATTTTGCCCAACACCGCCTAAAACAACTACCCAAATCGCCATCGTTGTGAATGACATCGTTGAAAAATCGATGTTGATCAGTTCGAACTTTCCCGCCGTCACCGCCGCGACTAAACTCCCCTCCCCTGACCCAATAAACGCGAATATCAAACACAAGACAGCACCGCCCATGAGAACAAACGTCTGGATCGTGTCGGTCCAGACGACTGCTTCAATTCCGCCAAGTGTACAATAGATGATGGACAACGCCCCCATCACCAACACACATTGGGCAGGTGACAGCGGCGTGACACTTGCCAATGCCATCGCCGCAAGCGCAAGCACAACTCCCATACGAAACACATGAAACACGCTAAAGCTGGCTGAGCCAATCCATCGCGCCGTTCTGTTGAATCGCTTTTCCAGATACTCATACGCACTTGTCGCATCGATTCGGCGAAAAAAAGGCAAAGCAACGAAAATGGCGATGGGCGCAACGCACAAGATCAAACCATTTCCGATCGCATAAACCCAATTCTGCGCAAATGCCTTTGCAGGGACTGCCATGTAGGTAATTGAGCTGAGCATGGTTGCAAAAATGCTGCATCCAGCAGCCCACCACGGAATACTTTTTCCTCCACGGAAATAATCGTCAGTCGTTTTATTTCGCAACGTAAAATAAATGCCAACTCCGACCATTGCAATCAAGTAAACGACCACGACTGTCATATTGATTACGCCAAAGGTAGCCGAAGTTTCATTGACACGAATCCGCCATACCTTATTCGTTCGAACGCGAGGTTTGATCTCGCCACTGACCAAAAACAGATCCTCGCCCCATTTCACCGCAGGAGTGGTGACCTGATTGATCGGGATTTCACCGAAGGGCGTCCAGGTGTTGGTCACCGTATGATAGGAATATGCCTGTTTTGGAAAACCTGGATGGCTGAATTGAGAATCGGGAACGCCCGAATCCAACATCTTCTTTAAAATGTCCCCTGACGCGTAACTCAACACGATGACGTGAGCCGGCCCAACGGGCAATGCGGTTCCGGCCGTCAACGCAACCGGTGAATCCGCCAGACGCTTCCAAGCCATATCGCCTGAATATTCTTGAGTCGTGTTATCAAATTTTTCCGGCTCATATTTGGATGGATCAAACGACCAACAGTCGCCACAAAACTTTAAATTCGCTAGATCTGCCGTGTCTGAACCATCAACGAAATGCCGTCCACCAAGCACGTACAATCGATCTCCGAACCCGTCGTGCTGGGCAACGACCAGTGGAAACATTCGTCGAGGCCCATCGTTTGGCCAACTTGCAATTTGCTCCCAAAGCTGAGTCGATTGATTCACATCGCGGTTCAAACCGTTCTCTAGTTCTGAAAGCTTCAAACGCCAAACGACTCGACTAGCGTGATTGCTACCATCCACCTTTCGAACCTGACCAGCAACCAGATAAATGTAATCGCCAACTAGAGCAGCTCCCGACGCCGTGCAAGCCATTGGCAAATCAGGGACACCGAGATCATTTTCGCTTATCGATGCTTTCAATGTTCCCTTGTCAATCGTCGCCTGCAGAAGAAACGCTCGATGCTTCGATCCATCGGCATCATTGCCACCCAAACACAACATACCAAACGGCGTGCTGACCACCGCCGAATAACCCACCGGCTGGCTTAGTTTCCCAACATTATTTTGATTCCATTGAAAACGGACATCATCTCCATCTCCCGTCTTCGACAACACCCAAATGCCATCAAGGTATTTTTTGGGAACCTCCCAAAGTTTTGGGTCATCGGACTTCGCAAAATTTGCGCCGCCAGCAACGATCAGCAAATCGTTGTGGATGCCGACAATTGGACCTGCGACACCGATATCATTGGGCAAGTTTGGAACATTGTCGAAACGAAGCCGATTTTCCGTGTGGGAAGCATCGCGGTTCTGTTTTTTTCCAACTTGCGAATCCTCATCCGCATTGGATGTCAATGGTAAAGCAACAAAAATCACAACAAGTATTCGGAAATGATTTACACATCGAAAAAACATGGCGTTGACATCAGGAGTGAGTTTGGGAGCTTGATTTCAGTCACTTATTGTAACGGTGCTTTTTCTCCAGCGACACGTTGGTCACAATGTTGGAGTCCGTCAAAAGAAACCAAATTTGATCCAAAAATCCAGAACGTCCATGAATCCATCGAACGAGGCAATCAACTCGATTTTCAAGAGTTTCAATCAGATCATCTGGATTGTCACTTCATCATATGAGAATCAACGCGGCGGACTGACTGCGACCTGGGTGCATCAAGCATCCATCGATATAGAAAATCCAATCGTCAACATCGGCCTGGCGCCCAACCACCACACTTGCGAACTTGTTTCACAATCTAAACGGGTTGGATTGCATTTACTTCGTCCTGACCAAGCGGAGGTTGCCTATCAATTTGCGAAACCTAGCGGGCGAGACTTTGACAAGTTTGACGGCATTGACGTGCTAGAAACCGAGCCTCCGCTGCTGACCGATTGCCACACCAGTTTTAAATGCGACGTATTTTCAAGAACGGACGCTGGAGACCGAATCTATTTTTTAGCCGACATAATCGACTTCAAACAAAATTCAGTCGGGCCGACGATGAAAGAAAGTGACTTCTTTTCGCAATGCAGTTACGAACAAATCGCCCAACTTAAATCTGATTTATCGACGGACGTTGCGATTCAGCGTCCACTGCTACGCTCGTTTAGACAACACAAATCCGAAACGGACGATTCTTAAATCAAACCATTATGAAACCGGATCCCAGGGTGCCGAATGACTCGTTCACCACCTACAAAATTGGCGGGCGTGACTTTAACGGAACAGGTTGGCAATAAAAGTTATACTTCGATCGACTTGAAATGGCTCACGCCCCAAAACCAACTGCTGCATACCTCCTGCTATGATGAAGAATAAATATATATTGCTGCTCTTTTTTGCCCTTTCGGTTTCCACAATCCACGCCCAAAACTCGGAAAACTCTGATGATGAAGCGGCACGAACATGGTCTGACAAAACAGGGAAGTTCAAAGTAAAAGCCAAACTGCTCTCCAATGCCGAAGGCAAGATCAAACTGTTGAAGGAGGACGGTCTTGTCATCACTGTTCCAATCGATCGTTTGAGTGAAGCCGATCAGAAATTCTTAAATGAGAAGGACAATCCGTTTTCCGGCGGAGAGCCGTTAAAAAACGACATGACGGAAATGGATCGTAAAACGGAGAAAGGCGAGACCGCTGCATCGGCATCACTTTCGAAGGACGCAAACGTCCTCGAATTGCCATCCGATGGCAAAGAACTCTTTGTCGACAGCGTTGACGAGGCGGGAATCCTTCCTGCCGACCCTCTTCCCTATGAGCTCAAACCGGTGGAATTTGTGCGTTCATTGGAAAAGACAGATGCTTACTGCAGAACATCATTTCCGATGTTGGCAAATCCGAAAGAACCGTCCTTTTTAGTTTCGATTCATCGTGTGGGGAATGCGGCCTCTCAGGAGAGTTTTGGCAAAATCTTTCTGGTCAACAAAGCCGAAACGCAGCCAAATGCGGTACTCGACATTGATCAATCCATTGCTTTGTTAGACCACCACATCGAATCCGGACGAACGCTCGCAGCATTAGGCGTTGACAGCCCATCGTCGCGTGGCGGGGACCTGGTTTTATTTGACAAAATGGTGAGCGGTGCGCCAAAACTGATCGCCAGATGGCATTGCCCCGGCTGGGACAAGCGTGGCTTTAAACCAAAATACGAATTTGCGAGACTACTATCCGAATCCAAAGCGTTGGTTCGTGTCGACAACATGATCTATTTGTGGGATCTGGTCCAAGGCAAGCTGATATTCAAAATCAAACCAAAATACAGCGGCGGAAAAATCCAGGTCAGCTGCAATGGCAGGTATTTGGTGATTCCCGACCGTAAGACATGCATGTTTATCGGTCTGCAAGAAGGAAAGGTCCTGGGGACGATTCCATCCAACGGAAAGCTGGTACCAGAAATCCATTTTTCCCCCGATGGCAAACAAATCGCGATGGTAGCCGGGAACGAATTCTCGGTATGGGACTTTACCAAAGGCGCGTCGCGTGCGTCGGTGAACCTCGGCCACCCGAATGGAAAATTTGTCGGTTGGATGGGCAACAATCGTTTGCTGACGCAGTTGAACGGCTTGATTGATGTCGACCTGCGAATCTCACTCTGGGGATATTCATTGCCGTCAAACAATCAATCGCTAACGATGAGCACTCATGTTGCAACGATACAACGATCGACCAGGCTGACAACTTTGATTTGCATCCCGATACCACATGCGCCGGCAAAAACTGCAATTGAGAAACTAGTTGCCAACAATAGTGGATTCCTAGTCGTCACCCCAGATTCAAACGTTGCACTTGAAATCAATGCTCCGAACAGCATCGACAAGCCTGAAATCCGAAAGAAGCTTGAAGAGGCTATCGACGAGACGGGCTGGACGCTCAAACCTAGCGCTGACGTGATTGTCAAAATCGACATTGAACAGGGTGAACGTCAGAAAATGTTTTTTCGTTCTTCTGGCTTTATGTTCGGAGCTGCCGAAGAAGTCACGATGCGACCGTTCAAAGTTCAAACGCAAATCCAAAAAAATGGTAAAACCATTTGGGAACGCCCGCGGGAAAACATGATCCCCGGTGTTATTTTCCTGAAACGCGGGCAAAAGTTACGAGAGGTCTTAAAAACCTACGAAAAAGGGAACCCGAGTTACTTTGATAGGTTCAACCTGCCGCCACGAATCGTACGTCCCGACATCGCGGATAAACTTGGCAAAAGCTACATTTCTGACAACGTGTGGAAAGAACTAACAAGGTAAATTTCACAACGACGAAAACTAGCCATGGCTTAATCCATGAAGAATCATGAATGTGTTCAGAAAACCTTGATGTGGCGATCGCTTTATGGCGGAAAGAACCGAGGAACTCTACATGCCTCGTGAATTCCCGTTGCGCCGTAAGGAGCAAAACAGCTGCCATCAAAACCGGCGCATCAAAAAGGACGCATCAAAAAGGAACGGTGTGATGAAACAAGCCACGCTGGACCGCGTGTTCTGGATCACGATGATGAATCGACCTATTCTTTGACGCTCCAGTTTTCATCAAAGAAATCAGCCGCTTTGGGAATTCCAGCAAACCGATAGATCGACTCATTCGGTTCAGGTTTGCTGAGGATATCCACAATCGCCCAGTCGGGAAGCATTGGAACTTGGCGAGCATTATTGAGGTATGCATATTCACGGTAGGTGAATCCACTATTAATGACGATGTATTTTTCTGGATTCAATGGATTGGGATAAATCATGATGGGTGCGTGATCCTTGGCGGAAAACGATTTGGAACCGACTTTAACGCTGCCCGCCGTCCAAGCTAACGGAAGCTCGTTCAAGATCTTCTTGATGATTGCGTTCGATTTGGGATCACCCCACAAAATCAAATTGTGCTTTGCGATATCGGTTGCTGTAATGTCGATGTCGTTTTTGATTCGAGCATGGCCGCGGAAATGTTGTCGCCACTGCGCAATCGCACGTAACTGCTCGGACTTCGTCCATTTTCCAACGGCTTCATTTATCGCTGCACCTGTGGGAAGGACCATCAAGAAGCTGCTCATCAATGCATCGTCAATCGGCCCCTGCAAACCATGCTTTTTCACCAAACCATTATTTTCCTTTTGCCCGGGAACCCACCGATCACCCGATCGATGGACACTGTATTTCCATGAGCGATCCGAGAGTGCGTGGGGAGCTTGGATTTGTTGACCATCAATCCGGACTGTGACAGGACGCGTTAAATCAAAAGGCGCAAACCCCGGATTCATTTCGAAAGTCATGGCGGTAACCCCGCCTGATTTAACCGAGACCACATTCTCTTTTACTTTCGCCTCAACACGAGACGGCTCCCAATGCTGTTCAAGAGAATCAACGGTCAACCAATACTGACGGTTATACTTCAACGTGTGAGTCAATTTCCGAACCGTCGTAGGAAACACTTCATTTCCAGCCTTCGCCAAGCTCCCCATGCGAGACTCGATTATTTTTTGCGAGGCCGCATCGATACGATGTCCCATCTTGGGTCCAATAACATGGACAAGCGAAATCCCCTCTTTCGCAAGCGCCTTTTCCATGACATCCGCCGCTTGCTTTTGAATATCATTTTCCCCACTATAAGCAATCGTTGGTGCATGAAAAAGATTCAAGACGTTATCATCGGCATCGTACCAGCGCCACAGTTTTTCCTCCCAATCGTAAGGCTTCAATTTCTCTTTTTGAAATGACTTCAGAAATTCTGGCGTCTCAGAAAAACCAGCTCCGGGGTTCGCTGCAAACCAGCGATCAGAATACAAGGTTGCAAACTGCCAGCAGGCAGCCCCTCCCATTGAAAAACCTCGAACACTGACCCGATCATCGTCGATCCGGTACTGCGACCGCACATGTTCGATCGCCTCCAAAACATCCACCTCACCGGCAAATTTGAAAGCATTGCTATATCGGCCATAGGGATGAAGTACGATCGTATCTTTCGGCTGATAATAGCCGGCGTTTTTCGTTCTTTGATCGATAAAGTTCGTTTCGCTCAGCGTTTCACCACGACCATGAAACCAAACGTCAAGACGAAATTCCTTCTCACCGCCATGCCTGTAATTCTCAGGAATCACCAACCCATAAGGCTGAACCGTTCCATCCAGTTTCGAACGAAACCCTCGAACGACCAAACCGGTTTGCATTTGCCAAGGTGTCAACAATCCGATCGCTCGTTGCTTGCCTGTTTCGAGCAATTCAAATGCTTTTTTTACATCTTTCTGAGTAAAAAATTCTTGATGCTCCAAATTATCTTTAACAGCTCGATAATAAACTTCGATGTCCGGAATCAACAATTTCTTTTCATGTGCCGATTGACTGAGCTTATCGAGAAGTGATTTCAATTCCGACAAGCCAGTTTTTAAAGCTGTTTCATCCGCATCGGATACGACAATTCCAAGCCGAGGAACACGACGAACTTTCGTTGGATCGTTGTCGCCCTCTCCGTCCGCCCAGGCGATATGGCAATGCAACAATAACAGCAAAACCATTTGGAAAAAATGGCTTGAAAACCGTTGTGAACAACGTTGTGAAAAACGATCCATAGTCGGTTCCTGTGAGCTTTCATGGGTCTACCAGCGCAACGCCTCCATGAAAAACAAATTGAAATACGCCGGTCCGCTTATTTTAGCAGCAAAAATCAGGACGAAGGAAGCGGAACTATTCCTGACCGAAACTTTCGGGAAACAGGGCATCCACGTATGTATCTACGTTGAACAATGCAATGTCGTCTTCTTTTTCGCCGAGACCAATGTATTTGACCGGCAAATCAAATTCCTGTCGAATCGGAATCGCAACGCCACCCTTGGCGGTACCGTCCAATTTTGCCAGTACGATTCCGGTACAACCAGCGGCTGCACTAAATCCTTTGGCTTGACTGATTGCATTTTGGCCGGCGGTCGCATCAAGCACTAAGAGCACCTCATGAGGAGCTTCCGGAACGACCTTTTGCATCACATTTCGGATTTTGGAAAGTTGATCCATCAGATTGGTTTGCGTTTGCAGCCGTCCCGCCGTATCAACAATGCAAATGTCTGCATTGGATTTAACCGCGGCTTCCACGGCACGGTACGAAACGCTTGCGGGATCTCCCCCCTGACTTCCCATGACGATTTCTGCCCCTAGGCGGTTCGCCCAAACGTTTAACTGCTCAACTGCGGCGGCGCGAAATGTATCGCCAGCACCAAGGACAACCTTTTTGCCATCCTTGATAAACATGTTTGTCAGCTTTGCAATTGACGTTGTCTTTCCGGCACCATTCACTCCGCAAACCATTACGATCGTCGGCCCAGATTCCGCATACTCAATCGGGCGTTCGGGTTGATCCATGATTTCACGGATTGTTGTTTTGGCCGTTGCGATAAAGTCCGCCATGTAGACTTTTCGACCGCGAAATTGGCTCTTGATTTCGTCGCGAATTTTCGATGCAGGCCCGGCTCCCATATCTGTCTTGATCAAGATGGCGAATAATTCTTTGAGAAAATCGTCATCGACCAATCTTCCTTCGTTTTTCAGAAGATCACGGACGTCGGTGTTAAGAACACTGTACGTTTTAACCAGTGCCTGTTTGAAACGGCCGAAGAAGCCTTTCTTTTCCGCAGTCGGATCCGCTGGGGATGCATCGCTGCTTCCACCGTCTCCAGCAGGCGAATCAGATTCTCCATCTTCAGGATTCGACGAATCGGATTCAGACGTTTCTGCCAATTCGTTTTTTTTCTTTCCACCAAAAAGATTCCAAGCCATTACGTTTAGTCGCTACTGCAAAAGTGTGATTTTGAAAGTTTGTCAGATCCGATTCCATCAAGATCATAATTACTACGATACCAATTTATCAGCGTCGTTTTTGCTTTCTAAGTTATCGCTATCCGCACCATCCACTTCAGGTTCGATCGGTCCGGTCGACGGTTTCAATTCGGAATGGGGAATTGAATCCTGCAATCCTGATGGAGTATTTTCTTCTTTCGAAGTTGCCATAGCCTGTTTTGCCAATCTTAACTGCTTTTTAATCAAGCGGTCGAGGATGCCGTTGATGAATTGCGAAGACTGCTCATCTCCATAACGTTTGGCGATCTCAATGGCTTCATTGATCGCAACCGGCGCTGGCGTATCATGAAATAGAATTTCGTACGCACCTAAACGCAATACATTCCGATCCGTTGCGGCCATGCGACTGATTTTCCAATTGTCGGTTGCCGCATCGAGCTCTCGGTCGATTTCTTTTGACTTCGCTCTGACACCGTCCAGTAGCGATTTTGCAAAATCGCGAATGTTCCCCGCGTTATGCAAACGACCACGGATAAACGCCATGTCCTCATCTCGAGAGCGTCCTCGATTCAGATCATCTTGATAAAGCAATTGCAAGACGATTTCTCTTGCGCGTGTTCGAAGTGACATTTTTGCTGCTTAGGTTTTGTTGCTTGAATTTGCCAGTTGCTTGAATTCGTCCGCGTAAGTTTAAATCTGCTTGAGCAGCCCAACCATTTCCAATGCTGCTTCCGCGCATTCGATGCCTTTGTTCCCCACGTTTCCGCCGGCGCGATGAATCGCTTGCTCCATGTTGTTGCATGTAAGCAATCCGAACGAAACAGGAATCCCGAATTGTAGCGAAATATTCCCGAGCGAGAGGCTAACTTGCTGATTGATATATTGATCATGAGTGGTCTCGCCGCGAATCACAGCCCCCAAGCAAATGACTGCTGCATACTTTTTGGATTCAGCTGCTTTCTGGCAGGCTATGGACAGCTCCCACGCTCCAGGAACTCGAAACACATCCATATTCTCGGGTTTTACACCATGGGATTCGAGCGATTCAATCGCTCCGACCAGTAGTTTTTCGGTGATATTCGAGTTGTAACGTGAAACGATGATCGCAAACCGATCTTCGTTCGCTGCTTCTAAACCACCACTAAATTCGTTTGCCAATTTCATCTCGATTGTAATGCGTTAAGTTTCGTTGAGTGCTAACTCTGGTTTTAACAAGCGTGTTTTGCTCGCTGGCGTTTCAATGATTCACTAAGCATCGATCTACGGGTCCATGTCAATTTCCGACAAGAATTCTGAATTTGATTTTGATTTTCGTAGCTTGCCAACCAGCAGGTCCATCGCATTCGCGGGAGAATGATCATGTAATGCTCTGCGCAACAAACAGATACCGTCAAATTCGTCCTCATCCATGAGCTTTTCCTCACGGCGTGTACCACTCTTGTTGATGTCAATCGCCGGATAAATCCTTTTTTCGGCCAGCGTTCTGTCCAACACAATTTCCATGTTACCGGTCCCTTTAAATTCTTCGAAAATGATGTCGTCCATTCTGCTGCCGGTTTCGACTAAAGCGGTTGCCAAAATGGTTAACGAACCACCTTCTTCAATTTTTCGTGCAGACCCGAAGAACGCTTTCGGATTTTGTAGCGCATTGGCATCCAGACCGCCGCTCATCGTCCGACCCGATTTCGAACATTCTGTATTCCATGCTCGCGCGAGTCGCGTGATCGAATCCAAAAAAATCACTACATCTCGGCCGGATTCCACCATTCGTTTTGCTTTTTCGAGAACCATCTCGGAGACCGCAATATGGCGTGAAGTGTGCTCATCAAAGGTCGAACTAACAACCTCGCAATTGCGACCTTTGACCTCACGTTCCATATCCGTTACTTCTTCCGGTCGCTCGTCAATCAGCAACATCATCACGTATGCATCAGGAAAGTTTTCCAAAACTGCCAATGCCATCTTTTTAAGCAACACGGTCTTCCCTGCCCTGGGTGGACTGACGATCAATCCGCGCTGACCAAATCCGATCGGAGCGATAAGATCAATCACTCGCGTGCTCATTTCCTTCGGGCTATGCTCCATTTGAATCCGACGATCAGGATGGAGCGGTGTCAAATCCTCAAACATAACGCGGCGCGACATTTCAAGCGGATCGCGTTGATCAACGGTCTCGACCCGGAGTAGCGCGAAATACCGTTCGTTCTCTTTGGGTGGACGAATCTGCCCAGAAACCGTTGTCCCCGTTTTCAGTGCAAACTTTCTGATTTGACTTGGAGAAACGTAGATGTCGTCGGGACAAGACATGTAATGATAGTCAGGGCTTCGAAGAAAGCCGAAACCATCGGGCAGAATCTCCAAGGTCCCCTCGCCCCGCATCAAGCCTTGGGACTTGAGTTGATGCTTGAGGATCTTGAATATCAGGTCCTGTTTCTTAAGTCCAACATAGTCCGAGAGCCCAATTCGTTCAGCCAAACTCGAAAGCTCAGCGAGTGATTGGTTCTGCAAATCACTCATGTTGAAATGTTGCTCAGACACGCCATTTACAGGAGACACCAGATTCGCTTTTGCCAATTCCTCAGCAAGGGAAGTCGGATCGCGATCCGCGTCCAACTCGTTTAGACGTTTATCAACATCCGACTGAGAATCATCGTTCTCACTTTTTTTCTTCGGTCGCCGTCGATTTCCTCGCCCGTTCGGCCCGGAATCATTCGTACCCATAATGTACCCGCAATCACACTGAGGATAGTGTGAATCAAAAAAGGTGTGACAAATTGAAAAGGGATGGTGAAAAGTTTGTTTGGGAGGAAAAGGAATAGATGTCGCGCAGACAGACAAGTGAAAATATCGCGCATCATCAAACCTTCTATTCGACCAATGGTTCATCCGACCATGATCGAAAAACGTCGCGACGCATCAGCCCCAGAATTGAAGCCATCGGCCGAAACATCTCAACTCTCTCTATCATTTATTTTCGACTGATATTAACTGTGCCCAGAGTTGAGCAATTTGTTCGTGCAGTCCTCTTTTGGATCCGCCGTTCATCAGGATCCAATCGGATTTTGCACGTTTAATTTCAATCGAAACTTGTGAAGCTTCACGTTTGGCAAATTCAAGTTCTGACCACCCACGTTCAGTTGCTCGCCGGCAACGATCCGCTTCGCTAGATTCTACAAATACAATTTGATCACAGAAATCATTCCAACCAGCCTTAAACATCACCGGCGCATCCAATATCGCCGCAGGAAAATCACCTGACAACTCAAGCTTCTCAACCTGGCCCTCGAGGATTTTTCGTATTAAGGGATGTGTGATCTTCTCCAACTTAGAGAGTTCTGCCTCACCATCGGTAGGATGAAAGACAATCTCGCCAAGCTTTCGCCTATCGACCGAACCGTCAGTTCGAAAAACAGAGTCACCCCAGTTTGTTCGAATTTGGCGTTGGACGTCAGGCAAATCTAAAACCTGATGTCCCGTTCGATCTGCATCAAGAACAAATGCACCTAATTCCTTAAAAGACGCCGATACAAAACTTTTACCAGACGCAATTCCGCCAACGACTCCAATGATAAGCATTTAATCAGTGTTCGTTGCGATTTGGACGAATGCCAAATCAAGGAGAGAAGAGCTCAAAATGCTCGTTTATTCTATATTGAATTGCTGAAACGAAAAGGCACTTTTCAGTTTCTTTCCGCCAACGAAACCAGCAATCGTCATTGCCCATAACTTAAATGTCAATATTTCTACAATTACGTCGACTCCACCAAGCATCAAATGAACTGCGATGGAAACTCACACCATACGATTTTGCCGCGAAATAGCGTAAATCGACAGCGAAACATCGCAACCCAACAGGATCAAGCCGAAGAAATCCCGTTTAATCGCACCAATCGTTATCTTGAGCCTGACACCTAAAACAAAGTCCAAATGAGTTCGACAGAAGTTTGACACCGTTTTTAGTCGAATTTAAAATCGTTATTGCAGGCAAATTTTGTCAAAATGGATCGAGTGCGGTGAATTTTCCGCCATCATCCAATTTGCTTCAATTAACCTGATCTCTTCTAAGTACAAAACCCTCAATCGTGCGTTTTTGATTCGCAGGAGCAAAAAGTGGCTGTAACCGAAAAAAATCAGTGGCTACACATTCTTCTTATCCTTTTTGTGATTCTTGCAGTTGCAGGTTCCGTGACCACTTATCTAAGCGTGACAAGCGCTTACGAGTCCGCGGCAAAAGCAAAAACGCAGACGGATGAAGCAAAAAAGCAAACCGAAATTGTGAAAGTAGCAGAAGAACTAACCGGTATGGCGGTCGCATTTTCTGGCGTTCCCGGCGTCGATGCACCCACGATCGACGAAGCCAAAGCGGGAGTCGAAAGCATTCGACGCAGCACTGCAAATTTCGATGCCCTGCAGTCGCAATTCTTGGTACCCGCCGAGGAAATGCTGAAAATCTACGAATCAGACATGAAAGATGCACCTCAGGGCGTGGAAACGTGGCGTTCACTGGCCACCTATCTCGTCAATGTTGTGAACAGCAAAAACAAAACGATTCAGGAGAAAGACGATCAGAATGCTCGAACCAAGGCCGAAGCTGACACGAAAGTGAAAGAGGCGGAAACGGAACGAGACACAGCTGTAACTGCAAAAAACAAAGCTGAATCCGATTTGGCTGCTGAACAACAAAAGTATGCAGCGGACATCAAAAAATTGAATGATCAACTCGCGTCCCTGACGCAATCAACCGCGGACAACAATCGAAAATTCTCCAGCGACGTTCAGAAAGAACAAGAAGAACGTAAAAAGTTAGCCTCGGTTATCAACGTGCAGAAAACCACTATTGAAAAACAATCGGATATTATCTCGACTTTGACCCGCACCGATTTTGAAATTCCAGATGGACGAATCACAAGTGTGAACGGAGCAACAAAAATTGTTTGGTTGAATCTCGGGTACTTGGACGCACTTCCGAACCAAATCAAATTTAATGTTTACGATTCGCAAGCAGCAGCTTTTGATGAAAGCGCGAAAAAGGGCGAAATCAAAATTCAGCGAATTGTTGGACCCCACACCGCCGAAGCAATCATCATCGAAAAGGACAATTCGAATCCAATTCTTCCAGATGATTTTATTTTCACACCAACTTGGACCCCGGGACAACGCACCAAGTATTACTTGGCAGGCAAATTCGACCTGGATGGTGACGGCAAATCAGATCAGGAGCGAGTGAAGGCATTGCTCAAGCGTTCTGGTGGCGAAATTGTGGGCGAGCTTCTTCAAGATGGAACAAAGGCTGGAAACGAAATTGACCCTTACGTACGATATCTCGTGTACGGTGGCAAACCCGACAATGCGACCTTGTCACTCGAACTTGACAAAATTCGTCAAAAGGCAAACGCGGAAGGTGTCAAGGTAATTAGTTTTGACTTGTTACTTACCAATCTTGGACTCGGAAGCGAAGCTCGAGTAATTTCCGGCGGCGTCGAAAAGAAAAACAGCTTTGCTCCACGGCGTCCCAAGACCGCGACTTTCGGCAACTAATTTTGAAAACAAGATCGCCGAATACGAATAGAAACTTTGAAGCCCTGATCTGATCAGGGCTTTTTCGTGGATGCGTTTGTAAAAATTAAAGATAATTTGAGGGATCGCTGGGTTGAGCCCAACAGTTTTTCACCCCTTTTGAACCTCGTTGCAGTCCCGTTGTTATGACTTGCTTTGCCTAATTATCTGTTGGGACAGCCATCGTTTCACCTCTCCAATCATCGATGACCGTTTATGCTTGCGTGCTCGAACAGAATGTCAAAACAGGTCGAAACGCAACTGATATCGATGGTCTGCTAACAATAGATGGAGATGTCGACTACGCACCTCCAACAACAAGGCCCTTAAAAAGAAGCAACTCCTTAAGACTACATTCGTGGGTATTGCGGAGCGATGGCGAGCAAAACGCTGCCACGAAGCGGAGACCATTTTGTCGGACTCCATTGCTGCCCCAATCGAATTGGCGGAATTGAAATGAAGGGAAACATCAAAGAAAATGACTCGATCAATCGCTTCTCAAATAGGGACTTTATTCACGAGCAAAGTCGCGAGAGATGCTTGATTTTTAGCGATGAAGGAAAACGGTGAAGATGATAACACCAACGAAATTTCCTACGAAAAAGGATCCTTTAGCGATGACCTTACACGTGGATTTGAAACCTTAAAATCCACTGAGGCAAAACAAAACCATCTCCGCAATGCTTTCTCTCTATTGCTAAATCGCCTGGAGATTCGAAGTTAGAGACTTTGTTTTTCCAGGTTATTTCGGCTTGGAATGCTACGGTTTTGTCCAGGACTCGAAGCTACTGATTCCATTTTAAAAACTTTTATTAGAAAATATCCAGAGCGTTGGCGTTACGGCTCAAACGTATGGAACCCAATTTCGAGATCACACAATGAATCACTTTTCAAAATCACTTTGCATTGCCACTGTCGCGATTTTCTGCCACGTATCGGGCCAATGGAACAATGCACAAGAGATCAAGCCAAAGGTCAAAATAGGTCGCGATACGACATACGTGGATGGGCCGCTCACTAACGATGGTTACATCGATTACATCGCGCACTTCAATAAGGTATTGTCGGACGGCGTCACCCCGCAGAATAACGCAGCGGTCCTATTGGTGCAGACGTATCCTGGTGAGATCACTTCCGAAAAATTCATGAAGCGGTTCTGCAAGGCACTCGGCATTAAACCGGTTCCGCTTGATGGAGATCATTATGAGGATTTGTTCAAATTCTTGCGGCGACGTGATGGCATTACCGAAAACACTACCCCAGAAGAGAGGACAAGGCTTGCTGATAAACACGAGGCGATCTGGGAACGGGTGATGGCAGATGTCTGGACCGCAAAATCACATCCAGAGGTGAAAGAATGGCTAGACGAAAACAAAAAGCACTTTGATACGGTTCGCCGAGCCTCGCTTCGAAAGCGGTACTATCATCCGCTGCTAAGCGACGATGACGACGACAGCACAATGCTCATTGCAGTTCTTTTGCCTCAGATTCAGTCGAGCCGCGAATATGCGAGAGCACTCACGATCCGTTCCAACTACTATCTCGGGATCGGCGAACATGAAAAAAGTGTCGAAGATATCCTGACGATGCGACGGTTAGGCAACCTAATTGCTCAAGGGGGGACACTTGTCGAGCAACTGGTTGGGATTGCAATTTTGGGAATCGCCCAAAGCGTCGAAGAAAGAGTTGCGCTATCCGGAAAATTGACTTCCAAAGAACTTTTGGCCTATCGGGCAAAAATGTCCCAAACGCGAGTCGCTTCCAACGTTTTAAAAAGCTTTGATGAATTTGAGCGATTGACTTATTTAGATAGTGTCCAGCAAGTCATGAAGGGAGGAATGCGAACTCTAAACCAAATGATGGGTGGTGCAGGAGGAGGAGGAGGAGAAACTCAACAAACGCGGATGAAAGAGTTGCTCGACAGAGCGGTCACATCCTCAACGGATTGGACCGTCACGATGCAGATTGGCAACAAAATGTTTGACAAATTCAGTGACACCCTGAATACGGACGATTGGATTGAGCGTGAAAAAGCCATGGCAAGTATGGAAGAAGAGCTGAAAAAAATGTCCGCTTCGATTGACACCACAACGGCCATTCAAGCCTTCCTTGGTGGTCCCGAATTTCGTGGCAAGATGATGGGCCGAATTTTTGTCTCGCTGCTTATGCCAGCGTTGAGCGCAGTAACTTCAGCGGAGCACAGAGTCCAAATATCCGACGACCTCAGCTACTTCGTTCTGTCGATCGCGGCGTTCCAGGATGAGGTCGGACGTTATCCGAACTCACTTGGGGAATTGTCCGAAAAAATTGCTGGTGATTATCCAATCGATCGCTACTCAAACAAAGCCTTCCTCTATCGCTCAAACGGAGATGGATTCATTGTTTATAGCGTTGGTAAAAACGGAAACGACAACAACGGAGATGGTATCTTCAACGAAAAGCATTCAGACACCAAAGACGATTTCGGCCGGGGCTACAAATCCTCGAAAACCTTGGGTAATGCGACAAAGTAATTCTTAACGATGGGGGCGGTGCATTCTAAACCGTGACTTGAATTTTTGAGCGTTTGAATGCCGCCCTCGTGTGCTCCGTCCATGACAAAAAGTACGGTATGTGTGTCATCAATTTTTGAGAAATCAAGCAATGATTTCTTTGATGACTTGCCCGCCGAATTGACTGAGTTGCTTGAAGCGACCAGCGTGATAATAAGTTAACTTGTTGTCGTCCAAGCCAAGCAATCGAAGCAAGGTAACGTGCACGTCACGCAGCGGATGGACACATTCAACGGCTTTTTCACCGATCTCGTCTGTTCCGCCGATTGTATGGCCGGCATTCACGCCGCCACCAGCAAACCACATCGCCATGGCTTTCGCATTATGATCTCGGCCATAGGATTTACCGCCACCGCGAATTCCATTGTCTGGCGTTCTACCGAATTCACCACAAAAGAACACCAGAGTGTCCTTCAACATATCTCGTTGTTTAAGGTCCGATAACAAGGCTGCGATCGGTTTATCGACGCTTTTGATTAGCGATCCATGTGCACGCTCAATGTAATCATGACTGTCCCAGTTTCCCGCATACGCTTGGACAAATCGCACACCTTTTTCGACCAACCTTCTTGCCAAAAGGCACTTACGACCGAATGAATCCGTTTTGGAGTCGCCAACGCCGTACATTTGAAGCGTCTTTTTATCTTCATTTGCCAAATCGAGCAGTTCGGGTACTTCGGTTTGCATCTTAAAGGCAAGTTCGTACGAGTTCATTCGCGCTTCCAATTCACTTCGCATTGGCCGCTTGGCCAAGTGCAATCCATTTAATTTTGCGAGCAAATCCAGGCTCTTGCGTTGCTCAGGGCGAGAAACATGATCGGGAGGATTCAAATCAAGAATCGGGCTTCCAGTCGGACGAAGCGGCGTGCCCTGAAACTGCGCTGGTAAGAATCCGTTTGACCAATTCGCTGCACCACCCTGAGGGTAACTGCTTCTAGGCAAAACGATAAAACCTGGCAGGTTTTCGTTAACGGTTCCCAATCCATACGTCACCCATGAACCGACACCAGGATCCCCACCGAATCGGTTGCCTGTATTGATGTGATAACAGGCAGTCGGATGATTGACCGATTCAGCCTGTGCACCACGGAAGAAACAAATATCGTCAACACGCTTCTTGAGATGCACCCATTGATCACAAATATCTGCGCCACTCTCTCCAGCTTTTTCAAACTTAAACGGCGTTTTGACAAAGTACCGTTTACCTGAAGACATCGCACTTTGCTCTTTCCCGGATCGGGAAAACTCCTGGAGATGCCGCTTGGTTAATTCCGGCTTGGGATCAAATGTATCAATATGCGATGGCCCACCTTCCATCATCAGGAAAATACAACGTTTCGCCTTTGCCGGGAAGTGTGATCGGGGGACAATCGATGACGCTTCGTCATCCGCGCAAAGCAGTGACGAAAACGCTACACTCCCGAGAGAGGCTCCAAGGCCAAACATGACGTCACGTCGACTCTTCATAGGGGTATTATTTTCCATCTCGCTAATCCAAGTACACGAATTCATTCGAATTAAACAACGCAACGCAAATTTGTGCCAAGCCGCGCGTCGATGCATCAACTTGATGAGGCTGTAAATCTGGAATGTATTGCTCGAAAGCTGGCATGAATTCAAGAAATTCATACGGCTCTCCTGTTTTTTCAGCCATTACAGTCCGCTTAATTTCTGATTCTATTTTTTTTGGAACGTAGGACTTTTTGGCTTCGTTCATTGTTGCCATCCTCCAATGCTCCAAACAAAATTCCAACTCCTCATTTGATGCATCTCGGCCCATTGCGATTTGAAACGCACAGCTTAGAGTCACGCGTTCGGAACGCTTTTCAGACATCAGTTTTTTGGCAAACGCCAATCCACGACTCTGGACACTTCCCGAATTCATAAGGGTAAGAGCTTGTGGCGTGACCGTTGAAATTTCGCGGCATTCACACGACTTATCTGGCCCAGGTTGATTAAATGTTTCAAAAAACGGGTCCCTCAGGCCCCGGCGTTTTTCACCATAAATGCTTCTTCGATTCCTTAAATCCGGGTGAGAATCAGGTTCGTAGACCGATGCCGTTCCGCCCATGATCTGTCGTGGCTGTGTTGCAACCTCCGAGTTGATTTCAGGTCGACATGGAATTCCACCAATCTGTCGATTCAACTCACCACTACCGACTAACATCGCATCGCGAATTTCTTCCGCAGTCAATCGCCGTGGTAGAAACGTCGCGTAGAAATCCAGCTTCGGATCCTTGACTCGAACCGCAGTCATTTGATCATGTCTCGAACTACGTCTGTATGCCCGAGAAGTAACGAGTAAGCGATTGAGCCTCTTTATCGACCACCCGCTCTTCATGAACCAATCAGCTAAATAATCGAGCAACTCCGGGTGAGTCGGCAGCGCGCCCGTCGCACCAAAGTTATTCGGATTTCCGGCAATGCCTTTCCCAAAATGCCATGACCAAATTCGATTCACAATGACGCGAGCAGTGAGCGGATTTTTTTTGTCAACAATCCACTCGGCAAGTGCAAGTCGCCTCTCTCCCTTTCCTGAAGGAAAAACAGGCTGATCCATTCCGCCCAAATAAACGGCCGCGCTAATCGGCCCCGGCGTAACAGGGGCACCAAACGAAAAAGCATCGCCGCCTGTCAGAATTACATCGTTTTCAATCACTCCTTTTTTCCATGGATCCTTCGGAACAAACAATCGTTTGTTGACGGCTACGCGAGAGATCGTTTTTCCAGAATAAACACCAAACGCAATTGGCTTTACTCTGTCCAACTCCCATTGATGAAGCGAAATATTCTTGTTGATCCTCGCGAGCGATGCTTCATCACCGGGCTCCAAACCGTTATCGCCAACCTTGGCATCACCCGTTTCTTGTTTTTGTTGTTTTGCAACTCGCGCCCTGAGATTATCTCTTTGTTTTTGATAGGCCTGAATCTTGGCCATTGTCCATTCGTATGATGGCTTAAAACCGGTTTTATTCTCAGACTTTAGAAACGGGGCATTTCTTTCGGTAAATTGCGTTGCCGAAAAAACCGCCATCATGCTGTAGTAATCGCGGGTTGGAAGAGGATCGAATTTGTGGTCATGACATTTGCAACACTGCAGTGGATGAGCCAAGAACGTTTGCCCAACGGAATCAGTAACATCATCAAGCCATTGCTGTCGGGTCACACGAAATACGCTCATTGCAGTTTGCTCCCACGGGCCCATTCGCAAGAAGCCGGTCGCAATCAAGTTCTCGGTATTCGAGTCGTCCATCTCATCGCCCGCAATTTGTTGGCGAACAAATTCGTTGAAGGGTTTATCCGCGTTAAAAGAGCGGATGACATAATCGCGATATCGCCAAGCGTTGGGCCGTGGGTAATCATTGGCGAACCCGGCCGAATCCGAATACCTCGCCACATCCAACCATTGTCGCCCGAAATGCTCGCCGTAATGAGGTGATGTCATTAGTTCGTTGGCAAACGCCGTTACAAATGCCGCTTCATTTTCTGCATAAAGCTCACGATAAGTTTTCTTTTTGGAGGGATTCAGCAGCAACGCAGTCGGTGGCAAACCGGTCAGGTTGAAACTCAAACGCCGCACCAACTCGTCAAATCCCGCCGAGGGTGCTGCCTCAATTGCTCTTTCCTTTAACGCTTGGTCCAGAAACCAATCTACGGGATGCTCAGACTCGGGAACGCCGACCACTCGCAACGGCCTATATGCCCAGAGTTGTTTCGATTGGTACCGACGATTCGTCCAATCATCACCAAGTCCCCCGGAGGTGTTGACCGTTTCCCCTTCTGCATATTCGACCTGAATCTCAGCGACTCGCTTATCCGTTGGCCACGGGGCACCTTCGTTGATCCAATCGCGAATCCAATTCATCTGCTCTAAAGAAAGCTTTTCTGATTCCTTGGGAGGCATCTCGAAACCCTCTTCCGAACGCGTCGTCACAATGTGCAAATAGCTGTCGACTCCGGAACCGGGTTTCAACACGTCTTCACCAAAGGCATCACCACCTCGTTGAAGTGACTCACGAGACCGAATATCGAAACCGCCCTCGATGTCGTCAGGCTTATCCCCGTGACATGAACTACACTTCTCTGCAAACAGACGGTTAATTTTTAACGCAAATAGCTTTTCGCCTTTGGTCGGCTCATCGGCAAATAGGGATGGCGAACCGTGCAAAACCGCACAAAAAAACAAAACGGCATAAACGATTGGGTTCATATGAGAGACATCTTCAATGGAACGTGTTTTCTTTATCCGAAGTGAATCGGTTCGGTTCCCCTATTCTACAACGATTCGATCGCATACGAAGATTTTCAAGAGATGACACCCCAAAAAAGCAGATGCAAAACCCCCGCCCTTTTAAAACGTTGTCTCGTGCGACGAATAACCTCAACGATCAATTGCGTCAGCCTATTTGATTTTCTCAATTGGCTCAACATCCTTGGCCGAATCCTCTAACGCTGAATCCTCTAAGTGCGGACTTCGCATCTCTTCAAACAACCTGAACTGCGAAGCGATTGCCTTAGTGAGCATTGTGGTCACATGGCGAACTCCGCCCATCAATTTCACTTTGACTCGTGCGGTCTTTCCGTTGCTCGAAGCACTCGTTGCCCCAAGAATTTGATCCCCCAGGTCTAGAGCTTTGTTGTAAAGTTCCAAACGAACAACCATGGCTTTTTTGAATTCAGGTGGAAAATTTGGCCCGGCAAGATCATTCATTTGATTGGCCTGCATCTTAAGTGCATCACGTCCTAGCGGAATCGAGGCCTTTCCGAATTCGGCAAGGAACTCCGTTTTGCTCGCAACCTTCTTCGCCGCAGCTTCCGATTTACAATTCAGCTGAATAAACATCGGCGTGCTTGATTTAACCTGCGTCTGAAAGAACCCTGAATCAGCTTCCCCATAGACCTTTTCCAGGTTAATGGGTGTTACAGTCATTTCTTGTTGTATCTCGGCAAGGATCGTCGCAAAGGCTTTGGTATTCTGAAATGCCCCAATGATCTCCGAACCTGGCGTGGCAGAATTAAGCAAGGCACTGACAGGAGAATCACCTTCCTTCTCTTTCATCAGTGAATTCAACGTGGGTGTCTTTGCCATTACAACAGTCTTCCCGTCTGGAAAAAAAATTGATGGCTGATAATTGCTGCTCGACTGATGGAACTTTTTACCTTCAAAAGTTGCATCCTCGAATTCCAAGCCTTGTTTTTTCAAAAAAGCAGCTTGGTCAATTGCTTTAGAAAAATTCATCACCAAAGCAAATGAATCTTCGTCAAATTGAGCTGGATCCGCACCTTCACCAAACTGCAAGGTTACCGTTTTCAGGTTCATCAGGTCGATGCCAGCCTGTTTTTTCAACCCCTTCGCAATATCCTCGACGTCCTTCGAGCCCATCCTTTCGTACGACACCAATTTTTGGATGTCAAACTGAAGCACAAGAAACGAACTTTCAGAGACGTAACGAGTGTCAACTTTTCCCATTTGAGAAAAACTGAGTTTCGGTAACAAGCAAACAGCGACAAGTGAAATCGTAAAAATTAGAGCCCGCATTATTTCCCATTCGTAACCATGGAACGTTGAATTGCGTCAATAAATCGGATTGATTGCATGCCTACTTGCCATCGTCTGGCTCCGCCTCAACAGCCTCATCAAGTTCGAGAAATTCTGCGTCCAGACTGGAGCTGCTGACACCCAGAAACATCGCTTTCATCCCGCCCACAGCAAGTGGCACAAGCTCTTTGAGACCACCCATGTGTTTTACCTTCAACGTCATCGTCTTTTTTGCAACGTTTACATCTACACCGTCCAAGATTTTCCCACCCGTTTTCAAGCCATCTTTTGCAAGCTTAAACATAGACTTTTGCATCTCTGCAAATCCTCCGTCACCTAATTCTTTCAATTGCGATTCCACCATCATATTTCCGACTGGCAATGCAGATTTACCCATTTCGACCATTTGATCGAGCGCTTTTTTCATCGCGGTTGCAGACTCGTTCGAATCACAAGTCGCTTGGATATAAATGGGCGTGCTCGAAGCAAGTTGCACGTAACCGAATCCAGATTTTGCGTTAGCCAACAGGTCTTTGGGTTCGAATGGTAAACCAATTGGCCCCATCGAATCAAAGAACTGATTCAAAAATCCGTCGTAACCTTCGTTTGATCTGAACGCCAACATGATTTCCGAACCCGGGGCCGCGGACTTGATAAGGCTAGACATCGCTCCCATTCCGCTTCCAGCCTTCAGCAACGACTCAATTCCCTTTGATGTCGCCATCGTAAACGTCTTGTCGTTGGAAAAATACAAGTGCGGGCCGCCGTCACTGCGATGTCTTAAATAAGTTTTTCCAGCGTACTCAGTTTCCGTGTAATCCTTTAAGGCAAACTCTCTAGCTGAGTGAAAATCGTCACGATCAATTTTTTTGGCATTTTCAAAAGTGATCGAGAATGCTGAATCAAACGGACCCCCGTCTAACTTTCCAAATTGCATCGTGATCGCCGTCATATTCATCAAGTCGAGGCCGGCTTCTTCCTTCAGCGGTTTTGCAAGCATCTCCAGATCCTTAGAACCCATGGGCACCTGCCCCACCAATTTTTCAACATCGACTCTGACAACGAAGAACGAATCGTCGGAAACAAAAGAAGTGTCGACTTTCCCCATTTGGGCATAAGACGACTGGGAGCAAAACAACAACGTCACAATTATCGCTGTGTTACGAAAAATGGTGTGGGTTAGCAAAGGCTTCATCAGTTCCTCTTGAGAAAAGTTACTTGAGCGGAATTTACTTGAGCGGAATTTATTTTTTGTGTAATGCCTTGGGACCGAAAACGGACCAAAGCCTATTCGGGCAACTCGAGTTCTTTCGATCGCATCCTTCTAAGTCGCTATTCTGACTTGATTCTTCAGCATTGAAAAGCGTTCAAATCGACTTTTGCTGAAAGCTCATTCCGCAATTCGGTCCGCCTATCAATTCATTGACACAAAACAAAATATTTGATTCGAAAAACACTAATTATTTCTTGGCCTCTATCGATATCCCGACGTTGGCAAGATGTCGTGGAACCCTAAAGCAATTGACCTGAATCACATCGATGTCGCTTATTCGTTCGACGACCTTTTCATTAACCAATTGCCAGGCTTCTATCATCAAATCGGAAGAATCAAACCGCTGCTTTGCGATTCTGTCCGATGCAAAAACCGGGTTGGGTTTTTCCACGACAAACGGAATCTTCAGTTTCTTCATCAACTGAATCATGGTTGCTGTTGCCGTCGGGGATGTGCTGCCATGTATTGCAATTTCAGCAAATGCAAAGTTTGAATTTACGGTCATTTTCAATCCGACCAAATTCTGAACAAGACCGTCAACCGGTTCGAGCGATTCCCAGTCAAATTCATTGGATGTCATCACCACGATCGGATCGTTCATCGAGTTAACAGTATTTTGTATGACCGAATCCCATTGGCTAACAAACACGATCTCGCATGGTCGAACCGGTACTGCCTGATATGCCAATTGAATGTCCAACTCGTTTCGAATTAACATGGGAAGAATCGCACCGTACGGTTGATTCAATCCTAGAAATGCGACACTGTCGCACGAACGGCAATCCGTATCTCTTGAGACTCCAACGACCTTCGCAACGGCACGCTCGGCAAAAAAAAGCGATATCAATGCATGGGCTTCGGGTGATGAATGTGCCTGCACGAATAAATCGTTCTCAATGGTCAGGCCGTCCTCAAATGACAACATCGCGGATTTGGCGACGGCGTCGATAGCCAAGCCGGAGCATGTCGCACCCTGAAATTTTTCCTGAGCAAGTTGTCGGATTTTTTGCAGCTTCGATTCTTCTTGACTCCCAAATGTCAGCTTCTCTACTTGATCACATGTCCGTCGAGGACCCAAATTCGAAATCTCGAGCGCGTATTCGGTCGCCTCAGCAATCAAATCCGATTCAGCAAGGCGGTCCACGATTCCAAACTCATGAGCTTCCTCCGCGGTAATCGAGTCACCAAATGCGCAAAGCTCCGCGGCTTTTACAATTCCGCACAACCTCGGCAAACGCTGAGTACCGCCAGCACCAGGGATCAAACCAAGCTTCACCTCTGGCTGACCTAACAGGGAGGCCTTTAGAGCAATTCGATAATGACAGGACATGGCCAACTCCAAACCACCACCCAGCGTTGTTCCAAACATAGCGCAAACAACCGGTTTCTTGCATTGCTCAATCCGATTGGTGACATCGTAAAGACCAGCACCCAAATGACATATTCGCTCATGGATCATCTGTTCGAATTTTCGAACATCTGCCCCAGCCACAAACGTCCGGCCGCGAGCCGTCAACACAACAACGCGAATTACCGGATCACTTTCTAACGTTTCGATCGCCTCAATGATTCCGCTTGCTACCGATTCAGAAATAGCGTTTACCGGCGGATTATCAACATAAATCAAACCGACTTGAACTTGTTTTTCAATAGAGATCGCCATTTTCAAATATCACAATTTGGATGAAGTGGACCCTGCAATCGCCTTGGAACGCAGTAACTTTTTGGAAATCTTTCCCGTCGAGCCCTTCGGAAGCGATTCGATTATCTCAACGATTCGGGGCCATTTGTAGGCGGCTAGTTTTTCTTTGCAAAACGCTTGTACAGATTCGACTATGGCTGTGCGATCGTCGCAAACATCCATAAATCGAACATTGCTCCCATTGATGCGATCTGGACGCAATGAAACGACCGCCTTGACCTCCTCACCCAGTCGATCATCAGCGACGCCAACGACCGCAACCTCACGAATAAATGGGAGCAGACTTAAAATCGACTCGACCTCACGCGGGTAAACTTTGTACCCCCCCCGGATGATCACTTCTTTTTTGCGATCAACAATGTGCAGCTCACCATCTTCATCGACAAGTGCAATATCGCCCGTCCGAAGCCAACCATCGAAAAGCACTGCCTCGGTATCTTTGTGCCGCTTGTAATAACCCTTGAATACGTTTGGACCTCGGACCAGCAGCTCCCCACGTTTCCCGTGCGGCAATTCGCTTCCATCATCATCTACAACTTTAATCGACACGTCTTCCAACGGCATACCGACGGACCCACATTTTAGCGTTTGATCGATTCGCTGAAAGCTTGTCATCGGCGAGGTTTCAGTCAATCCATAACTTTCCTGTACCGCAACGCCGAAAAACGACTCAAATTCAGTTTTCACTTTCTTTTCAATCGCAGCTCCACCGCAAACGCAGTAAAGCAATGATGATTTCAGCGGCTTTTCAATAGCCTTGGCCGCCTCTACAAGTTCAAAAAACATCGTCGGAACGCCTGGTAGAAAAGTAATCTTGTCCCGAACGATTTGTTGAATGATTTCCATCGATTGAAAACGTCGCGCATAAGAAATCGCGGCACCGTGGACCCAACAACCGTTTTGCAAATTGGTTTGGCCGAATACATGTGACAATGGTAAAACCGCCAAGCCAACGTCGCCGGGTGCCAGCCAGTTGGTCTGGCCTGCACAACTGAATTTTTTCTCGCTAACGTAGATCGCGTTATGCAGCAGGTTTCCGTGAGTCAGTTCCGCCCCTTTGGGAACCCCAGTGGTTCCACTTGTATATAAAATCACGGCGGTCTTCTCATGAAAATCAACAGAATCAAATGCCCCAATTTCGAATTTCAAATTCGAACCTGATTGCGATTCGATCCTCCCGCAAACATCAATTGATTCTCTTTTGGCCGACCCAAACAACGGATCGGAGGGGGTCGTGATTAGCCGGCAATTGCGAACCTGTTCACAAACGCGGATTCCTGTGTCACGCATTTCTTCACAAACAACAAGCAGCGTCGATTCGCTATCAGTGACCTGGAAGACGACTTCATCAACGGATAGCAACGGATTGATCGGAACGACCACAGAATCGGACAGTAATGCTGCGAAGTAATAAACCGAAAACGCGGGACAGTTGGGAAGCAGCAAAGCAACCTTGCGTTTGGGTTCCATGCCAGATGAAAGCATACGACGTCCAGCTACTTCAGTGGCTTTGGCAACCTCACCAAAAGTGTAATCCCGACCTGACCAAAGAATTGCTTTTTCATCGGCAAAATTCTCGCTGGCATTCGTCAAGATTTGCCCAACGTGATTAAGAGTTCCTGTTTCCATAACCAGATTTTAACGTGAATACAACCAAACTGTATGGGATCGAGGTAGCAGTTGATGCTGGCAGTGGAGCCAGCTCGCATTTTTTTGTTTATCATGTAACGTTTGACGGCAGTCAGGAACAACAATTCGCCGGTGTCGTCATCGGACCGTTGCTCCACAAACTGCACAGCTAAACCATTTCACTCGTCTGCAATTTCTTTCCGTTTCCCACAAAAATGCGAAACTGTGCAATGCGCTAATTTTTCTTATTCTCTGCAACAAACAAACATGGTCTCATTTAGCAGAAACAATATCTGCGTTTCGTCTACACATCGACCTGATCCTATCTCGTTTGAATTATTTAGTTGTGGACCATTGAATGCGATACACGCCGTGGTGTATTTCCTCGCCGTAATGGTCGGTCTGGAGGTTGGAATAATCAACGCCACGGATGACATTGACCTGCTGATCAAAAAGCTGAAATCAACCGCTCCCGCCGAGGAACGGGTGACTGCAGCGCGAACCCTGATCGAACGCTCATCTGAAAAAGTGGTGTTGAAGTTACTTCCCGTTATTGACGTGCTGACTGCCGACGAAAACGAAGACGTTCGATTCGAGTGTATACTTTTGAAGCTGTTTCTTTTAAAAAATCACCAACGAGAGTGCCCTCTGGAAGTTTTTCAGTGGATAAAGGACCCCTCTGAGAAGATTCGTATTAACGTAAGTTTGATGATGCAAGTCTTCGAGAATTTCCCTGAAGGGTTTCTAGAGGAACTGTTGGTGTTTTTCGACAGCTTGAATCTGGATGCGCAGGCCGATTACCTTGTATTTCTGGTGGAGGTTGGCGGCAAAGAAAAACGAGTGCAACAACGACTAATCACCGCTATACGCAGCAAACATGCGGGCCAAAGATTCAATGGCACGGTGGCAATCTGGAAGGCCACTCGCGACGTCCAACTTATACTGCCAATTTACCTACAACGGGTAAGCGACATTGAATTACTAGTGGACTTCATCGCACAAAAGGAACCGATAAAGCAGTTCCCTTTAACCGGTAAGCTTGCTGTGACACGAGTTACACTGGGCTACGCTGGTCTTGGAATGACTCTTCACAACCTGATGGTGAATCATAAAACGAAGTTAATTCACTCAATTCATTCTGTTATTGACATGGGTGATGCCGAGCAAAAACTGCGATTAATTCGTTATATTCAACTTGGATTAGCGATCGGCGCAAAAGAAAAACGCGAGAAAACGCTGGGATTCAAAATCGCAGAGATGACACCCCTGTTGCCATCGCTAAAAAAGCTATCTGCCGACACAAACAGCGAAATCTCGGATTTGGCAAACGATGTGGTTCACGATATTGAGGTCAACGACGACAACCGGTTTTTGACGTTTTTGAAGCGATACGAAAATCCTCGCGGCGACACTCGGTGATTTACAATTGATGTGAGGAAGATTACCGAACGGCAATCCCCAACTTTCAAATCCTTATTTATTCATGGCAACGAAATGTCTCCCAAAACCTATTATGTTTCCCTCGCGTTCCTTTCCCTCATTGCTTCTCATGGGCTCGGACAGTCAGCAACCGACGTGCTGGCAACGCGTGAGAATTTCTCCGTAGCCAAGCGCCCCGCGTTCGTAATGATGCCACCGAACGTAAAACGCGGTACACCGACGCCTTGGGTTTGGTATGCGCCGACGTTGGGCAAGGGTCTTCCTGGTAACGCCGAAAAGTGGATGTTCGAGCAATTTCACCGCAATGGAATTGCAATCGCCGGAATCGACGTTGGTGAATCATACGGCAGCCCAAATGGACGGAAACTTTACGATGAACTCTACTCAGAATTGACAGAGAACCGAGGCTTCAGCAAAAAACCGGTACTGCTTGCCCGGAGCCGTGGTGGCTTGATGCTTTACAGCTGGGCTGCCGAACACCCTAACCGTGTTGGCGGAGTCGCCGGAATCTATCCAGTTTGCAATCTTGAAAGTTATCCGGGCTTGAAAAGAGCTGCCGCGGCATTTGAATTGTCATCGGATGAACTTAAGATACAACTCGCAAAGCACAACCCAATCGATCGCTTGGAATCCCTTGCAAAAGCAAACGTCCCGATACTACACATCCATGGCGACAACGACAAAGTGGTGCCGTTGAAATCCAACTCAGGGGAACTGGAAACACGATACAAAGCGTTCGGGGGACCGGTAGAAATCCAAGTCGTTAAAGGACAGGGACACAACATGTGGAGGGGATGGTTTGAATCACAAAAGCTTACAGACTTTATTATTAAGCATGCACGCAAGACCGGAAAAGCAGATTCGAATCAGTAGCAACA
>CAJQQR010000128.1 GCA_905480545.1 uncultured Pirellulaceae bacterium
CGCGGCTTTGAATCGATTATTAAACTGCGTGATTCCATCTCATTGTTGCGCTGTCTATCGGTGAGCGGTTGGGTCGCACCGGAAATGTTCGCGAGAAAGTGACACTATTTCCGCTCGTTTTTTCGCAAACTTGCTTTTAAAGCGATCGATTCAAAGTTAGTTTGATGTTTTGCACGAGCCATTTACCTTCCTTCGTTTGTGAGATTTGACATGCCAACCCAGCGCGTTCGACAATATCCTGACAAAAAGAACCACCGTCTTGACCGACGTCACTTCTTGGGAACCGCGGCAGCTGCCGGCGCTGCAGGTTACTTTGTTAATCCAAGCCCGGCCGCAGCATCGACTTCGCCAAACGAAAAGCTCAACTTGGCTTGCGTTGGAGCAACCAACCGGGCTGGAGCGAACATCGCGGCTTTAAAAAGCGAGAATATCGTAGCCATCGCCGATATCGATTCAAACTTGCTGAACAAGGGTTGTGTGCCGTATCCCAACGCGAAGAAGTATCGTGACTTTCGGGTGATGCTCGAAAAAGAATCGGAGAACATCGACGCGGTTGTCGTTGGAACGCCCGACCATACGCATGCCCCGGCGGCAGCGATGGCAATGCGATTGCAGAAGCATTGTTATTGTGAAAAGCCATTGGCTCACACCGTCAAGGAATGTCGCGTGCTGGCTGAATTGGCAATCAATAATAAATTAAAGACCCAAATGGGAACTCAAATCCATGCGGGCGATAATTACCGTCGGGTGGTTGAGGCGGTTCAAGGCGGCGTTATTGGTGCCGTCAAAGAGGCACATGTTTGGTCAAACGCGCGGTATTCCGGTGGTAAATTTGCAAAGGCTGAAAAGCCAAAGAATGTTGATTGGGACCTGTGGCTGGGGCCTGCGGTCGAACGCCCCTACAGTAGCAATGTGCACCCGTTCAATTGGCGACGGTTTTGGGATTATGGAACTGGTGCATTAGGTGATTTCGGATGTCATTTTATGGATCTGACTCATTGGGCACTAAAGCTAAAGCATCCCACCAAGGTTGTGGCAAAGGGAGCTACGCTCGATCCGATAACTCCGCCGGATTGGTGTGTTGTCGATTACGATTATCCGGCCCGCGAATCGATGCCTGCGTTGAAGTTGACTTGGTATGACGGTGGCAAGAAGCCCGAAATTTTGTCGACGTTAAAAGACAGCAATGGCAAAGCCTTGAACTGGGGTGCAGGTCAGCTTTTCATCGGCGATAAGGGTATGATTCTGTCCAACTATGGCCAGCATGTCATCCTGCCCGAAGAGAAATTTGTTGACGTTGATCGGCCGGCACAATCTATTGCCAAATCGATTGGGCATCACAATGAATGGGTGGATGCCATCAAAAACGACAAATCGACGACCTGCAATTTCGATTATTCCGGTGCCCTCAGCGAGGCGGTTATGCTCGGCGTCGTATCGTTTAAAAGCGGGCAGGCAATTGAATGGGACGCGGAGAATTTAAAAGTCAAAAACGATGCTGGTGCGCAGCAGATGATTCACAAGGAATACCGCAAAGGATGGACGCTTTGATGCCGAACGTTTCCAAAAAAACACGCACTCGATCCTGGGCAAACCTGTCCATCGCAATGGGGTGTATCGGAATCGTATTCGTGTCCGGAGGCCTTTGTTCTGTCAGTGATGCACAGAATTCGACCCGGAAATTGCGAGTCAAACCCAATGCCGTTTCAATAAAAGTCGGAACGGCAGTTCATTGGGTCGATTCGCTCGATGAAGCGAAAGCCAAGTCAAAAGAATCCGGGAAGCCGATTTTTTGGTATGTCTCAACGTTGCCGTCGACGTTTATGGATCGCAAGACAGAGATCGATCGATACATGCTGGGCGGTCCGTTTTCATGGCCACCGATTATCGACTTGTTGAACAAGTATTTTGTTCCGGTTCGTGCGATTCCTGATCGCAATGGTAGCGGTTTTGGCTTGAAGCCTTATCAGTTTGTAGAGCCTGGTTTCTTGATGATTGGCTCAGACGGAAAACTGCTTTCCAAAGTGGATCATGTCTCGACGTTTCATTATCAATGGCTCACGAAACTGTTAGTCGATCAATTGAAATTGTTGAAGGTTGACGTCGAGTCTATCGAGCAACCAGAGTTCTTCGCCGAATTTTCTGGTAACCAAGACGAGTGGGTCGATCCATATGGAGACGGTTTTGAAGAAAGCGTTTCGAATTTGTTGCTGAGTGGAATGATTGCATTTCGTCGTGGCGATCATGAGCTGGCGAAAAAACGTTGGACGTTGGCAGCAGGGCTCGATCCCACCAGTCCGCTGGCGTGGAAAGCGTCCCTTGAGGCCCAGGGCATCGGCCCATTTTATCGTGGATTTGAAACGTTTCGAGAAATCCCAGATGAGGCACTCGCAGCTGGAACAAAATCGATTGGTAGTGCCGCGCCAGAATCCATATATAGCAATACAGAACTTTTAACGAGAAGCGTTAAATTCTTGTTGGGAATGCAACGCTCGGACGGTGCATTCGTCGATTCTGATTATGATTTTGGTGGGACGGATAGTTTACCAAACGTCTACGTGGCAGTGACTGCGTTGTGCGGTATGGCTTTGCAGAAAGCAAATTCACAATTGCCCGAAATGGAGAAAGAAATTTCTGCAGCGATCGAAAAAGCGATTGACTTTGTTTCAGACAATAAAAACATCAATCCAGCTGATCGTGACGAAATTCTTTGGGCTCACTCGTTCAGGCTTCGTTTGCTTGCACGAGCGATGAAAACAGTGCCTAACGCGCGTCTGAAAGCAGAGCTCGCCGAGGCGACTTCCGATCTTGAGAATATTCAATTGAAAACGGGTAATTGGTACCACGAATACAATAACCCGTTTGTTACCGCGACGGCTTTGTGTGCACTCTACGAGGCGAAGATGGCGGGCTCAAAAATCGATGAGTCAAAAATCACTCGAGGCCTCGCTTCATTAATGCAAGACCGAGCTGAAAACGGATCATATCCGTATTATTCAGCGCGACGACCGCAGGTGTTTAGCGCCGCCAAGCAGAAGCAAATGTTGCTGGCTTCGGCGGGCAGGATGCCGATTTGCGAATTGGCATTGGTTCGTTGGGAGAAGAAAGGACAGAAGGAATTGGTGGCCGCGGTGAAGAATTCATTGGACAATCACAAACACTTAGCCGTTGCCTACAAATACGACAATCACACGTCAAACATGGCTTATGGTGGGTTCTTTTTTTGGTACGACATGCGAGGGCGAAGCGAGGCCATCCGGGCGATCTCGGACGAAACCATTCAAATGGAATTTCGCCGAATGCAGCAAACGCTGGTCAGAAAATTACCGGAGATTGATGGATGCTTTATCGATTCGCATGAATTAGGTCGTTGCTATGGAACGGCGATGGCCCTGCTTTCGATGGATTGACTTGTGTGCTTGGGCATTCAAGGTGTTTTGGGGTAAAAAGCAAGGTTTGGCTATTTACATAGCGATTATCGCTTAACAGAATGGAACTTTAGGCGAGATCGCACCATTAACAGTTGAAATGGTAATCCTTGAGCGGACTTAACTTCGAAGATTTACAACCGGATGATTCTTGGGTGACACCAGCGCGTACAGTCACCGAGTCTGACGTGACGCAGTTTGCTGCGATGACCGGTGACTTTAATCCCCTGCATGTCGACCACGAGTTCGCGGCAACGGGGCCATTCAAGCGACCGATCGCCCACGGATTATTGGGGCTTTCTTGGGTCGCAGGCTTGAGTTGCAACAGCCCGCAGGTCAATACGGTCGCGTTTGTCGCGATCCGAAACTGGTCGTTTTTGCGTCCCGTTTATTTTGGCGATACCATTCATGTGGAATCAAAAGTCGCTCAAAAAGGAAGCACAGGGAAGCGTGCGGGCACCGTGATATGGACCCACAGCGTCCGAAATCAAAAAGGGAAGCTGGTCCAAGAGGGAGTATTCGAAACGCTTGTCGCGTTATCTGAACCTGCCAAAAAAACAATTGCTACGGATGCTGCACCGTAAAAACAACAAGTATCAGTAAAAACAACCAGTATTAATTGAGCGCTGTTCCGATCAGGGCGGCCCCAGAGGTCTTGACTTGCCTTGAACGCGGGACTGGATCACTCGACGTTCTGTGAGTGCAATTTCTATCAGCGTCGATTTCTATCAGCATCGATTTCTATCAGCATCGACATCACCCGTTTAAAAAAGTGCATTACCATTTAGATCTTGCTTAGAATGGCGGACCGTAAGGCCATTTGTATTTTCGGCCTTCAGTCGCCAAGAAACATTTGCGAGTTGTCAACCAGCAATCATCGGTACATCGAAAATGGAAATTGCGATTTCGGGATGCGGGGTTACAGGAACCGCTACGGCATTTTTTCTCGCGAAGGCGGGTCATGATGTAACGATTTTTGAACAGGCGGCCGAGTGCAAGCCGATTGGCGCCGGCATCATGCTTCAGCCCAGTGGCCAAATCGTTGTTGAAAAAATGGGATTGCTCGAATCGTTGGCAGAATGTTCGAAACGGTTGGGCGGCATGGTCGCGCAGTTAACCACCGGTCAGACATTGGTTGAGTTGCGGTACGACTGGCTCGAGCCGCAAATGTTCGGACTTGGCGTTCATCGTGGCCGGATGTTCGATTTGTTGCTTAATGCCTGTCGGAAGCAAGGGGTGAAAATCGTGAACAACGCGCGGGTCATTAATTGCCGTGGGATGGATGTAGGGCAAGGGCAGAAGGTACAAATTCAAACAGAAGACCCAGGTGTGGGTAAGGCGTTCGGCGAATTTGATTTTTTGATTGCAGCCGACGGTTCTAACTCGAAGCTTCGTGAGGCATTGGGACTAAGATCCAAAACGATTGAATATGACTATGCCGCACTCTGGATGACAGGCCAGTCCAGTTTTCAACCCAACCACCTTTTTCAAAGGGTTGAAGGAACAAAACATTTAATTGGATTGTTGCCGATCGGTCAGGGGGAATGTAGTTTCTTTTGGGGGTTAAAATCGACCGAACTCGATGCGACACGGCGGGTTAATTTATCCGACTGGAAAGAGCAGGTAGTTCGGCTTTGTCCAGATTCGGAGTCGATATTGTCGACTGTTTCTGACTTCGAGCAATTCACATTCGCAAAATATCGGCACGTAACCATGGCTCGGCAAGTTACAAACCGAGTGATTTTTCTGGGAGACTCAGCTCATGCAACCAGTCCGCATCTTGGCCAGGGCGTCAATCTGGGGTTGGAAGATGCAATTTGTTTCTCCGATTGTCTTGGCGAATGGACCGAGAAAGCACAAAGCAACGCAGATGTCTTTTCGCTCGTCTGTCAGTCGTTTTTAAAGCAGCGGGCGTCAAAGGTTGCGTATTATCAACAATTGACCAAGTTGATCAGCCCGTTCTTTCAATCTGACGGCAAGCTAAAAGGGATCGTCCGCAACCTTTTTTTGCCTTGGTTATCCCATGCACCCTTTGTCAGGCATGAAATGCTGCGGACTTTGGCTGGTGTAAAAAGGGGCTGGCTCCGATAGTCATTGTATTGATCAGGGATTCTTCCACGTTGTTCGAAACGGTCGGAATAAGCCTGATTTGGAATGGTCGACAGCCTGCAGTAAGGGCTGAATCGTATCGCTTCGTCGATTCTGTCCCTTGGAAATCCGTATTTCACCTGATACACTAGTCGATTGCTTCTGTTGTCGAAAACGTCGGCAACGCTTTGCAATTCAAATTTTAAGAACATCACTTAGCAGCCACCGGAGATGACGCGTGGGAACAAAGAAAACTGGAAAAGGTAGACGAAAAGTTGGTCGCAAGAAACGCCGCATGCGTGCGAAAATTCGTCACCGCAAGAAGTAATTCTTCTGTAGGTCTCAATATAGGCTTCTCTTTTCAATCTTGATTCGCGATGATCTTTGTGGTGATGCGCGCTCTTTTTGTCTAGATTAGCTGCTCTTTGTTTCTAGATTAGCTGGTTTTAACTGTCGCGAACGGTTGGGGGCCGAACCGTTGTGGTTTCGACACGGCAATTGGTTCCCCTGCGCCTATCGTGGAATCACCTGATTCCGTGAGGCAAGGCTCCAAAACAATCCGGATGTGAAATCGCGAATCATCGGTCACTCTATCGAATGGTTCTGCGTTAAGGCAAAATCAGGGTAAAGCCCCATTGCAGCGTGTTGGGCAGCAGTTCGGGGCGTTGAAGATTCAGGGCTTGAAAGCGTGATGTTTTGCCATCGGTGAATTCCGTTGTCAGTTCTGTTTCATTCGAAGTGGCAATTTCAAAGAACTCGTTTTCCAGCAGATTGATTTCAATGGAATCGTTAGCCGCTGTATCGCCGATAGTAGCTTGAGTGACTTTGTAGGAAGAGCCAATGAAGTCCGGCTGTTTCTTGAATCGACAAGCGAACTGAAATCGCAGTTCGTTAATGCGGTTGGATTCAATGCTCAACGAATAGTGTGAATCCCCTGCCATGCCAACCGCAAGCAACACATCACTCTCTGCTCTCGATTCAAAATGAAGCTCTTGAAGGGCAGGAGAGGGCGGCCAAATTTGCTCGCTTGAGCCTTCTTCCGACACTAAGGCGGTTTTCTTTTTTGGATTTAAAAATTCAATTTGATGTGAGAAGCGATCCGGTAGCTTTTCGAATGAAACGGAGACTGCCACATCGTTTTTTGTGATTGCTAATTGGTCCAAATTATTCTCCAGATTTGACGCGCCACTGCAAAACTGCGTCGAGAAAGCCCTGGATGTCGCCATCCAATACGGCGTGAAGGTTTCCCATTTGGAAACCGGTTCTCGCGTCTTTGACACGTTGGTCCGGATGCATAAAGTAATTTCTAATTTGTGCTCCAAACCCCGTCTTGGCCTGGGATTGATAATTGGCCGCCTGTTCGGCTTCACGTTTTTCTTCTTCGAGCCGTGCGATGCGACTGCGAAGCATCTTCCAAGCCGTTGCTTTGTTTTTGTGTTGACTGCGCTCATTTTGACATGAGACGACGGTGTTGGTTG
>CAJQQR010000129.1 GCA_905480545.1 uncultured Pirellulaceae bacterium
GCAACTCTTGGTGAATTGAAGTTTGGACACGGCAAAGTCTTCTCCAATGCAACGCTTGCGTTTTTTACGTTGGGAACCGGAGTCGGTGGTGGAGTTGCTGTCGACGGTAAGCTCCGGCTCGGACCTCTTGGCGCCGCCGGGGAATTGGGTCATCAAACCATCGTGCAAAACGGTTTGAAATGCGGTTGTGGAAACCGCGGTTGTCTGGAGACGTTGGCAAGCGGGCCGGCAATTGCCGCCGAGGGAATTCGACTCATGAAGTCAGGGTTAGCACCGAATCTCTACGAAAAGTTGGGTGGGAATGCTGATCGAGTTTCGGTGGCGGAAATGATGGCCGTCTACGAAAATGATACGGCGATTCAAGATGCGATTCTTGCCGCCGCAAATTACATCGGTATTGCCGCTGCAAATGTCGTTGCCATTTTGCATCCCGATCTAATCGTTTTTGGTGGTGGTGTGGCAGAAATTGGTAAGCCTCTCATCGATACCGTCAGTCAGGTGATTGTTGATCGTGTCGGAATGTTTCCAGCCGATAATGTTCAGGTGAAAAAATCGATGCTGGGTGTAAAAGCCGGGGCGATGGGTGCTATTGGACTTGCAATGAACACCATCGGTCATGTGGCGATTTAAGTTGGTTGTGAAAACTCTCATTTAGTACAAGCTTGGAAACGTGGTTTTCAATAACGCGTGCAATAGCGACAATGAAGGTTGAATTTGGAATCAAACCAAATGTCGGAATCAAACCAAATGTCTTGGTGAAAGCCAGGCAATAAGAGTACTTATCCAATTGGAGTAATTGTGGACTTTAAATACGAAGATGTTGCGAAGATGATCGACCACTCGCTCTTGAGCCCAGCATTGAGTACCGATGATCTGGACGCAGGAATTCAATTGGCCTTGGCATTCGATGTCGCAAGCGTATGCATCATGCCCTATTACCTAAAGAAGTGTTCTGAAATGTTGGCGGGCAGCACCGTTAAGGCCTCCACCACGATTGGGTTTCCGCACGGCGGACATACAACGCAAATCAAAGTTGCCGAAGCCGAGCGTGCGATAGCTGATGGCTGCGAAGAATTGGACATGGTCGTCAACATTTCGAAAGTTCTCAGTGGTGATTGGGATTATGTCCAGCATGATATCGCGGCGGTCATCAAAGTGACTCATGCAGCCGGACAAAAAATAAAAGTCATTTTCGAAAACTGTTATCTCAACGAGAAACAAAAAACCAAGCTGTGTGAAATCTGTACGGAATTGAACGCGGACTGGATCAAAACATCGACTGGATACGGATCCGGTGGGGCGACTCATGAAGACCTCAAATTAATGTGTCAGAACTCCGGCGAAAACGTTCAGGTCAAAGCGGCCGGTGGAGTTCGCGATTTTGACAGTTTGTTGGCTGTTCGTGAAATCGGTGTAACCCGATGCGGAGCAAGTCGAACCAGCGAAATTTTGAATGAAGCAAGAGCACGGCTGGGGATGCCGGCCATTGATGGAACGGGTTCACAGAGCACGGGTTCACAGAGTACGGGTTATTAACAAGTAGAGTGCGAATTTTTCAGGGTCAGCGTTTCAGCGTCAGCGTTTCACGGCGCCCCTCCGATATTGCGGCGGCACCGCAAATCATCTGCGCTCATGGCTGGTTTAATAATTTGACTTCACAGTTTGACTTTACAATTTGCGAACCAATCCCGAGGAAACGCCATTCGGATTGGGCGTTAAATCATTTGCGAAATGCTAAGTTCTTCAATCGCTTCAATGCCGGGGTAAGAAGCCGCCTGCTGCAAGAGTGGTACGAGATGATGCATTGGCTGGCGTGCGTCGAAGTGGACCAGAACCAGTTACGCATTTGACTGTGTTAATACCGTTTTTTCGGCATCGGACTCTTCGTTCTTTGGTTTGCTCGGCGTCTCACGCAATGGATATCTTCGCCCGTTAAGCAATGCACCCAAGAACGTGCCTCTAACGAACAGTTGGTAGCTGATAAGCAACAATCCAATGCTGACTGAACAAACAAAAGTGAATTTCAGCATGGACGGTAACTGCCAATTTCGGACAAGGAATTGGAGAAGGATGATTAGCGGAAGATGGGCCAGATAGAGCCAATACGAGGAATCCGAAACGTAGCGGATCCATAATCGCTGTGAGCTGAATAATCGATGAAACAAGCCGATCATGGCGAACGACATGACCCATGTGTAGCTGACCTGTAGCACCGAAAACAGGATTCTGTATCCAGTTGTCTCCGCTCCCTTAAGGCTTAATCCCACGGGAAAGAGAATGAACAGGGCAAACGGAAGAGTCCACCAAAAGCCTTTACCAACTTTTACACCTCGATCATTCGCCCCGAAATACAATGCCCCGTAACCGAAGAAGATCGCGTAGTAAATAAATACTGCAGGGATTGGAAAGATTCCAGTCGATGTATCGGGGCCGTAAGCATTCTCTGCCTGGGCCATGAAATACTGAGGCACCGCTACCAAAGGTATGATCCAGGCATAACGAGTTGCCGATGTTAGCAGTGAACTGGGGATCGCGGGGATCCGAAAGGTTTGTGTTAGTTTTACGATCAACGCGAAACCAAGTACAAGCCAGCAAAGGAACCACAAGAACCAAAGGTGATGGAATACCGGGAAGTAGAACAGCAGGGCAATCATTCCCTCCAAGCGGCCGCCATCGGTTTCTGCTTGAAGTGACGCCATGACGGAACGTCCGGTCTTTTGGCTGATCGACTGCCCAATTCGTTCTCGACCTTCCAGGACATCGTCTTGTCGAACTGGGAGTTGCACCAATTGAGCAATATATGCGGTTGTACCCCAGTCTAGTTTGAGTAAAGCTTCGGGGCGGAGGCCATCGTTATTCCTTGCGTCCAAACTCGCGCCTGCATTCAGCAGCAGTTTTGCCATTTCGGCTCGTCCAAACAGGCACGCTACGTGCAGCGGCGTGGATCCTTGTTCGTCTTTTACGTCCACATCGCCGCCTTGATTCAGGAAAGAAGCAAGAGAGGCTTGATCTCCAATAACAACCGATTTAAAGACGTCGACGTCCAGTTTTTTATTTTTGGAATACGATTCGTCGGCGAGGTTTGAACGCGGTGATTCGTTCGCTTCTTGAGTCGTTTCCTCGCCCCCATGCGATCGAACATAGCCAGAGACAACCAAAAGCAAGGGGATGATCGTCACCATTGCCAGCATCATCGGCAAAAAGATACGTTTAAAACGGTGGGCTAACAGTGCGCGCAATCCGCATTTTTTCAACAGCATTGCCGTGAAGAATCCGCTGACCAAAAAGAACAGAGGCATCCGCCACCCGTGAATTGACGACAGCAAAACTGCGTAAAGTGGATTGGATTGAGAATCCTGAACGCCCCAGATTACGCCTGCATAAGGAATGAAGGACACGGCGCCGTGCAGAACAATTCCTAACAGCATTGCGAAAGCACGCAAGGCGTCGAGATCGTTACGACGATCTGATGATTGCGAGATTGGTTGTGTAAAAGATTCAGTCGTATTCAAAGAGATTCGTTCCCGTTGGATTTGAAAAATTGTTGTTTGGATTGATGGAGCCGGGCATTACATCGATTTGTTGTTTCAGTGACTTGTCAAAACGCCACCGATCAAGGTGCCTGACGATGCCACGGCAAATTCATTGCCTCGATCACTAAATCCCCATTTTCATGGGTTGTGTTGATGTTGGCGTTGTGTTTCAGAAGCGCTCGATCGACTTGGGATAACAGAAGTAAGTGCCGAGACGTTTATGGTTCCCGTCGCACAGTTTGTCTTTTTTGCGTCGCCTGCGACTTGCTTTTTGATGACTGTATCATGTGGGAATGTTGCGGCGACAAAGAACGGTTTAATGGGAAATGGATTGCTGCCTCCGATGGTTGCGACCATCAACGGGGTAGGAATTCTCCTCGAAAGACTCATTTGATTAATTTCCGTCGCTGAAATCTTGAAATTCTTTTAAAATCTGGCGTCAAAAGGTTCGCCATTCGCATCGCAATTACTTTGGTGCGTCTTCGAAATGTGGATATCGATAATCAGCGTCGTCGTTGGTGGAGACTTGCTGCGTCGACCCGTCTTCAGGTTTGTAAATGAACAGTTTTCCGTCGGCGTGATAGACGATGGTCGATTCGTCTTTTGACCACCTCGGATACGCAAACCAGACAGGCTTGCCGTCGGCATTGGCAAACGGTTGTGCATTGGAGATCATACGAGTTCTTGAATTGAAGTCCGCAACATAGAGTGTTCGCCCTGGAACGCGGTTTTTGAATCCAGTTTGGTACTCAAAGACAATTCTTGTTTCGGTTGGCGACAGGCTGATTCGATCCAGAACACCTGTTTTGGCCAGTTCGCACTTAATGAGTTCGAACTTCGGTTTTATTTTCTCACCAGGCGTCATCAAATAGTATTTGAGCCCTCGGCTTGATGGATTTTGTTTCGGAGGATTTGAACGGACTAGAATTCGCCCGTCGGTCAGGCAGGTGTAAGCCCACGTGTGGTGCGTTTTCCTCGTGAGCGCGTGCTCTTCGCCAGGTTTGCCCCCCACTTTGCTTGCCATCACCTGGTAGCCACCAGTCTTGGGATTCTTGCGATTCCAAATCGGCGTGTTGGACCCGTCACGTGTCCACGTTTGATTGAAATCCGTATGCGTGCCGTCGGTAAGTCGATGCAGTCCGGTACCATCAGCATTAATGATATGGATTGCCGTTTTCCATTTGGAGACGTCTCGGTCATGCTTTAGTCTTCGGAAAAAGACCAGCATATCCCCGGTTTTTGACCAAGAAGGTTTGAAGTCCCAATGGCCGGACGTAAGAGGCTTGGTCTCGGGCGTTCCGTAGATGCCCACGTGGATTTCACCGTTGACAAAATATGAACCCCGAGAACCAGTCGGTTCGCCAGTTTTCTCATCTTCGAACGCAGGCAAGGTTTGGGAAATTGCAAGCGACACAACGACGCATGCAAACGGTTGAACACGATTGAGACGTAGCTTACGCATTATGAATGTTCCGTGGCGCGAATCACTGGCAATAGTTTGGGCACTTGCATCCGGACCTCAGTGCTGGCACGTTGTCATCAGTATTCGAAAGCCTGGCTCCGTTTTTTAGGCCCCCTTTTGCTGGGATTTAACGCCAGTTTCAAAACTTGTAATGCATCAAATAAAAGTTGGAAACGAAAACGTGAGCACATCTCAGAGGCAAGTGTTCGGAATGCTGATTTTGATGGTCCGATAGGTCTGTTATCCGACTTCAAAATACAAACCTGCCAAAAAAATAAAAAGCTGTTGTAAATCATGTGTGATGCCAACGTTTTCAGGCCGCGAATGGCGGAGAAAAACAAATGAATAACGAAGAGGGGTGTCCAATTGAGCTCAACCCCATCCGGGGTTAGTTAATGGATTCACTGGTCTAGTCGGTTAAAAATTTCCCGTGAAATGGTCAGTCATCAGGTCGATGATCATTTCAGAATGCCAAGCCTTTTTTAAAAAACGACGTCGGGGGGAACGTGCACGAATTGCGTCGTTTTTCGATTGCCACAGCAAGGTCGCTGTCACGATGTCTCGACCAAACGCGACTTTTTTTTACTTTCGCCAGAAACGTCGAATTTACCTCGCGTGAGAAAGTCTTCGACAAGAGAGATCGTTTTGGGGTACCAGGACAGGATCCCATGATGTCCGTTGACACGGGCGTAGTCGTGATAACCATCGAGGTGAACGCCACCTTGAGCAATCACCCGATCTTTTGTGGACTCGACGATCCCAAACTCAATTCCCTTTTCTTCGAGAGTGTTTGGTAGCTGATTAACAAAGCTGTCCGCTGCATCGGAAAGTTGCCCAAGACTTGGCGTTAGCCAGCCGATGAAAGGCGCTAATTTGCGGGCCGCGTGAGAACCGCGATGGGGCGGAGCAAGCATCACCACTCGACCCAAATCCTCAAATTCAAAATTCATAAGCATTGCTCGCGCAATGATTCCACCCATGCTATGAGTGACCAGGTGAATTTGGCCATCTGGAATTCTGCGTTCCAGTACTTTTATATCTTCCCCCAGCCTGGTGGCATGGGTTTCGATTCGATTACCTAAACTTCGGTAACCCCAGTTCCGTACTTCGAGGCCTCGCCCCGTAAGCCGTCTGGCGATCGGCCACATGTCGAGCCGGCTTCCACCCAGCCCGTGTACAAGAATCACCGTATCTTTTCGGTTTTCCATTTTTGACACTAAATCAAATTTGATGGTTAAAGATTTTCGAATCGAAATTCAATCATGTTTTGGTGCCTTTTCGATTTCTTTTATAAAGAAAGATTGCATTATTTTTGACGAATTCGAATCAGGATTTCATTGCGACGCAACGGACCAAATGTCCAAGGTGGATCGTAGCCCGCAAATTCCGGGTCACCGACCAATTCGTAACCTTCGTCTAAAATCCAGTCTTTCAATGTCTCTTGCTGATCATCGAGCAATGACTGATTTTCCCGGCCTGCAAATCGTATGACCGCAAACAATCCTCCCGATCGTTGCGTGAGCCGGACTCGCTGATCGGTGGGTTCTGGAATGTTGCCATCGGCGACTTTCTTCGGAACGACAAAGCTCATTTTACCGCTCGCATCGGTTGATTCGGCTTCCATAAACACTGGCGTCGTCATCGCGATCTTCTTTTTATCATCGTTACCGCCGCTAATGTATTTGAATAAGCGTCCAAAACTACCGCCGTTTCCATTTCCAGAAGCTGCGTCAGTGCTTGCCATCATCAAGTCTGGATATTCCCGCAATTCGAACGCACCGTCAGATTTCAATACGACGTACTCCGCCGACTCATAAGCGTTTCGAGAAGTCAATTTCCAACCTGTGTAGGCGACGCCGATGATCAAAACAAAAACAAAAATGTAGATCATTCTTCTTGAAACCATGAACACGCACCGTTAGTTTTTAAAAGCTGTCCGCTTCGTTCCGCTCGTTTTGATTGCCAATGGCACTCTTTTTAATAGCCGACACTGCGTCGATTGGATACGACGGTTCAAATCGTGAGAGCACACTCCGATCATTCTAATAGGTGCCAACCGTTAGAACGAGTGTTCAGTAACCCATGACCAATTGTTTTGCGGTGACATGTATCTTTGAATGGTATAAGGCGATTGAGGCAAGGGAAATGTCGACAGGCCATGCATTGGAAGATAAACTAAAAATTTTTGAAAATGCCTGCACTGGCCCTCGCCAAATCATGACTGTGAGATACCAATGACTTTGATCGACTATATCGTTGTCTTTGTTTACCTTCTCGGCATGATCGCAATCGGTCTGATTGCAATGCGGAAAGTTAAAGGTCAGGAAGACTATTTTATGGGGGGGCGTGGTTTTGGCAAATTGCTGCAAACATTTGCCGCCTTCGGTGCTGGCACTGGTGCACACGAACCGATTCAGGTCGGACGCACCGGTTGGACAAGTGGGTTAAGTGGAGTCTGGTCAGCCCTCATGTGGTTGTTTGTCACACCAGTCTACTGGATCACTGCCGTTTGGTATCGACGGATGCGGCATCTGACGCTGGGAGATTGGTTTGTTGAGCGGTACGAATCGAAATCCCTCGGTGCAGCGTATGCGGTATTTGCGATCATTTTTTACATGTTCTATTTGTCGACGATGTTATCGGCAATCGCCAAATTCGCTGTTCCGCTTTTGGGGTTTGACGAAATCGCTGGTTTTGAATTGAAATACATCTTGATTCCAGGGCTTGCCGGAATTGTGATCATCTACGGGGTCCTCGGCGGTTTGACAGCCGCGTATTGGACCGATTTGATCCAAGGTGTTTTCATTATCCTCCTGAGCGTGCTTCTGATACCCTACGGCCTTTGGGCGCTTGTTAAGGAATTCGGTGACCCAGAAACTCAAGGCTTTATGGATGGATTCCAAATCATGCATGAACGTGTTTCATCTGATTACTTCAGCCTCTTCACGGGGCCAAGTGCAGGCGAATTTCCGCTGCAATATATCGTTGCTCTGACGTTGCTCGCGTTGGTTGGAATCGTTGTGCAGCCGCACTTCATTGCAACCGGTGGGGGATCAGCAAAAAGTGAAAATGAAGCCCGCATCGGGTTGGTTGTGGGGAATTTTCTTAAGCGACTTTGTACGGTTGGTTGGGCGATTACGGCATTGATTGCGTTGGCCCTTCTGGCTGGTAACACCGAGTTGGCAACCGATCCTGATCTAGTTTGGGGAATTGCCGCTCGAGAAATTCTTGGACCGCTGAATATGGGTCTAGTCGGATTGATGCTCGCCTGCTTGATGGCAGCCATGATGAGTTCGGCTGATACCTATATGATCGTTAGCTCCGCATTAATCACACGCAACATTTACGGGGCTTTGATCAACCCGGAAGCAACGGAAGCCCAGAGTTTAAGAGTCGCGCGGTTGACCGGATTGACCATCATCGTTGGTGCTTCCGTCGTGGCAATGACGATGGCTGATGTGTTCGCCCAGTTCACCTTGGCGATCGAATTGCCTATTCTGTTTGCCGCCCCTTTTTGGATCGGAATGTTTTGGCGAAGGGCGAATCAGAGTGCTGTCTGGATCACAATCGGATTTTCTACTCTCTTCTTCTTTCTGCTTCCAATGAGCATACCAGACGTCGTGCCCGGCGTTCGCACCGACGCGACTTGGACAGCGACGACGAATCTCGTGACAAAAACGGTAACGAGAGATGCGACGGCCGCTGACGTGGCTCGCCATGACGCTTGGTTAGAGGCTACACGTCAGGCCAAAGAACAAGGTAATCAATCGCTTTTGGAGAAGATCGGCGATGAGCCGCCCGCTTGTGTTGTTGGCGAGCAAATCGAGGTTGTTTTGAAAACAGGGGGGAAAGCAATTTTCTTTAGTGGCGGTGTCAAACCCATTGGCGACGTTGCGTTTGAGCTGGTGAGCGAATCAAAAGAGGGCAACATCTCCATCGTCACTCGACGACATACAGGCAAGCTGGAAGGGAAAGGCTTTTTCAAGCTCGATCTTTTGATATACCATTATCTCGGTTTTGATCTGTCCAATGTTTCCAAAGGTACCCTTGAAACTTTGCGGTTACCGACGAGGGTTTTGTTGCCGTTCCTTGTTTTGATCGTCTTCAGTTATTTCACGCCACGCAACAGCAAACGGGCGCTTGACCGTTACTATGCAAAAATGAAAACAGAAGTTGATCCCGACCCAGAGGTGGATCAGCAAAATTTGCAAGCCTCCTACAAGAACCCCAAGCGTTTTGAGAGCCACCGACTTTTTCCGGGGACAGACGTCGAAGCGCTGAAGCCACGTAAATCAGATGTTCTCGGGTTCGTGGCCGCGGTACTGGTCTGTTTTGCCGTGATCGCGATTTTGGTTTGGGTAGCCGGTATCGGCAGCTGATTCATTTGAGGTCTTACTGTCGGCACTCCCAATATCGCTATGTGTTTTTGCCGTTTTATCACGACGAAGGCCTTGAGTTCAGTTGTTTGCTCGACACCGTGTTAAAATTTACCCGGACCTTTCTAGTGATTACCATTTTTAGAGTCCGTTTTGAGCTTTGGAAACAAAAATAAGTTACCGTTATTGCATCGAGCTCCAATCCAAATTTGCTACGGCGATCGATTTCTATACGCGAGGTTAATAAAAACATGCAGAGACATTATTACGGCCGATACAGAAACGCATCCGCCTTCTTCCACATTCTGTTTTTTAGTTTCATCGCAAAATTAGCCTTTGCTGACGAACGTCCAGTTTCGACAAAGTCCGATACTTTAAAGAAAGCCGTCGGAGGACGCTTTGATATTGGTGTGGGCGTTGGATTGAAAGCGATGAAAACGGATGAGAATAAACCTCTTATCGTTGATCACTTCAACTACATTACCCCTGAAAATTGTATGAAATTCGCGTCGATTCAACCGCGTGAAGGCGTTTTTCAATTTGGCAAGGCAGATCAAGTCGTTCAGTTTGCGCAGAACAATAATCTGAAGGTGCTTGGGCATTGCTTGGTCTGGGCCAAAGATGATCGGACTCCGGCGTGGTTCTTTCGAGAAGCTGACGGCGAGGTTCGCCCACATGTGCTCATGCAACGTATGAAAACGCATATCAAAACAGTGGTCGAACGATACAAGGGGCGTGTGCAATCGTGGGATGTAGTTAACGAGGCAATCGGCAGCCGTACTGACGAGTATCTCCGCGATTCCGTTTGGGGAAAACTGCTCAGCGACGACTTCATCGCCGAAGCATTTCGGTACACACACCAACTCGATCCCAAGGCATTGTTGATTTACAACGACTATCACCTTCACCAGCAATGGCGACGCGACCGAATGGTAAAGATTATCAAAAAGCTGCGGAAAGAAGGTGCTCCAATTGATGCGATTGGGATTCAGGGACATTACAACTTGGACGACATTCCCTTCAAGGGGCTTGAAGAGCTGCTGGTATTACTCCGGAAGCTGGAAATCAAAATTGCGATCTCGGAGCTTGATATCGACATGATTCCCCGGAATGCATGGTGGGCCAATGGTGGAAAGGATCGTGAGGAGTTAAAAAAATTCAATCCGTATCCCAACGGTTGCCCACCTGAGTTGCTTGCGCGGCAAGCAGATCAATACGCTCAGTTGTTCGACTTGTTTCAAAAATATGAAGACGTGATTTTGCGAGTCAGTTTTTGGAATATCCACGATGGTGAGAGTTGGTTGAACACTTTCCCTTGGAAGCGTGATAATTACCCAACGCTTTTTGCTCGCGACCGAAAACCGAAGCCAGCCTTCCACGCCGTGGTCAAGTCCTTAAACCGAGGTAAACCGACCGTTCCGGATCTGTCTCCATTGGACCATGCCAAACCCTCCAAGCTGAAACATAATGTCCTTTTTGTTGCAGTCGATGATCTTCGTCCGCAACTGTCGTGCTACGGAGTCAAAAGCCTAAAGACGCCAAACTTTGATCGTCTGGCGAGATCAGGAACGCGTTTCGATCGCGCCTATTGCCAACAGGCGGTATGCGGCGCGTCTCGACTTTCGATTATGGGCGGCCTTTATCCAACAATGACGGGCGAACAGACGTATCACGTTGATGGCTGGCGGAAACGACAACCGGATTTGTTGACGATGAATCAGCACTTTGGACGCCATGGATTTAAGACCATTGGACTGGGTAAAATTTATCACGGAACGGGTGGGCCAGGCGTTGATTTGGAGAACTGGGACCAATGGCTTCGCGTCACTGCACCGGCTTATTCTTCCGCGAAAATCCAGGCAGCGTTCAACAAAGCGGTGCGGTCAAAATCACCCAATGAAAAACGTGGACCGGCAACCGAAGCGGCGGATGTTTCTGACGACACGTTTGCTGATGGCAAAAGGGCGAACAAAGCTGCTAAAATTCTCGATGGGCTCGCCAAGTCGGGAGACCGTTTTTTTATGGCGGTTGGCTTTACAAAACCTCACCTCCCATTTGTCGCTCCCAAGAAGTACTGGGATCTATACCAACGCGAAGATTTTTCTATGCCTTCCAATAGCGGAATCCCACCGGGCTATCCGCTGTATGCAGCGAACGCAAACGCCGGCGAACTGCGGGCGTACACGGATTATGAAGGAAAGTCCCCCAAAGACTTTTCCGAAGCATTGAATCGTCGCTTGCTCCACGGATACGCAGCTTGCACAAGCTACACCGATGCGTGCCTTGGCCGGATTTTGGATTCTCTTGATCGAAACGGCTTGGCCGAAAACACGATTGTTGTTGTGTGGGGAGATCACGGTTGGAAACTGGGAGATCATTCCAGTTGGGTGAAGCACACCAATTTTGAATGTGATACACGAGTCCCACTCATGATTCGTGTTCCGGGAAAGCCTTCTGGAAAAGTGACCAACCAATTGGTTGAACTGATCGATCAGTATCCGACACTATGCGAGTTAGCTGGCGTCGAAACGCCGTCCCATTGTCAGGGACGCAGTTTTGCTCAGCTCTTTGATGATTCAGAGGCAACGCATCGAAATTCCGCTTACAGTTCTTATCCCGCCCGAAAGGAAATGGGGCATAGTATCCGCTTCGGCAATTATCGCTATACCGAATGGCGTCCCAGGAATGGCGGCAAGGCGTCGGCAGCCGTACTCACCGACCTGTTGGCCGATCCGGGTGAAGTGACCAACGTCATCAATTCCGCTGAACACGCACAAGCTCTCGAATTGGCAAGGAGGATTTTGAACGAGCGGATTAAGCAGGCAACCGTCTCCAAGGCTTCCGTTCCCCAGCCAATTCTGGGCGATCGGGTTCAAATTCATCACCGCGACCGCCAGGCATTGAATGCATCCAAATGGTTGCATTGAGTGCTCTCGGAGGTTGCATTGAATCGTTCGCCAAACCATTTTTACAAGTTTACGCCTGGCAACATGCCACCATTAAACGATCCATAAATCTGAAACGAGTGTTGTTGAGCAACGGCTTCAAGCGACCGAAAAATTGCATCGCTTAATCACCGTCACAATGAGATTCGGGCTCAGCATTGAGCTCCAGCCTAGTCTTCGCCGTAGGCCTGTTTTTTATGGCCATCAACCTTTCTTCGATTTTTTTCATTTCAACGGATCGTTAATCTGACCATGCGATGCCTCGGAATTGGCACTCTTTAAGGTTTTCATGAACGCTTGGAAATCGTCACGGTCGCGAAGCACCTCGAATGCTGGGATACGATTAATGCGATCGACATCTCGAAATCCATCAGCGACTGCAGCGTTTAACCTGACGACTGAGGTTTTCATGAAAAAATCAAGCACGCTTTGCTCAAAAGAATTTAATTCTGGCTTGCGGGCCTTTTGAGCCTGCGCTGCTTTTGCCCAGTGAGTTGCCCATTTGACACCCAGCTCAGGCGTTACAGCCTGATTGCTATATCTTCGGAATTCAGCCTCGTCCGTCGGGTAGTTCAGAAGCATGCAAGCGTAATCACGGGCGATGCTGATTGCTCGTGATGTGTCTAAGAGGTCATTTCGTTCGGTGACCTGAAAAGCCTCAAGCAGTAGTTTTTCTGCTTCGGAACGATTCCCAAGGTCATCAGTCACTGCTCCATAGATATGCAGGCTGGTTGCGTGGTTGATCGCAAATGAATGGGTTGGTTTGAAGGTCCGAAAAATGCGCACGCTTTCACGAATGGAAATTTCGGCTGCTTTTCGATCTCCTAAGCGGCGTTGGACTCGAGTCAAATGAATGAGTTGCCCTGCTACCGCGGCTGTGTCAGGCCCCATCGAAGATTTATATCCCTCGATGACCTGTCGGAATTTGACGATCGCGTTTTCCAGCTCGTTATTTTCAGCAAGAAACTGGGCAAAAATGAACCGCCCAAACGCGACAATCGTGTGGCTCTCCCCAAGTAATTTTACGGCTTTCTCTTCCATCTTCAGGAAACATCTTCGAGCAGGTTCTTTGTTCCCTAACTTGGCTAGGATTTGAGCTTGAGTGAAAAGGGATAAAACTTCTGAAAAGTCATTGGAGCCCTGTAGTCGATCGAACGTTACGGCGGCCTGCTGAAGAAGTGCCATGCCTCGGACTAGTTCTTTTTTTCCGATATAGACCTGTGCAAGCATGATTTGGGCTGCAGCGATATCCATATGATCACTCTGCTTTCCATCAACTTGGTGATGATCTCGACGAATTTGAAGGCATTCCAGCAGGGACTGCTCTGCTTTGTCAAACTCATAAGACAGTAGCTCTTGGGTTCCCAGATGAAATAATGTGTTGGAGACGAGCAATGGGCTAACTTCCGGCAATGCACGTCGGATGGCAAGGGCTTTCATCAATGCATCCGCTGATTTGCGTGCTTCGTTTCGGTTCATGTAAAGAACTCCCAAACTTTCCATCGTCTGAGCGTATTCAAGTGAGTTTTTACCGAATTCACGAAGTCGAATCTGTTCAGCCTCTTTCAATAGCGATTCGGCAGCACTTGTCTGATCAAGCCCCAAATAAACATTCCCAATGCTGTCAAGGAGTTTGGCACGGAGTCGCGGTTGTTGGAGAAGTTCTGTCTTCAGTTTTGTCCGGCCACGATTCACAACCTCCACGGCAGTCAATTCGCCTTGCCCTCGCTGTTGGGCGCCGAACGCTCTTTCCGTTCGAGCGATTGGATCGGCATCTTCAAAGAGTCCAACCATGAAATTAGAAACCATTTCGGCTTCTCTTCTTGCAACATCAGCGACTTGACGAGCCGCTTCCGCTTCTTCACGTGCTTTCTTTTCGGCGAGATTCTTTAACGTCAGGAATCTGTTAATCGATTCGACCTCTCTGGCATGCTCAGCTTGTCGTTGTGAGTTTCTTTGTTCCAAATATAACCATCCCCCCGCGCTGATGGTGATTAGCAGAAGCACTGAAAAGGCCAGTGAGAGGATGATTCGGCGTCTTTTTCGTTCCTCTTGGGCACGGGCAGTCTCAGCCGCCCGTTTGAGTTCGCTTGCCTGAAGTTTCGCTTCTACCGACTCAACAAATTTAGTTACGCGAGCAGCGACTTCACTTGCGTGCCTTGCCCTGTCTTCCAGATTGGGTTCCAGGCAATCTTTTGCAATTTGAATCAACTCGTGATCAGCCTGACTGGCTTCCAATTGTTTCCAACACTGTGTCAGTGAACCAGCTTGAGCAAGCTTCAAAATGCTGGTCGCATCTTCGCCACGGTAGGGTGGATGCCCGGTAAGGATTTGGCAGAGGATGGCTCCCAAACCGAAAATGTCTGCTCTCTCGTCCACGAGATCGATTCGACCTAATGCCTGCTCCGGTGGCATAAATCCGGGGGTGCCCATTACGGTGCCCATAAGCGTTTCCATGGCACCGGATTCACCGCAATGCGTGTCGCTGCCGCTTCGTTCCGTTTGTATTATGCTTTGTTCGGCGAGTTCCTCGGCGTCAATGTTTGCATTATTTGAACCGGAGTCTGTCAAGACTTTGGCCAAGCCCCAATCCATGACTTGTACTTCGCCGAAAGCGCCCACCATGATGTTGTCAGGCTTCAAATCGCGATGGATAACTCCCCGATTGTGGGCATAAGCAACGGTTTGACACATCTGCTCGAAGATGCCTAGGAATTTTCCACGATCTTCCTTGGGATCCTTTCGCTTTTTCAGCAACGCTTTCAGAGTTTGTCCTTTAACAAGCTTCATGCTGAAAAATGGACGCTTATCCTCCAGTTGCCCCAACTCGTAGACCGGAGCGATTCCGGGATGTTGAAGTTGTCCGCCAATCTGCGCTTCCTCGATAAACCTCCGAAGCACCGAGGGTTTCTGCTTATGTCGATCCAGCAAGACCTTGATGGCGATGCTTCGACCCAGATCGTTGTCGCGTCCTTTAAAAATCGCCCCCATGCCACCACGTGCGATTTCACCCCGTAGCTCATAACGACTGCCGGAATCACTGGTGACTGCGTCGTTTGGGTTCAGAACGAAGCTCGAACTTTCCTCTTCCTGGTCCTCTGACCGAAGAAAAATTCGTGGAGCCTCGCTCTGCGAACTATACATTTTGGTGAGCAAGCTTTCGTTGTCCGAGGTATGGAATCCCGAACGAGTTCCCTCGCTCGTTAGTTCATCTCCGGGGCCTGTTCGGTCTTTTGTCGACCTGTTTTGATTCGTTCCGATTGTTTCATCTAAGCCCGGATCCTCGTCTTTCATTTGGATTTTCAATCGACATTGCTTGCATAAGTCAAGGTGCAATGCGATACGTCTTGCGCCTTTTTCGTTCAGTTCTAAATTGGCAAAAAGCTGAAGTTCGTTGTCCGACGGACAATTTAAATCGGGCATGTCAGATATTTGTTGTGATATAGCTCGAGTGGAAAAGCGGCGATAAGTTTCTTAGCACACTTTTACGTGGCAATCTCTAGCTTGAATTCTAAACGAATTCCATGGAATTTGGCATTGAGTGAAATAAAGCGATTTCTAGTGTGAATCTGGACCGCGGTTGCGCCCGTGAGGTTTCAGAAAAACCACGCCCAAAAGCAACGGCAATGATCTTGCTTGCTTGTGAGCAGCCAAGATCAGAAAGAGTACTACGATTCCAATGCCTCGTGAATGCTCCTCGGTAAGTGCTGGGCGTTTTATGTCCACCTCAGACATCGATCTGATCCAGTCAGTTTTTATCCGTGAGATTCAATTACCGCTTTCCATGTCGTCGTGATTACGCTGGGTTATAATGTCAGCGCTGTGCCTGATGGCAGAGAGGCCGTTAACGTTGCCACGCATTACCAACCAATGAAAAAATTATGATGACGAACAAGCATCCGCAAGTTTTTGCGATTCTCGCTTTTGCCTGCTGCTTCATGATTCGGCCAAGCAACGACCTCGCATCTGCCCAAACTCGGGAGAAGATCGCCACGCCTCGGATTGTGAACATTGTCAACTTCGTCCGACAATGTGAGCCTCGGATCGAATGGATCACCGAAGATGTGCTGTACGATACGGTTGTGTCGCAGATCGAAAGTATGCAACGGCACAAACTTAGGGGCACGTTCCTC
>CAJQQR010000130.1 GCA_905480545.1 uncultured Pirellulaceae bacterium
GTGCACCGTTTGATGGATATGTCGTTTCCCGAATGGCAAACGTGGGCCAATGGGTCTCACGGGGTGAGGACGTTTTTCAAGTGGTCCAGCTTGATCCAATTGAAGTTGCTTTTAAAGTTCCGCAGTCAAGCGTTCAGAGGCTCCAAGAGGCATTTGATTCGGCGAAAACAAGTGATGAAACGCTGCCCGCTCGGATTTGGATTGAGTCAATTGGACAACTGATTATTGGAGAAGTCCACAAGATTGTACCATCGGCCGATTTGCGATCACGATCGTTCCCAGTCAAGATTCGCCTGAAGAATCCGACGACACCCACTGGCCATCTGATCAAAGCCGGTATGCTGGCGAACGTTTCGCTTTCCATTGGAAAGGTGAAAGAAAGTTTGTTTGTCGAAAAAGATGCATTGGTTCTCGGCGGAGATCAGATACGGGTTTTCGTCGCTACTGCCAATGCAGAAGGGGAGCTTTCGACGGTACGTCGCGTCAACGTTGATGTTGGAGCGGCGATAAAGAATTGGATCGAGGTGCGAGGCGGGCTTGCTAAAGACGATTTCGTCGTGGTGGAAGGAAATGAACGTCTGCGCCCCGGACAAGAGGTACTCGTAACTGAAACGAAAAACACAAAACTTGATGATTGAACGCCTTGCTTTAAGACTGTGTTTCAGCCAAGCAGAGGCGACTGGTTTTTCACTGAGCTGCAGCATCCTCCAGTGGGTGCCGCCCGAAAGTTATATTCTCGTTTTTCAATTTTTTTTTGATCATTCCCGCCCATGAATCTTATTTCTTCATTTGTCGAGAACCCCGTCAAGGTTTCGGTCGCGGTTTTGATGGTTGCGATGTTTGGCATTATCGCAATGTTTCGCATGCCGATGCAAATGTCGCCTGATGTCGAACGACCGACGATTTCGGTCAACACGCGATGGCCAGGCGCAAGTCCACAGGAAGTTGAAAAGGAAATTGTCAATGAGCAAGAGGAGCAGCTAAAAAGCGTCGAGGGTGTGACCAAAATGTCCTCGGAATGTAGTGACTCAAGTGGTTCGATTGTGATGGAGTTTCAGGTCGGCACCAACATGCAAGAAGCGGTGTTAAAGGTGAACACGCAACTCCAACAAGTTGGACAATATCCCAGAGATGCTGAAAAACCGACGATACGACTTTCAAATTCATCTGATAATGCAATTGCATGGTTTATTTTGTCTGCCCGTTCTGCAAGCGACGAAGAAATTGCGAAAGTTGGAAAAGAACATGAGGATCTAAAGCCGGCGATCGATCGAATTCTTCGATCGCATAGTTCTGGTCTGAAGGTTGTGCGATTGAAGGCACTGGCGGAAAAAGACGACCGGGCAAAGCACTTAATACCAGCAGACCTAGATGTTCCGAAGTTTCGAAAATTTGCCGAGGACAACATCGAAGCTCAGTTCGAACGGGTAGGTGGTGTTGCCGATTGCAATATTTTGGGAGGACGAGAACAAGAGCTGCAAATCATTGTTGATCCTGAGAGGCTTGCGGCTCGTGGGCTAACGATTGAAACCGTCCGACAAGCCTTGATACAGGACAATCAAGACACGTCTGCTGGTGATTTTTGGGAAGGAAAACGCCGCTGGATTGTCCGAACACTCGGGGAATACACGTCCATTGATCAGGTAAAGAAGCAGATTGTACAGAGTATCGATGGGCAGCCGGTTTACCTTGAAGATATTGCTAAGGTCGAACTGGGGTATAAGAAACCTGATGGATTTGTACGGCGGTTTGGTGTGACCAACATCGCTGTCAATTGCCAACGCGAAAGTGGCGCAAACGTCATCGAGGTAATGAAGGGGCTTCGTAAACGTCTGGACGTATTAAACGAGGGCATTCTGAAACGTGAAGGCTTGATCCTGCAACAGGTTTACGACGAAACGGATTACATCAACTCCGCTGTTGGATTGGTGAACCAGAACATCATATTGGGAAGTGCTTTAACAATCATCATTTTGATGTTGTTTTTACATTTAAGTGCCCGGGCGTTGTTCTTTGTGCCGCTGATTGCAGGTTCGGCCATTGCCGCACTGCTCATCTCGCCTTGGATTTTTCTTTTGACATTGGTGCTGATCTTTGTCGCCGGATTTTGGTTTGCCCGAGGGGCATTGGTCGTTTCGTTAGCCATTCCCACCAGTATTGTTGGAACATTTCTGGTCCTGAATTATTTGGAACGGTCGCTAAATGTGATCAGCTTGGCTGGATTGGCTTTTGCTGTTGGGATGCTGGTTGATAACGCGGTTGTTGTTTTGGAAAATATTTACCGTTATCACCAAATGGGATTTTCGCGTTTTGATGCTGCGAAAAAAGGGGCCAATGAAGTTTGGGGAGCCGTGCTCGCATCAACGTTGACCACAGTTGCTGTTTTTCTTCCCATATTATTTTTGGAGGGTGAGGCCGGGCAGCTTTTTGTCGATATCGCCCTGGCAATTAGTGCCGCGGTTGGGCTTTCCTTGTTCGTGAGTGTTATTGTGATCCCGACGGCTTCGGCGAGGATTTTGAAAGAAGATTCGAGTGGCGGAACCGAAAATGCGAAGTCGGAAAGTGGGCGTATTCAACGTCTTTTTCAGTCGCTGGGCAATCGGCTTACCGAGTCGGTAATTTCAATCAACACATGGATTCAGGTTTCGGCTATTCGTAAAGTGACAGTTGTTTTTGGACTGTTCGGCATTGCTTTTTTAGTCGGTTATCTCCTGCTTCCCAAGGTCGAGTATTTACCGCAAGGGAATCGCAATTTGGTGATCGGTTTGATTAGTCCGCCGCCAGGATATAACGTACAGCAATTGGGTGATATGGGCGCGCGAGTTGAAGACGCGCTGCGGCCGTATTGGGATTACGATGAGGCTGAATTGGCAGACAATCCGCTCGACTATCCGCCAATTGGTGACTTTTTTTATGTCGCCCGCGGTCGCAGTATTTTTCTTGGTCTGCGTGCAAATGACCCACTCAAAGCGGGTAAGTTGATTGGCTTGATTCAAACGAAACTGAAAGGGAAGTTCCCGGGCTCTTTTGTTGTGGCGTTTCAAACCAGTATTTTTGGACGGGGGCTCTCTGGCGGAAGGTCCATCGATATTGAAATTACCGGCCCGGAATTGAAGAAACTCGTTGGGCTTGGGGGGCAGATTCTTGGTAAAGTGTCCGAGACGTTCCCACCCGGCACACAGGCCCGTCCGTTGCCGTCATTGGATCTCTCAAGCCCCGAATTGCATGTTCAAGCCAAACCGCAGCAGTCGCGTGACCTGGGTGTTACGACAACCGAATTGGGGTACGCGGTCAACGCTTTGATCGACGGTGCATTTGTTACCGATTATTTTGTTGGCGGCGAAAAGATCGACATGGTTGTCGTGGCCTCAACGGACTATCAAGGCAATACCCAGGATCTTGAATCGCACTACATCGCAACTCCAAATCTGGCCGAACCAGTTCGACTCGATGCTTTGGCGGACATCACGCTGAGTTCCGGACCGGAGCAAGTCAATCATCGGGAGCGGCAGCGCGCTATTTCGATTCAGGTTACGCCACCAGATCAGTTTTCGCTGGAAGAGTCCATTCAGAAAATTACAGATGAAATTATTAATCCGTTAGAAGAAAGCGGTCAGCTTGGCGTTGAATATCAAATTAATCTGAGTGGAACGGCGGATAAGCTTCAACAAACTTGGGGCGCGTTGCGTTTGAATATTTTGCTTGCAATTCTGATCACTTATTTATTAATGGCTGCCCTGTTTGAATCTTGGGTTTACCCATTTGTGATCATCCTAAGCGTTCCGATGGGAGCCGTAGGAGGAATCATTGGCCTGCAGTTGCTAGGACTGTACTTGGCGGCCAACGGCGGTGCTCCCCAATCGCTGGATGTTCTAACGATGCTTGGGTTTGTGATTTTGGTGGGAACGGTGGTCAACAACGCAATTTTGATCGTGCATCAAAGTCTAAATTTCATTAGAGACGATTCGATGGCCGTAGACAAAGCTGTTTTGCAAAGTGTTCGAACGCGAATCCGACCGATTTTTATGACGACCCTGACGACTATCGGGGGCCTGTCGCCGTTGGTTTTCTTTCCGGGGGCAGGAAGTGAATTGTATCGAGGGCTGGGAAGCGTCGTTTTGGGCGGATTATTGTTGTCAACGATCTTTACGTTAATACTCGTTCCTACGCTATTCAGTCTAATGCTGCAAATTGTTGAAGGGATCAAGTCAAAGTTTCACATTGATTGATCTCTTCGATTTGCAGGCCAGTTACCCAAAAGATTGGGGATCTTTTGGAGTACAAGATCATTCCGGTTGTATGGTCGTTGGTCTGGTTTGCGTTGGTCTGGTTTGGTCTGGTTTGGTCTGGTTTGGTCTGCCTTGCTTTGGGCGGGGCGGACATGGTGGGTAGCCGAACCTAATTCGCGTTCCCCAAATCAATGGAGCGACGTGTTGCAGCATCGACGGCATTGATTGCGGCCGAACGAAATCCATGGTCTTCAAGTGCTTTGATCCCGGCGATAGTGGTTCCAGCTGGAGATGCGACTCGATCTTTTAGGACGCCGGGATGATCGCCGGTTTGCAAGACCATCTCCCCTGCCCCGACTACGGTTTGCGCCGCCAATTTCATGGCAATATCACGAGGAAGTCCAACGTTCACCCCGCCGTCCGCGAGAGCTTCGATGAATTGAAAAACGTAGGCGGGGCCGGATCCGGAAAGTCCAGTGACCGCGTCAATGAGTGGCTCTTTTACAACAAAAGTCAGGCCAACGGCTTCGAAGAGTTTTTGAATCTTTGTACTTTCATCGTCATCAATACCTGAACCACAAGACATTCCGATTGCGCCTTTGCGGATGAGACAAGGCGTGTTTGGCATACATCGAACGACGCGATCTGTTTTTAGTTTTTCAACCAGCCAGTCTAGTTTGATTCCGCCCATCACGGACACGTAGATGGTCTGCTCGTCATCAGAGCAAAGGTCTGTCACGATGTTCGGTATGATCTGAGGCTTTACAGCGAGAATGACAATTTCTGACGATTTCACAAGTTCTGAATTGGACATGGTCGTTTGGCAATTTGGAACCGCGTTAGAGAACGCTTCCAACGACTTTTCCGAAATGTCAAACGCCGATACATTTTCCGGCTTGATCAAGCCTGCCGAAACGAATCCGCCGGCAAGCGCCGTAGCCATCTGTCCTGCTCCAACGAAACCAATTTTTTCAAACTTCATAAAGAAACACACGACAAATGCTAAGGAAAACAAAAAAACGATCGACGCCGATCGTTGAAACAAGTTGTTCTCGAATTTATACTGCTGAGTCAAGAACACCAGTGGATGAGTTAAATCACTGGTCGAATTCTTCAAAAAAATAAGTAGAAACACTTCCTCTCCTTTCCACGAACAAAAAGAAAGCAAATGTCAAATCACGATAATCTTGTTAATGATCGATTTGCGAATCGACGAAGTTTTCTCAAGACAGGGGCAACGGCTGCAGCTGCGTTGTCAGTGGCCGGAATTTCACCTTCTGCGTTCGCGGCTACAGTGTCCGAAACGGAGCCATGGTTCAAGATCTCGTTAGCTCAATGGTCGCTCAATCGAGCTTTCTTCGGACGCTCTGAAAAGAAGTTGGATCACCTGGATTTTGCGAAGGTGGCCCGTGAAATGGACATCGAAGCGATTGAGTATGTCAATCAGTTCTTTAAGGACAAGGCAAAAGATTCGAAGTACTTGGATGAATTGAACAAGCGTGCGTCGGATCACGGTGTCAAGCAGCTTTTAATCATGTGCGACGGTGAGGGGAACCTCGGCGATCCCAATGGTGAAGCTCGTGAAAAAGCTGTCAAGAATCACCACAAGTGGGTCGACGCAGCGAAGCACCTTGGTTGTCACTCCATTCGAGTCAATGCGGCCAGTCGCGGTGCCTATGATGAGCAAATCAAACTTGCTTCGGACGGACTATCGCAGCTTTCCGAATATGCCGATAAGCAAGGTTTAAATGTCATTGTTGAGAATCATGGTGGACTTTCTTCGAATGGCGCATGGCTCGCTGCGGTCATGAAAAAAGTTGGAATGGAAAACTGTGGGACCTTGCCGGACTTCGGTAACTTTCGCGTAAATGGTGATCAATGGTACGATCGCTACAAGGGCGTCACCGAATTAATGCCATACGCAAAGGCTGTCAGTGCGAAGTCCCATAACTTTGACGACAAAGGGAACGAGACCAAAACTGATTATTTGAAAATGATGAAGATCGTCAAAGATGCCGGTTATAAAGGCTGGGTGGGAATCGAATTTGAAGGTGGGATGGATCAGTTCAAAGGCGTCAAGTTGACGAAAAAGTTGCTTGAGAAAGTCCGTGAGGAATTGGCGTAGTTATCGAAATTGCGCACGATTTTGGATCAGGGACATGGAAAGCCGGGTTTGTCCCGGCTTTTTTCGTTTTTGGTCGGCGACAGCACGTCGCTGTTTTAGAATAAATCGGGACGAGATGCGTCAAATACGAGCGATTCCCTGGTCGAACGCCAAAAACCAAATCGGCCACCAATTGTCATTGGGAAGATTCCTGCGACAATCAATTATTGTTTTTTCTCAATTTGGAAGGGTTTTTCCGCATGGCGGTTGTTGTTGAACATGACTTGTTACGAACGCTGCATCGCCTTCATCGACAAAAAAATGACTTGGAATCGCGAATCGAGCGAGGGCCAAGACAGTTAAAAGCATCGGTGAAAAAGGTAGCTGAAATCACCGCGGCAATCGATGAATTGAAGGAGTCGTATAAGCGAACTCAAGTTTTAGCCAACGAAAAGCAACTTCTTCTTAAACAACGAGAAGAAAAAATACTCGATTTCAAAGGCAAGCTAAACGCGGCTAAGTCGAACGAAGAGTTTCAAGCTTTCAAGAATCAGATCGCTGCGGATGAGCAAGCGAACGACGTGCAATCGGATGAGATTTTCGAACAGTTGGAGAAAATTGATGAGATCAATTCGAAAATTGCCGATCAGAATGAAAAGCTTCAGAAGGCAGTAGGTGAACGTGACAAAGTTCAGGACAAAATTGATGCCGAAGCGGCGGGATTAAAATCCGAACTGGAGAGAGTGGTTATCGAATTGGCTGAATCGGAGGCGAAGATTCCGATTGATATTAAAACGGATTATGTTCGCGTCGCTAAATCAAAGGGCGAAGGGGCGTTGGCGCCACTAGACGGTGATTTTTGTGGCAACTGTTTCAAGAAGATCACGATGATGCAGCATAGTGACTTGGCCGCCCAGAAACCGGTCGCCTGCAAGGAATGCGGTGCATTCATTTACTTGCCGGAAAATACACGCGTTGGGTAAGTTTGACTGTTGTGCTTTTTCATGCAAGCAAACAACAGAACCACGGAATCGATTGTTTCGTTTTGGTCCTGCCGAATACTTCGAATATTTGAAACATTCAAGCATCAGCATTCACCGGTTTCGGGCCCGACTAACGCAAGCGTCCAACGATTGTAAAAAATCAGTTAACATTGAGCCTCGAATCAATGAGGCAATTGTGAGCGTTTTTTTTAGACAAAAACCGGGCTCACACTTTCTTTTTGCCGCAAATAAGTGCATTCTGAATGGAATTGAATCGGTGCGTGTCTATCCAAAACCGCATTGGTATTCAGTTGGAATTTTTTTTGCCGTTAATTGGGTCTCGTTGGATAGGAGCTAAACGGATTTTTCCGGAGATTTAATTCATGGCGTTTTTGGCGTGTGCCAAGGGACATTTGAACTCAAACGAGGTGTTTATGAAAAAGTTTTTGATAGGAGCGTTCGTTTTTGCGATGGCTGTTTTGCCAATAGCGGAACGAAGGAGCCTTACAGCGCAGGATAAGGAAAAATCGGAACAGGCTAAACTGTTTGCTGAATATTCCAACGAGGTCAAAATGCTAATGTCGGATTGGTCGACAAAAGCAAGAGCCGCAAGCGGGAAGATGCGAACAGCAACTCCGGAAGAGCGTGCGGAAATCAATAAAGAAATGATGGCGGCGCAAAAAACGCTGATGGCCACCCTGACTGGTGTTGGCGAAAAAATGCTGACCCTCGCTTCCGGCGACGATAAAGATACCGCGATTGACGCGATCTCCTGGATAATGACTCAATCGCAGGACGCTGCGCAGAAGAGTAAGGCAGCCGAAAAATTACTTGCTGATCATCTCGATAACCCAAAAGTTGCGGAGATGCTTTCGGTTTTTGGTCGTGGTGGAATTCCAAGTGAAGCGACACAAAATTTGCTCAAAACGTTTTCGGAGAAAAGCAAGTCGGATTCAGTAAAGGGTATCTCGACGATGACGCTGGCTTCCTACCTGCGAAACGGAAAGTCGATGTTGGGTTCACTAATTGAAAATCCACGATTTGCAGAGGCTTATCCAGATTCGATGGATTACTTTAAAAAGTTGGCTGCAACCAAAGATGAAGATGTGGAAAACCTGCTGAAGACAGCGGCTGAAAAATATGCCGACGTCGAGCACGCCGGATCGACCATTGGGAAAATGGCCAAACGCGAGTTGAAAATCATCGAAACACAACGCAATTTGCAAGTCGGCAAAATTGCTCCGGACATTGAAGGTCCAGACATTGATGGAGTGACCTTTAAATTGAGCGATTATCGCGGCAAAGTCGTGATGCTTGATTTCTGGGGCGATTGGTGAGGACCGTGCCGGGCAATGTACCCACACGAGCGGTCGCTCGTAAAACAATTGGCTGACAAACCTTTCGCATTGATTGGCGTTAACAGCGATAGAGATCGTGAAAAACTAAAAGATGTAATGAAAGAAAAAGACATCACTTGGAGAAGTTTCTGGAATGGTGGAAGCACTGGCGGACCTATTTCAACCAAATGGAACGTTCGCGGCTGGCCGACGATTTATGTTGTCGATGCCAAGGGCGTCATTCGATACAAGGGTGTTCGGGGTGACAAAATGGACGCAGCGCTTGAGGAGCTTTTGGGCGAAGCTGGCGTTGAAGTCAAAATCACCCATGACGAAGATGGCGACGGCGAGTAAGATCCTTTGCTGACTTCTTTTCGATTCACTCCAGCCGCAGAAATGCGGCTTTTTTTGTTCTGATTTAATTCGCATGAGGCGCGGCTGGTGTAAGCCTCAAGCGACTCATCCGTTTTCATTTCGTGTCAACGAATGAATGTTTTTTGTAGCCAATTATGTCATTTGCGTGATTTTCGAAAGTAAACATTCGCCAAAAAGGCTTCAGGTCTAGGTCCGATCATCTTTGGATCCGGTTTTGCTTTCAGGAATTGGAACAATTGGGCAACGATCGATGGAGCGGACGGCTGAAGAAATCGAAACACCGGGTAACATCTCCAATTCCTGAAGTGTTACGATGGACAACGTGATTTTTGATTTGATGTTTGGTTGGTCTTTGCAATTCAACACCTTTCTCGTTTAGAGGGAAGCCATAATGTTATATTTTCGCTGGGCAACGCTGTTGGGCATCGTTGTTGCGACAGGTCTCGTCGGGTGCTCCGGTAGCACTCAAGTCGCTACCAACGATCCCGAAAGCTCATCAAGTGAAACCGGAGGTCGACCGAATCGAAAAGTCGGTCCGAAACAACGCGATAGCAGTTCGGTATCGAGAGACCGGCAGCCGTCGAACTCTGGTAGCAACGCGAACTCTGGTCGCAACGCGAACGCGGGCACCGACATGGAGGGAAATCAAAACGTCAACGCTGCTCCGCAAAACACTCGATCGACTGTCGATCGTAGCGGAAGCCAAACTAACGCTTCGAGAGGGGACAACAACGCCAGTAAACGACGGCAACCCAGCATGGGTGGCGGAGGTGCAGGGAGCAACGCTGCGGCTTCTGCTGGAAACGACAATCCAAGAAACCGAGCGGGCAACGCAGCGGGGCCAAAACCAAAAAAAACTTTAGCTAAAGCGACGCCCACCGGAAAAAAGGGCACTAACCCTGGTGACGAGCTTCCGGAGATCAACGGCCGTGACATGGACGGAAATGCATTCAAGTTAAGCGACTACCGCGGCAAAGTAATCATGGTAGATTTTTGGGGGGATTGGTGACCGCCTTGCCGTGCGATGTACGGACACGAGCGGTCGCTCGTTAACTCAATGAAAGGTCGTCCATTTGCCCTGTTGGGTGTGAATACCGACAAGTCACTGAAAGTTGCTAAGGCAGCAGTGAAGAAAAACGAATTGAATTGGCGATCCTGGTTTGATGGCTCGGGAGGTGACATCGTTCGGAAATTCCAGATCCGATCTTTTCCGACGATTCTTGTCTTGGATCACAATGGCTTGATTCGGTTTAAGAACATTCGGGGTTCAGCATTGGACGCTGCGATTGAATTGTTGGTGAAGGAAGCTGAAGGTGCCGGGATGAGCGGTGAGCCTGTTGATACCGGTGAGTATCGCATTTTTAAAACCGCTGATGGAAAGCACGAGGTTGAAGCCGCTTACGTGAAATACACCAGTGGCACGACGTTCCTTAGACGCAAGGACACTAAGAAGGTTGTTGAGATTCCTTTAAAGATTTTATCGCAGGAAGACAAGGAATACGTTCGCGAAAAAATTCGTGCAAGTCGTGGTAAATGACTTTTCATCGCCGTACGTGAAGGGCGGAAAACGGAATGGAAAAATAAGACCTGTTTGCTTCACTGGAGGGATACGATTTGGGCCTGAAAAGAAGAGCGAGAGAAGATTGTGCATGTGATTGATCATTAGAGTCTAATTGGTTTTATTAGAGCACGATCGTCTCGTTTAATGGCAAGCTGGTTAAGGCCATATTTCATTGTGGAATGGGACATGGCCTGCTTCATTTGGGTTGATAATTGTCAGGAAACGCTTTTGAACAAAATGAGAAGATTTTCATTGCACTCCTGAACCCATATAATGGGGGCAAAGAAAACATCGCTCACCTCACCAAAACTGCAATGATCCAACGTCGAAAATTTCTTGCTTCATCCGCGCTGATTCCCTACTTCTATTCTGCTGTTCCCAGCTGGGCTCAGAATACTATCAGCCCCAATGATCGACCGAACGTGGGAGCAATTGGTTTGGGTGGACGCGGAAGTGGAATTGCAAAAAACGCGTCCGCATTTGGCGAGATTGTTGCTCGCTGCGATGTTGACACTAAACATCTGGGTGGCGAACCGGACAATAAAACGCGTTTCACTGACTATCGAAAACTGCTCGAGCAAAATGAGATCGACGTTGTCACGATCGGGACTCCAGATCATTGGCATGTCAAAATTGCAATCGAAGCGATGCAGGCTGGCAAAGACGTTTACTGTGAAAAGCCACTGACGTTAACGATCGACGAAGGAAAGCAAATTTGCGAGGCGGTACGAAAGACCGGTCGCGTTTTGCAAGTTGGAACCCAGCAACGAAGCGAATTTAAACAGTATTTTCTGCAAGCGATTGCAATGATTCGTGACGGCCGTCTCGGCAAACTAAAGAAAGTCGTTGCATCGACCGGCGGCGGCCAAACCGGAGGCCCATTCAAAACGGCACCGATCCCGAAAACTCTTGATTGGAACATGTGGCTAGGGCAAGCACCGATGACCGACTACATTCCTGAGCGAGTTCATGCAAATTTCCGTTGGTGGCGTGAGTATGCAGGTGGCCAAATGACCGATTGGGGTGCTCATCATGTCGATATTTCCTTGTGGGCGATTGGGATTCCGGAGGCTGGCCGCATAACAATCGATGGTAAAGGAATCGTGCCCAACGTCAAAAACGGCTACAACATGCCGGCTCAATTTGATGTCGAGGTTCGTATGCCCGGCGGATTGCCCCTTCAACTCATCACCGGCATTCGGCAAGGAATTCGATTTGAGGGAACCAAAGGAAACATGTTCGTCAATCGTGGCGGCATCTACGGAAAACCGGTCGATCAATTGAAAGACTCACCGCTGCAAGCCGATGCGATCCAGAAAGTTTATGGTGGAAAAACACCGGGTAACCACATGGGTAATTTCTTTGAATGTGTAAAGTCGCGGGAGTTACCAGTCTCCGACGTTTATAGTCATCATCGTGCGGTAACGATTCTCCATTTAGCAAACCTTTCTATTTTGCTTGGGCGGAAATTGACATGGGATTTGGCAACCGAGCAGATCATTGGAGATGATAAAGCGAACCGGCATCAAAAGCGTGAGCCACGCAAGGGATTTGAGGTTGTGGTGTAATGGCGTTTGCGTCGTGGTCCAATCGTTGGTGATAGAATGGTCACGATACACACCCAAGGTGCTCGGGGCGTTTCACCGTTGGATTCAAAACCATTCCTCCACTACCTGTTCGACTTCTTTTTGGAAATCGGATTTGGCGGCAGGCGCAAACCCCAGGCGTTGATGAGGGGGGCGATCCGTCCAGCCTTTCAAACCGCTCCGTTGATTTGCCGGCAATTCAGTTTGGTGAAATTTCACGTGATTGTAGCGTCAACTTTTAGCAGACTGGATTGACGATTTACCCACTGGAGACTTGCATAAACCAAACAACATTTTGAATTCCAGTTCCAATCGGCAGAAAGCGTTCAGGTTTCATGTAAAGGAGGGTGCGTTGTTGTGATAATGCATCTAAAATAGCGAGCTGACGCTGGGTAACTAAGTTGAATTAGGGAAATTCAGAAATTGAATATGAGAACTCTTTTTTGGGGCTTTGTGTTGTGTGTGCAGGCTCCGTTTATTCAAACGCTCGCTGCACAGGAACGAAATGCGATTGAGAATGCGATGTTCCCGGCGATCGAATCCAGTCAGCTTAGCGAAACGTTGAAGGGGCGAGTCCTGGTCGAGGAACAAAATTGCGTTGCCTGCCATTCAACGGCTTCTGTCTCATTGCAAACGGACTCAAAAAAGTCTCCTCGGCTTTCAGGAATCGGAAAACGAGCCAATCCGTATTACATCGAGCGATTTATTCGCTCGCCGCATGACGTCAAACCGGGAACGTCAATGCCAAATATAATGTCGCACTTGGACGATAACGAGAGTGTCTCGGCTGCTAATGAAATCACGCACTTCTTGTTTTCGCTGAGTGAATCGCCATTTGAACTAAATGTTCCCGATTCGGTTGCTGCTGAAAAGGGACGGGGCCTTTTTCACACAGTTGGTTGCGTTGCTTGTCATTCGCCGCGGGATGATTCCGGAAAAGAATTGCTGGCGACGACATCAACTCCGCTGGGTGAATTGAAGGATAAATACAACGTCAAAAGCCTGACGGAGTTTCTCGCAAACCCGCACCAAGTTCGCCCGTCCGGCCGCATGCCCAGTTTGAATTTGCCGCGGCGTGACTATGAGCGGATTGCACATTACCTGCTTCGAGAGACCAAAGTGCCTGGACACTTGAAATACACGATGCTCAAGGGGCGCGTCTGGGAGGGGCTTGAAGTCAACGTTGAGAGAGAAAAAGCAGGGCACGTTGATGATTTTGATCTGGCGAAACTTGGCCGGCTCCAGCAGAACTCGGCGATCATCTACGAAGGGTTCTTGAATAGTAAACTCCCCGGAACGGCAAAGTTTTTCCTGGAAATGAACGGCGGAGAGTTGTGGATCAATGAAAAGAAGGTGGTCAATCTTGAGCCCAGTTCTCGGCGGGGTGTCAAAAAAGCGAGTGGCGAAACGGAGTTGGTTGCTGGCTGGAACAAGCTTAAGTTCATTTATATTCATGCCGGTAAAGAACCAAAACTCAGTTTTGAAATGTCCGGTCCAATCGGCAAACGAAGTGCGGTCCCATCATCGATTCTTTCGATTTCGACCGAGCCGATCGAACCGTTTATTCCCTACAAAATTGACTCGGATAAAGTGGAAGATGGAAAACGACAATTCGTGAATCTCGGTTGCGTGAACTGTCACGACGATGTGAAAAACAAGATTTCCAATGAGCTTCAGCTTGGAATCAAAAAGCGAGCGTCAATCTCGAAACTGAGTGTTTCGGTAGTCGACGGATCAAACGGCTGTTTAAGCGATCAGGTTGGCCAATGGCCACAATTCGCTTTGTCAGCTTCACAAAAGACCTTGATCAAGGACGCGATTCCAAAATTGGAATCAAGCGAGCTTGGTCACCAACAAATCGTCAATAAATCTCTCATCACGTTTAATTGCCTTGCATGCCACGATCGGAAAGAACTTGGTGGCGTTCCGGTCGACCGAAATCAATTTTTTGTTGGAAACAGAACCGAGCTGGGAAATGAGGGACGCATTCCGCCGCCACTTACTTTGGTTGGCGCGAAGCTGCAGAAGTCCTGGATTTCTGAAGTGATGCTACGCGGTCAGCGGCAACGAGAGTACTTGGCGACCAAGATGCCTCAGTTTGGCGAGGCAAACGTTGGGCACCTGGTTGATATGTTTGAAAAAGTGGACTCCATCGAACCGGTTGCGTTTGAAAAAATTGAGGACCTTGAAAAGGTAAAACAAGCAGGCAACATGTTGATTGGTACAACTGGTTTTAGTTGCATTGCATGCCATGATTTTAACGGTCAAAAAGCAGCCGGCCCCGGTGCGTTGGAGTTGATTCACACAACCAGTCGAGTAAAGAAAGATTGGTTTTACGAATTTATGCTCAAACCGAATCGATTCCGGAAAGGAACGATCATGCCAAGTTCATGGCCGGGCGGCCATGTTTTTATGGAAGACGTTTTAGGCGGCGATGCCAAAAAGCAGATCGAATCGCTCTGGGTGTACCTCGAAGACGGACAACGGGCCAAAAATCCGATCGGATTATCGCGGAAGTCTCCCGAATTGCGAGTGACCGACGAAGCAGTGATTTGCCGCGGGCGCGGAACCGCCGGATATCGTGGCTTGGCGGTCGGTTATCCGGAACGAGTCAGTATCGCTTTTGATACACAGGAAGTGAACCTTCGCCTGCTCTGGAAAGGTGAATTCACCACGGTTGATAACGGCCGGTTCTTTGCCCGTGGTCGTGATCGAGTTTCATTCCCTCAGGGCATACCGTTTCATCGCTTAAAATCGCTTGACGATAATTGGCCTTATAAGCGGAAAACCGATTACACGTTTCCGCAGGATCAGGGTTACCGATTCGGTGGTTACACTCTTGATCAATTAAAACGTCCGACATTTTTCTATGAATATGGTGAGGTCAAAGTGAGCGATTTTTTTGAGGATCGGCTTGATGATCAAAAAAATGCCTTCTTCAAACGCACGATGACATTCGACGTTCCTGAGTCACAGGAAGAATTTTACTTTCGTGCGGCGTCAGGATCGATTGTCAACAAAACCGCAGAGGCTTTATATAAAATCGATCGGCTTGTCTTGAGTTACAAAATTGAAAATGATGCAGGAAAGAAAACGGCCGACCGAGGTGTGATTCGTCAGGGTGAACCAAACGAATTACTCATTCCGCTGAAACTTCAAAAGGGAAAAACGATTTTGACATTGGAGTACAAATGGTAACGACAAATAAAACGATGCGAATGCAAACGCGAATTTTGCTCCTGTTATCAATCTGCTTCCACATGGCTGTTTTTGCGTGGCCAGATCTTGCCGTTTCTGGTTTCGCAGCGGACGAAGACTTGGGTGCGATGTGGGGGACGGCTAAGGAAGAAGAAAAGTATTACAAGCTGGTCCAGATCCCCATTCCTGATCATGTACCGCTAAAAGTCGGCAGTTTCGATGTGTTGCCTGACGGTCGCTTGGTTGCGGGAACTCGAAAAGGTGACGTTTACTTCATCGACGGTGCGTTCGATGAAGTACCTAATCCGAAATTTCACCTTTTTGCCAGTGGGCAAGATGAAATCTTTGGTGTCGCTCATAAAGATGGTGATATTGTGATCACGCAATTTGCCGAGGTTACGCGGATTTCTGATACGGATAAGGATGGCGTTGCTGACCGTTATACAACGCTAAGTAATAGTTGGGGATACGAAGAAGGGCATGAATTTGCGTTTGGATCGAAACACGATCCCGAAGGAAACATATGGGTCGCGCTAGGACTCTCAGGTTCCTATAATTCCAACCAGTTGTTTCGTGGTTGGTGTTTGAAAATCACGCCGGATGGAAAGACGATTCCGATTTGCAGCGGATTAAGAAGTCCCGCAGGCGTTGGCCCCAATCACGAGGGAGTTATGTTCTGCGTCGAAAGCCAAGGACCGTGGAATGGTTCGTGCTCGCTAAAGCACCTTAAGCCGGGCGGATTTCTGGGACATCCGGCAAGTTATAACTGGTATCCGTTTGTAAAAAGCATGGATGCTCCAAGCGTGAAGCCGAATCCCAATTCACGCATCGCGATCGAAAAGAAAAGGGTAAAGGAATTGGTTCCGCCTGCGATTTTGTTTCCTTACATTAAAATGGGACGTTCCATCTCCGGGTTTCGGTTAAATCAAACGAAGGGGAAATTCGGTCCTTTTGAAAATCAGATCTTTCTGGGGGATTACACGTTGAGCGTGATCCTGCGAGCGACTACCGAAGAAGTGAATGGAGTTTGGCAGGGAGCATGCTATCCGTTCCGTGAAGGGCTTTCGACCGGAATCATGCACGTTGAGTTTTCGCCCAAGGGGCAATTGTTAGCTGGCGGTTTTACGACCAATTCCCAATGGCCCGTTCGTGGAAAAGAGCCGTTCGCTGTCGATCGACTTGATTGGACTGGTCTCACGCCATTTGAAATGAAGGAGATCAACATTCGGAAAGATGGTTTTGTGATTAACTTTACAAAGCCGGTGAATCCAGTCGTTGCAGCAAAGCTCAGCACCTACAACTTAACGACATACACGCACATCTACGCCGGATTTTACGGCAGTCCAGAAGTCGATCACACCACGCCAAAAGTGACAAAAGCGGAAGTGTCAGACGACCGACTTTCTGTGCGGATTTACGTCGATAAAATCATGGAAGGACATATTCACGATTTTGATCTGGCAAAGATGAAGTCGGAAGAGAACGGGGATTTACTGCACAAGAAAGCCTATTACACCGTTAACGAAATTCCAAAGTCGGACGCAGGGGAAAAGTAGGTCGAAACAAACGTGATGGCGGTCCTTTGCTCATCGAAAAAATTCGTCACGATTGAAAGGGATCGCAAAGCCGGTCGGTTTCCAACCATAAAAGATTAAAGCCAAATGTCCAAAATTCGAGCTGCATTAATCCTTTCAGTTTTGCTTTGTGGTTTACCGAGCAAGTCGTTGTTCTCAGTGAATGATGTCGCGTTTGGTGAAAAGGCACCCGACGGTAATGGGCAACTTGAAACAGCTCCGAAACTGTTCAAAGGGGGAGTTGACGATCAAGGTCGAAACTATTTCCTCAATGGGCAGTTGGCGAATAACGGCAAGTTGATTCTGACTGCCAGCAATGGTTTCTTCGGTAATGGGACGTGTCGGGCTGGTGGCTTGTCATCACGACCCAAGGTCGGCGACCAGACGCTTATGAAACCGAATTTTGCCTATCTCGATCAGTGGAAAAAAACGACAGGGACGATTCGCTGGCATCTGTGGTTACCCAAAGCAGGAACTGTTTACTTTGACGTGAACATGCGAGTCTCCCCGCGACAGGCCGGTTCAGAGTTGACGGTATCTCTGGCAGGCAAGTCGCGAAGTGTGACGACGATTTCATCGTCGAATGATACGCCGCAGCCGTGGGGTTTGCGTTTCGATGTCACCGAACCGGGGGAGCATATTGTTTCTCTGTCGGCAAAAAAAATCGTCGATAGTAAATCGGGTGTTGGCGAATTGCACACCGTCGATGTCTATGGGTCTGCGGTCAAAGATTCGCAGTTATTGAGGGCTCGTTGGCGACCGGCTGCCGTCCACGGGGGCTATTCCTGCTCTCAGATTAAGCAAAGTCGAATCTGGGTTATGACGACGCGCAGTATGTGCGACTTCAGCAGCTATTCGCCGATCACGACACCTTTTGGGTACTACGGAACATCCTTTGAAAGGGATCGACGCACAACAGGAAGTTTCAACTTTTCGATGTGGGCTGCGGGCAAAGGGAAGAAGGTTCCACCGCTCGAGCAAATGCCCCATTTGTTAGCGGCTGGCTCACCTAAGGCGGAATTCAGTGGATTTGGCCACGAAGGATCTGGCGTAAAACTACGGGGATGGATCCCTATGCCCGACCGGCCAAAGCTTTGTGTTCAAGCTTTACGAGTCGAATCAGCCGGCAGTTATGATACTTACTATGGCTATTTCTGGGATCATCCGAGCCGACGATGGAAATTGTATGCGGTGGGTCGAAAATGGAACGGCGGCCGAGCGAAGTCGCACCTCTCGCCCGGTTCGTTCTGCGAAGTACCCGGACCGCCCCATGTTCAGCGATCGGGTGATTTGGTGCGTGAGGTCCGGCGGCGGGGATGGCATTTAAGTGAAGGCCAAAAATGGGTTCAGATGGATACTTTTAATTGCAAATCGAAGGGGCCAGCCAACAAATTTTGGAGAATATCCGTTGACGGCGAATTCGCAATGGGAACTGGCGGGATGCGTTACTATCAGTTCAAGAAACCTCGCTTTACGGCGGGGCAGACATCGCTGCCAGAGTTTTTGGCGGTCGAAGCCACCAAACAACTCTATCGACTTCCAGCAGAAATTAGCAACGTAAAAGCGAGTAAAGTCATCAGCACGTCCGCAACGATCAACCTTGCGGTGGCTCGCGCGGGAAATAATTCACGAGTGGAAGTATACTATGGCGAATCGGATTGTCTGACGTTCGCAAAGCGAAAGCTTCATGGAACCGAACGAAATTCGGCGGTCAGCAAATCGACGCAAGCGGGTGACAGATCCTGGTCATTCAAAAGTCCGACCTTGGCATTAAAAGAGGGCAATAACCAAGTGATTCTGACGGGCCTGAAATCGATGACGAAGTATTACTACCGAGCATTGGTAACCAACGACGAAGGGAAATGCTGGACTTTCCAGACCCAGTCATTCCGAACCAAGTAGATTAGTCGAGCCAAATTCCTCCGGGGCAGCCAATCTCTGGGACTCGATGGTCTCTTCGGCAGATCATTCAACCAACTCAACTCAACTCAACTCAATCCATTCTTCCCTGCGAGCAAAACTCATGCAACGAGTCTTTCCAATCATTGCGTTACTCTCCGTTAGTATCTGCTGCCAAGCAGAGGATCCGTTACGACTCAAGGATGTGCCCTATGGCAAGCACAAGCGACAGGTCCTTGATTTCTATCAGGCAAAATCCAAGACGCCGACTCCCGTTGTTTTTTATATCCATGGAGGTGGCTGGCAAGGCGGTGACAAAAAAACGAATCCAAAATCGTTTTTGGACAAAGGGATTTCCGTCGTCGCGATCAACTATCGATACGTAAAGAATGGCGTGGAAGAAAAGGTGGAGCCGCCGGTTAAGGCATCGTTAGGTGATGCGTCTCGAGCTCTGCAGTTCGTTCGATCCAAAGCACTAGAATGGAACCTCGACAAAAAGCGAATTGGTGCGACTGGTGGTTCGGCCGGCGGATGCTCTTCACTTTGGCTTGCTTTTCACGATGATATGGCCGATCCCAAAAGTGAAGATCCTGTCGCTCGTGAATCAACTCGGCTTTACTGTGCTGCGGTCAACGGAGCGCAGGTCTCATTGGACCCAACGGAACTTCGTGAATGGATGCCCAATTATCGATACGGAGCTCACGCGTTTGGATTGAAAAACTTCCAGGCCCTGATCGATAATCGTGAGAAAGTGTTAAAGTGGATCGAAGAGTACTCGCCAATTGAGCACGTTTCCAAAGACGATCCTGCGATCGCAATGTTTTACGGTGGCGAGGTGCCAGTTGTCGGTGCTTCGCCCAAGGATCCAACTCACTCTGGGATCATGGGCATTAAATTGGCAGAACGTCTTAACGCGGTCGGTGTCGATGTGGTGCTGAACCATCCGGGCAGTAAATCAAAGTACAAGAATGCAAACGAGTTTCTGATTGATCGCCTTCTTGAGAAATAAGAACGGCACCTGTCCAAGATTTACCCGTTGAAGTCGACATCATTGTGTACTTCGTCGGTCCCAACATCCTGCTATGAAACCCCATAAGACAATGCATCGAATTTTTTTGACACTATTTTTTATTTGCTGCGGCGCCGTATCGTATAACGGCTTGTCGGCGCAGGGAAATCTTGCAACAGGAGATAAGCATCCCGTTCCGGAAAGTGATTTATGGCTTACCTATTCAGGTTCCGGTGGAGCAGGGCAGGGCAAGCATGTTGTCCTGATCGCTGCCGAGCAGGAATACCGGTGCGAACAGGCGATGCCGATGTTGGCGAAAATGCTTTCAACCCATCACGGATTTGATTGCACCGTTTTGTTCTCAATGAATGAAAATGGCGAAGTCGATCCGACGCTTGAGGCGCCATTCAAAGACAAAGCGAAACGCCACAGTATCCCCGGGCTAAAGTATATTGCCGATGCCGATTGCGTCATTTGGTTGTCACGGTTTATGCAGCTTCCTGACGGTCAGATGAAGCATTTTCACGATTATTTTGACTCGGGAAAACCGCTTATTGCACTTCGTACCGCGAACCACGGTTTTTATGGAGGGAAGCGATATGCGGTTAACGGTAAAGCGGTTTCGCTTCGTGAAATGTTGGGCGGAACCTTTATGGGGCATCATGGCGGTTGGCATCGTGAATCGACGCGGGGGATTGTCGTACCCAAAAATAAAACGCATCCGATTCTAACTGGCGTCACAGACATCTGGGGAACGTCCGATGTTTACCGCTGTCATAAGGACATGGATTCTTTTCCCGATGATTGCACAGCATTAGTGATGGGGCAGCCACTTATTAATCTGGAACAGGATGCTCCAGCAAACAACAAAAAGGAGCCTCTGCCGGTTGCATGGACGAAGACTTGGACCGGCAACAAGGGCCTCTCGTCAAAGATCTTTCACTTCACCATGGGATCGGCAGAAGATTTCGAAAATGAGGGAGTGAGACGTTTGACGGTGAACGCCGTTTACTGGGGATTGGGTCTGGTGAGACAAATCAAGCCGGACAGTTCGGTGGAAATTATCGGCGACTACAAGCCGCTAAAGCCCGGATTCAATTACGAAAAACTGGGCGTCAAGCCACGTAAACCAAGTTTTTACAAATAGCCGTTTCAGGTCACAAGTCGCTTGGGCATTGGTTGGAGTTCTGGGCGGAATTTCGCTAAAACGAGTTTGGCCAAGCCCAAATATGCCAGCCACACATATCCAAGCTAAACTTTTGCTCGAGACCCCACAAAGGGAATCACTCCAACTCGAATCGCGGATGAGAAGCTAAAAAAGGGTGTGACCACAAGATGAATCCGAAGCGTCAATAAGAGACAGTCCATGTTGATTTGGACAACGGGTTCGCCACGCGCTGGCGATTAGGATTAGCATTTATAGCAAACGCCCAAAGGAATTCGTTCTTTTTGTGGCTGCGACGGCAAGCCGGAAAATTTACTTCGTTTGCACAACTTATTTCAACCAAAAACGACAAACTATGACTCAATTCATCCGTTTATTATCGCTTCTCGTTGTCGTTTCTTTTGCCAGTTCCGGCGAAGCAAACGAAAAACCGAACATCATCGTGATTTATGCGGATGATCTCGGGTTTGGCGACCTCTCTTGTTACAACCCCAAGTCAGCCTATAAAACGCCGCGCTTGGATGAAATGGCGAAACAGGGGATACGGTTTACTGACGCACACAGTCCGTCAACGATTTGTTCTCCATCACGTTATGGTTTGTATTCGGGAAATCAAATCTTTCGCTCGACCGGTCGTGGCGGCGGTGCATTCGAGGGTCCAGGCGGTCCTAGCTATCTGAAGCCTGGCACGCTGTCAATCGCTCAGATGTTGAAGAAGAAAGGCTATCACACCGGCGTTTTCGGCAAATGGCATGTCGGATTGACTTGGTATGACAAGGATAATAAGCGGCTTGGCGGCGGATTCAAGAACTCGTTGCTGATTGATTATGAGAAGAGCACGCCTCTGATCGATGGGCCGAATCAACGAGGCTTTGACCAATCGTTCATTACGCCCAATTGCCCCAATACGGATCCGCTTTACATCTACATCGAAAACGGAATGGTTGCCGTGCCTGCGAGTATGAGACACAAGCGAGACACGCTTCCCAACCCGGCCGGAAAGTGGCGTTGGGACAACGACGAGGGTTGGATGTCGCCAGGTTACGATTTTATGAATGCGGATCTCCTGTTTTATGAGAAGACAAAATCATTCATTACCAATCATCGAAAAAATAAACCGGACCAACCCTTTTTTGCCGTGCTTTCTACACAGATCGCGCATGCACCCGTTTTGCCCGCCAAGGAATTCAACGGCGCAACGAAGGCGGGGCCGCGTGGAGACTTTGTCTTTGAGCTTGATGTGATCGTTGGGCGCATTCTCGATTTAGTGAAAGAATTGAAAATTGACGACAACACTCTGATCCTGTTTAACTCCGACAATGGGGCCGAAACGGTTCACTTTGACTGGATGAAACGTGACCATGATCACGATGCCTCTGGTGGTTGGCGTGGAGTGAAACGCGACGGTTGGGAAGGTGGTCATCGAGTCCCATTTATCGCTCGCTGGCCCGGTAAGATTCCGATGGGGCAGGTGTCCACGCAGATGACCAACACAACCGATATCTTTGCGACAGCAGCATCGGTTGTGGGGTATGAGCTTGCCAGCGATGATGCAGTGGATAGCTATGATCTGCTTCCAGCGATGTTAGGAATTCAGGCGGATTCTGATCCTATTCGCCCGCACATGCTGACCCAGAGCTTTCGCGGGGAATTCCAAGTAAGACAAGGAGATTGGAAGTACTTGGACCACATGGGGTCCGGCGGAAACGGCTACGAAAAAGGGATTTTAAAAGCATATTCACTTCCCGAGCTTGCTCCCAATGCGACCGGACAACTTTATAATTTGAAATCAGATCCTGGCGAAACGACGAATTTGTTTTTCAAGGAAGAGGCAAAACGGATTGAAATGCAGCGACTCCTCAAGCAATTAACGACCTCAGGACGCAGTGCTCCAAAACAGCGGATTCCGCTCAAGTACTAAGCTGCAAGATTTCGGTCTGGCTTAATCGGTTTTGAAGTTGGAACGATAATTAGAGTGAGTATGTTTCAAGTGTCTCGCCAAATGCTTTGCAGGTTTGTAGCCGAACCCAATCCTTATGCTGTCGCGATCTGATTGATACAAAGTTTCGATCACTTCAGCAGGTTTCTCGCCGGGTTTCTCGCCGGGTTTCTCATCTGGGGAATTCGCTTTCGACTAAGCCAAGCCTGGGTTGATGAATCGGTCACATCGTGGAAACAAGGTTAGAATGTTCGAAGTGACAGAGTGAATCGATCAGCCGGTTGTGCTGCCGCAATGGATTTGTCCCGGTTGTTCGCCATCCAGTCCAGAATCGGCTCCAACTCATTTTCCTGCACATCTAAAATGAGCGGGGAAGTGCGTTTCGATTGCCCCCTTTCCCTGTGCAACCATTGTATGCGATGCGACTTTAGCAACGTCCGTTTCGTATTCAGATCGGATGATTGACAGGAAGATGTCCGTGACTGGTTTTTAATTCGCCGCGTCCAACTCGGCACAACCGAAGGTCATACCGGGCATCTTCAGGGACCAAATTGGACCAGGCCCAATTTTTTTTCGACGCATCCAAACGCAAAACCCAACATTCCGTTATGTGTCGTGCCCGTCTCTTTGTCTTTTTTCTGCTTGGGGGGCAATGATTGCCAATATTATTATCGCTACCTTAATCATGCGCAGGAGTAAATCTTAAGTTGAGAGCCCCAAAATAAAATCGAGTGGTCGAAAATCGATCTGTAAAGGAACGACTTTCATTGCGTATCAGATGATCATTCGCCATATTGATGTTAAACGTTTCTCAACCTACTGATTCGAAAATGCCCAAATCATTTCTTTCACATTTGTACGGCATGATTGCCGTTTTGTTTCTGATGGCGATGACCTCATTTGGACAAGAGCTGCCACATTCGTTCGCTCGTCCTGATCGGGTTGCGATCAAGCATCTGCACCTCGATTTGAAAGTTGATTTCGAGGCCAAGAAATTATCGGGCTCAGCGGAGCTTTCGCTTGATCGAAAAACAGACGCGACGCACGTAGTTCTCGACACCAGTGGGCTGGATATTGCCGACGTCACCGATGGAAAAGGGGCGAAGCTGAAATGGGAACTGGGCAAAGAAGTTGCGAAGCTGGGGCAATCGCTTTCGATTGGATTGCCGGCCGGTAAGTCAGTTGAAACAAAGGTGAAGATTATGTATTCGAGCCGTCCAAGTGCTGAAGCTGTACAATGGCTTTCTCCTTCCCAAACGACCGACAAGAAGCAGCCGTTTCTTTTCACGCAATCCCAAGCGATTCTTGCTCGGACATGGGTGCCTTGTCAGGACACCCCCGCAGTTCGCATGACTTATTCGGCCAAGATCCAGGTTCCCTCGAACCTGCTTGCGGTTATGAGCGCATCGAATCCGCAAGCGAAAAATGATTCGGGGGTCTACGAATTTGAAATGAAGCAACCGATTCCGTCTTATCTGTTAGCACTGGCAGTGGGGGACTTGCAGTTCAAGGCATTGGGGCCTCGTAGCGGTGTTTACGCTGAACCGTCCGTTCTAAAGAAAGCGGCTTGGGAATTGGGGGATACGGAGCGGATGATCGAGGCGGCGGAAACGCTTTATGGAGTTTACCAATGGGATCGCTATGACGTGATTTTTTTACCTTCGAGTTTTCCGTTCGGCGGCATGGAAAATCCGCGTCTTACATTTGCCACTCCGACGATCCTCGCCGGTGACCGATCATTGGTCGCGTTGATCGCGCATGAGTTGGCGCATTCCTGGTCGGGTAATCTTGTGACCAACGCAACATGGAATGACTTCTGGTTAAATGAAGGCTTTACGGTTTACTTCGAGCAGCGAATCATGGAGGCGATTTATGGTCGGCCTTATTCCGAGATGCTTGCGAAGCTAACTCTTGACGGTCTGCTTGAAGAGATCAAAGGGTTGAAAGCACGCGATACCTGGTTAAAGCTCGATCTTGCCGGACGCAACCCAGACGATGGAATGACCGCAATTGCGTACGATAAGGGATATTTCTTTCTGCGAATGCTTGAGGAGGAAGTGGGGCGTGAGAAGTGGGATTCGTTCCTTAAGACTTACTTTCAGAAATTTGCGTTCAAGAGCATGACGACCGAAAGCTTTTTGACTTACCTTGATGAAAATTTAAAAGTCGACGTCGATCTCAAAGCATGGGTCTATTCATCTGGATTGCCGGAAAATTGTCCGGTCGTGGAGACCAGGGAACTTGCAAATGCGGCAAAGGCCGCAGCTGAGTTTTTGTCAGGGAAAAATGCATCCGCAATTTGCGTTCAGTTCAAAACCAAGGATTGGACGACCCATCACTGGAACCATTTTTTGCGATCATTCAGAGATGGGCTTACCACAGAACAGATGACTGAGTTGGATCGAGAATTTAAATTTACTCAATCTGGGAATTCGGAGATTACGCATGATTGGATGTTGCACGTGATCGGAACGATGTACGAACCGGGCATGAAAAAACTGGACTCCTTTTTGACGGGGCAAGGCAGGCGCAAGTTTTTGCAACCGCTGTATCAGAAGTTATCTCAGTCCGATGCGGGGAAAGTAATCGCTGATCAAATATACGCAAAAGCACGTCCTGGATATCATGCCGTATCCCGCCAGACAATCGATGAAATTTTGAAGTATGGGAAATAATGTCGTGCCATGGCGATGAATTAAGTTGCCGACAGTCAGGGGTGCTGTTTGAGTGTCCGTTTGAAATTCATCTCATTCAAAATTCATCTATGAAAAGAAATACGATGATTTGCGTTGCGTTTGCAGTAGCTATGGCGTTCAATGCCCACTGCAACTCGCAAGACCCAGGTTACTTCCACATCGAGGTTGTTGATGAAGAATCCGGTCGCGGCGTACCCATGATTGAACTGAGGACTGTGAACGGCATTTCGCACGTTTCTGATTCCGCCGGGAACATTGCGTTTTACGAGCCGGGCCTGATGAAGACCGAGGTTTTCTTTCACGTTTCTGGGCATGGCTATGCAGTCCCTGAAGATGGATTCGGCTATCGCGGTGTCCGGTTGACCCCGGTCGCCGGCAAAAAAAGTGTCGTAAAAATCAAACGCACCAATAGGGCGCAGCGACTTTACCGAATCACCGGAGCCGGAATTTACCGTGATACGACACTGCTGGGTTTGCAGCCACCCATCAGGCAGCCGCTTCTCAATGGAAAGGTGTTGGGAAGCGATAGCGTGGTCAACGCGATTTACCGTGGAAAACTGTATTGGTTTTGGGGTGACACGAATCGACCGGGGTATCCCTTGGGGAATTTTCAGGTTTCTGGTGCTGTGTCAGCATTGCCAAACAGGATCGATCCGGAAGTCGGAATTGATCTCAACTACTTTGTCGATGAAAAGGGATTTGCCAAAAAAATGGCCCCGGTTCCAGGAACTGGACCCACGTGGATCTTTGGCTCAATGGTCCTCAATGATCGCGATGGAAACGAACGCATGCTGGCGAAGTATGAAAAGATAAGGCCGCCGTTACAGGCTTATGAAAGAGGGTTGGTTTTATTTAACGATGAGAAGCAGCAGTTTGAGCCGTTCGTGAAATTCGATTTGAATGCCCCGTTGTATCCTTCCGGTCAAAGTTTATTCGTCAAAGCCGAATCGCAAAAAGACGTTGATCAGGATTACTACTATTTTGCTAATCCATTTCCATTGATTCGTGTGCGTGCGTCGATGGACGCGGTTCAGGACCCGAAAAACTATGAAGCATTTTCTTATTTCAAAACGGGCGTGGAAATTCCTCAAAACGAAAAGGGGGTACGCCAATTTTCAGCAGACCAATTGGATCGTGGTAAAAACGGAGCACTCATTGCGAAATGGCGTCTGAACGCTTTCCCGATATCACCGGCCACGGAAATTTCGTTACTGAATAAGGAACTGATTACCAATGATGAGGCCGTAACGTTACTGTCGGAAACCGGTAGTGAAAATAAGCTTCGTCTTGCCAGTGGGTCAGTGGCTTGGAATGACTATCGGAAAAAGTGGGTTATGATTGCGGTGCAGTCTTGGGGGAGTTCAATGCTAGGCGAAATCTGGTTTGCCGAATCAGATTCATTGGAGGGGCCGTGGGAATCGCCGACCAAAATCGTGACACATGGCGATTACAGCTTTTACAATCTGCGACACCATGCATATTTCGACAAAGATGGCGGTCGCATCATATACTTCGAAGGGACTTACACCAAAATGTTTTCCGGTACCAAAGTCGGTACGCCGCGATACGATTACAACCAAATTATGTATCGGATTGATCTGAGTGGAATTCCAAAATAGGAATTCGTGCTAAACACATTTTGAGTCACGATTCTTGGAGCGGTTGTTCAACGTTCCATGCAGTTGATCGAATGGGCCGTTGATCGAATGGGCAGCTGATCGAATGGGCTGCTGCTCAAATAATGGACTGTGGTAGCCTTTGGCTGAGCACTTCAATTTCTGGCAAATATTCGCATTGAATGTCCTCGTGGAACTTCTCAACAATTGCCCTTACTTTTTTGAGTTGTCGAGCGAACATGTTCGTTGTGACTTTATTTCGCAAATAGGGCGTTTCGCTGGCATCAAGTGCCCTGCAGAAATGAATTCGAACCTGAGCAGCCGTTTCTTTAACCTGTGTAAAACGCAAGCACTTGTCCATCCAGCGAATGATTTTCCGTAATGTTTTTTTATGTGCGTTGGGCGTGAGTGCAAAGTGCTCATCAATTTCGCCGCATAAATAATCTGCAAAGCCTTGCTCATCATCGCACATGAAAAGTAAATAGGTGAGAAGCTCCTTGTTTTCCTTTTTGAACCTCGCCAATCGAAGGCATGTTTCAAGCAGGTCGCCGGGCTCCAACCTTGCCAATGATTTCTTGATGTCGATTAAGGAAGCGGCTTTCATTGTTCATTCGATGTAGTTGAGTTTTTTGTGATTAGGCTCGGTACCATTCCGAAACTCGTCCATCGTCACTCAAACGAAAGAGGATACTTCAAACCGGCTGAGAAACCCAATGCCGTTTCAATTATTGATTGTGGTATTCCGAAACACCGTTAAAGGAAACTGGAAAAGCCAAACCGGCTATGGTACCGTGATGAATCGGACATCCACAATAAACAGTATTTGTAATCTTGCGATCTCAAATCGTTCTACTCCAACCCCTTGCTAGTGAAAATGCCAAACTTACCATTCAGATTTCATTCTATTGCACTCGGTTCGATCTTGATTCTTTGCTGGACGCAGGTCGCTTTCGCGCAAGAGTACGGGAACGTTGGGGTCGGTGCCAAGCCGATCGACGGTGCTGAAATTCTAATGGATGGCTCTCGAAAAATGCTCGACGCAAAATGGACCTATTGGAAGGGCCCGCGTTTTGCATCTTCCTTGCCCATCAAATGGAAAATAGTTGATGATCCAGTCGATGACGGAACCGTCGTCATGACTGATGACCCTGTGGCCGCTGGCGGGAAATATGGCACGGCTGATATTGTCACCAAAAAGAAGTATCGTGATTTTCGGCTTCACATCGAATTCTTGATTTCGAAAAAGCGTGGCAACAGTGGCGTGTACTTACAGAATCGTTATGAAATTCAAGTTCTCGACGGAGACAAAACGAAGCATGGTATGGCTGCTGTCATTAACGAATCTGAATCACCCTACGAGTTATATAACGGTACTGGCAAATGGAATTCCTATGACATTGTCTTCCGCGCTGCTCGATTCGAGGATGGAAAGCGAACGGAAAAAGCGATTGTTACGCTATACTTCAATGGCAAAAAAGCACATTCGAACTTTAGGATTAATCGAGTTTGGGGTGGCCCGAATTCGGGGATTGATGGTGGTAACAATGGAAGTCCGACTGATGTGCCGGGCGGGCTAAAGCTTCAGTGTGAAGGGCATGACGTTCGTTACCGAAACGTCTGGATAAAGGAACTTGATTTGAAGGCGTCGGATACCGATTTCGAAGCTAAAATCGCCAAGTAGTTACCTTCGGTGGCGAGCGGAGTGATTGGACATCCTTCACCGTTTTAGGTTCCAGGATCAACGAGATTTTGAATTGTTTCGCTCAGAATTAGATTTATGATGATAGAGAATGTTTTTTCGACGCGGGTAACAAGCTTAAAGTCTAATCTATTTCCCGGTTTGTTGCTGTTCAGTTTCTTCGTCGAATTGCAACCCGCGCCGGCCGCTTCGCAAGAAGACCAGGCTGCGATCAAATCAACCGAAATTCAGGTTCAATTTGAAAAGCAAATAAAGCCTGTAATTAAAAGCCTGTGTATCAGCTGTCATAATGCTGAAGATGCCGAATCAGGTGTGAGCCTCGAGCATCTTGATGGAACGCTTGCGGATCGACATGTTTTCTTATGGGAAGAGATCCGAGAACAAATCGCTGACCGTGCGATGCCCCCAGAGGACGAAAAACAGCCGACCTCTGAACAGCGAAAATTGCTCGTCGGCTGGATTGAGAAAGCAATCGTTGCTGCAAAGTCGAAACCTCAAACAAAAAATGGGGCGGTACGCCGCTTAACCGTTTCGCAGTATCGAAACACTCTGAATTCTCTTTTGGGATTAAAGGAAGATTTTACCGGCCTTCTGCCACCAGATGCCATATCAAAAGACGGGTTTTTGAATGAGCAAATGTCGATGCAGCTATCTCCATTGCTGGTCGAAACATATTTCGAAATTGCCGAAAAGGCTCTTGATCGCTGTATTGTCAACGAAAAATCTAAGCCCACGATTCAAACGTTGCGAATGGAACTGGGGAAATCGATCAATCCGGAACCTTGTTCCGATCGGCTGATCCTCGGTGCAAATAGCAGGTTGCTTGCAAATGAAGATTTTATTGTCACGGAACCGGTTCCGAGAAAACCGTTTGAATTCACCCACCGTCGCATTCAAACAAAACATAGATTTATCGAAGGCTATCGAGGTAATGCGACGGTTCGTGGTTGGCGTGAATTTGACAGCATCTATCATTCTGTCTTTGCGTGCGTGCGAGGAACCCCTGGTTATCCTGTCGGGTTGCCAAATGAATCAGCACCGGACGGACTGCTCCTTCGTCCGGCCATACCAAACCCGGGGTTGTTTGGAGTTTCAGGAACTTATGGACCCAATGCTAATTTTAAAATTTCGCTACGAGAGCTTCCATCAAACGGTAATTTTCGAGTGAAAGTTACCGCGGCTAAATACAACGATGGGTTATTGTTAGATCGACATGCAAAACCGCAGCCCGAAATGAGTGCGACGGCGTTTGCTTTACCGGATGGAAAATCAACCAGGGCCAGAATTCAGAAAAGTGGTCTCTATCAGGTCGATATTTACGCTTCAGCTAAAGATTCCAAAAAGAAGGACTTGGATAAGAAAGCGAATCCAAAAGGTTTATTCGTAACCTTGCAATTAGGAGGCCGTGTTTTTTCTGGAAAATTGAATCAGCCTGCTTTTTTGGTTGTGCGATTGAAGAGTGGCGAGCTACCGATAACGGTCGAGGCTTCCCCATCTGCTAGAGCCGACAAGGTTGTGATTACGCCTCTTAAAAACCGTAGCGACAAAAACGGTGACGATTCGAAAAAGCGATTTCTCCAAATGGAAAGTCGTTCACCAAGATTGGGTGTCCATGTTGGATTTCGGCGGGATTGCGGTAGTACGCTCGCTCCCGTCGGACTGCTGAAATCGGTGCTGCATAACGAACTTCGTGAATTTGTATTTGAGGATGCAATCAACAATTTTCCCAGTCCGGATGTGGAAAAAAATAATGTGAATTACTTGGCCGGGATTCGTGAAATTGCAGTTCGCAGTGAGTACACCGATGGGCGTGACATGCCGCGTCTTTTAGTAAAGTCCGTCGAATTTGAAGGGCCGTATTACGAATGTTGGCCGCCAAAGTCGCATACCAATATTTTTATCGAATCAAAAAACCAAAAGGATCGATCCACGTATGCAAGAGAAATTATCAAATCGTTTGCCAGCAGAGCTTTTCGACGCCCGGTAACGACCAGGGAACTCAACTCGCTGCATTTGATTTGGAGCGGTTCTTTCAAAAGCAGCAATGATTTTCATGGCAGTATCAAGGACGCGTTGCTTGTGGTTTTGACTTCCCCCCAGTTTTTGTTCCAGATCGAAAATAGTGAATCCTCGAAACCGGAGCCACTTGATTCGTTTGAGCTTGCATCAAAGCTCTCTTACTTTCTTTGGAACAGCAGTCCAGATGATCGGCTCATGAAACTTGCCTCGTCAAGCAAATTGAGATCTCAGATCGATTCTGAAACAAACCGCATGATCAATGATCCGAAATTCAGGGATTTCGCCGATTCATTTGCGTCGCAATGGTTGGATCTCGACAAACTCGGCGTGGTTGAGACTGATCGCAGCCGTTTTTCGCGGCTTACTCGCGAAGTAAAAAACAGCCTTCGACAAGAGCCCGTGGAGTTGGTGCAGCACTTGATTCGAAACAACATGCCGCTGAAGAATCTGGTGCAGTCAGACTTTATTATGACAAACGAGATTGTAGCGTCGTACTACGGTTTGGGTGACAAAACGGAAAGTGGTTTTGAGTTTATCCCAATCCGACATGGAAGCGATCGATTGGGAGGCGTACTTACTCATGCGGGGATTTTGGCTTCGCTGTCAGATGGACGTGAATCCAACCCGATTAAGCGAGGGGCTTGGCTGGCGCGAAAAATCGTAGCGGAACCGCCGGACGATCCTCCACCAAACGTCCCGCAATTGCCAGAGGATGATGGGACGAAACGTACTTTGCGAGAACGCCTTGAGTTGCATCGAAATCAAAAAGGTTGTGTGAAATGCCACGAAGGCATTGATCCATGGGGGCTTCCACTTGAAGAATTTGATGCCGGTGGTCTGTTGAAGGCATCAAAGGTCGCGTCCAGTTCGTTGTTGCCAGACCAGACGAATGTCAATAATACGAATGAATTGAAAGCCTATCTCGCTGAAAAACGCATCGATCAGGTTGCCTTCAGCTTCCTGAAACATCTCGCCACATACGCATCGGGACGGACGCTATCGTATAATGAGATTGAATTCCTAAAGCGTGAGGGTTTAAAATTTAAAAAGGATAATTACCCAATGAAGGAACTTGTTCAATTCGTGATCAAAAGTCCGATTTTTATGGACAAGTAAGTTCTCCGGACGGCCGTTTTCGTCGGTCGATACAGCCTGAATCTCCCACCTCGAAATATTAATTTTCTCTTCAGACATTACAATGAACGCAGACTTTAGAATTGATCGACGTGCGGTAATCAAAGGTATCGCGGGCGCAAGTTTGGCACTTCCTGTTCTTGATGTCATGGGATCAGAGATCGCGGAACAGACGCCGAAGCGATTTTGCGCCGTGTACACAGCGAACGGAATGTCATTGCCAAAGAAAGAGAATGGCATCGACGAATGGAGTTGGTTTCCGCGATCAAAAGAAGAGGACCGCCCGCAAGCAAAGAACAAATCCCAACGAGAAATTGTTTTTGGCGAATCGACCAATCCGCTTGATCCATTTAAAAAACAGGTCAGTTTCCTCGGCGGACTGCATCACGAAAATGGTTTGAAAGCCGATCCTCATGTCTGTTCTGATATGTGGCTGACCGGGGCACCGCTGCATAACCCGAAACCCGGAACGTACAATACTGTTTCCTTGGACCAGGTTGTGGCCCAGCATACCAAGCAGCATTGTCGCCAGCCTTCCTTGGTGTTGTCCATTGACGCCGGAACCGGCTTCCTTTCTCGAACAGGAACTATCTCATACAGCTTGGAAGGGAAGCCAATTCCCGCGGAGAATCATCCTCGCCAGATATTTGATCGACTTTTTCGAGAGGATAAAACATCGCTGGAAGGAAAACGAAAAAAGCTTCAGCGGCGGATCAAGTTGGTTGACGCCGTTTTGGAAAATGCGAGAGCGTTTAACAGGCGATTGGGGCAATCGGATCGGCAAAAAATGGATCAGTATTTGACTTCATTAAATGAGGTTGAGTCTCGGCTGATTGCATCTGAGAAGTGGATTGAAATCCCCTTGAAAAAACAGGATCACTCCCATTTAGATCTATCGGTTACCAACGAAAGCGAGCCGGCAAGTTATTACCAAAACATGTTTGACCTGATTGCATTGGCGTTTGATGCGGACATTACTCGCAGTGTGTCATTTATGTTAAATCGCGAAGATGGGATGGGAATCAGCGATACGTTTCCGCTCAAGCTTGGTTTGTCGCGCACCCACCACAATCTTTCCCATGCAGCTGACAAAGCGGGCCAGTTGGAATTCGCAAAATATGACAAATTCCTGAGCGAGCAACTTTGCTACTTCTTCAAACGCCTAAACGAATACCAGGATAAAACGGGATCCGTCCTCGACAATAGCATTGTTCTCTACGGAAGTGGCGCAAGCACGACTCATCAACCTCGAAATCTACCGACGTTGGTCGCAGGTGGAGCGAGCATGGGACTAAAGCACGGAACCTACTGGAAGAACGATGATTCTCGCATGTCGAATCTTCATCTCAGTATTCTGAGGTCGATGGGAATCGGTATTAAATCATTCTCGGATAGCACGGGCACGATCGCTGATTCTGTTTTTTCGAAATCTTGAATGGGTAGTGCGGGGTTTCACGTCGTCGCACGTAATAAAATCGCGGTTTGGTCGTTGGGCACGCTGTAGCTACTCCCGTGTATAATCGACGCAGGCTTGATCTAAAAAAATATTGGAATTCTATTGATGAAATCATTCTCATCCATTTTGTTGTTTTTCGCGTGCATCCAGCTCCATTTTGAGTCTGGTGTGATGGCTGCGGACAACTTGCTCGTTGAGGCAGAAAGCTTTTCCGATCGCGGAGGCTGGGTCTTGGACACGCAGTTTATCGAAAACATGGGCTCTCCCTATTTGTTGGCGCATGGTTTGGGGCGCCAAGTCAAAGATGCGACGACCAAAGTGAAATTCCCGTCCACCGGAGAGTACAAGGTCTTTGTTCGAACGAAAGACTGGGTGGCGAAGTGGAATCAGACGGGGGCTCCGGGCAAATTTCAAATCAGTGTAGATGGAAAAAGACTCGAAACCTTGCTCGGCACGCAGGGAAAGGATTGGTTTTGGCAACCGGCCGGTACGGTAAAAATTGCAAACGCAAACGTGACACTTGGAATACATGATTTGACTGGATTTGATGGTCGATGTGATGCCCTCTTTTTCACAAAGGATGAATCCGGAATTCCGCCCAATGATTCAACCGTGCTTCCCAAATGGCGGCGTCAGGCGCTTGGCTTAAAAGAAAAACCGACGCTGAAAAACGGTTACGATTTGGTTGTTGTGGGCGGTGGTTATTCCGGAATGGGTGCTGCTTTGTCAGCCGCGAGAATGGGCTGCAAGGTGGCTTTAATTCAGAACCGGCCGGTATTGGGCGGTAACGGTTCAAGCGAAGTTCGTGTTTGGGCGATGGGGCACATTCGTCGAGGCAAGTTCCCGAGAATTGGCGAGATCGTCGATGAATTTCAGGACCACGCGAAAAAGTCTCCGGGAACCTACCAGGAATTTGAGGACGACAAGAAAGAAAAGCTTGTCCGTGCCGAAAAGAATATCGATCTATTTCTGAATCATCATGCCTACAAAGTTGACTCTTCCAACAACAAAATTGCAGCCGTTTACGCATTTGATACTCGAACGAGCGAGCATAAAGAATTTCGTGGACGCAATTTCGTAGATTGCACTGGGCATGGAACGATCGGTTATCTCGCCGGTGCCAATTGGGAAATGACGCCCAAGGGACGCATGGGAATGAGCAACATGTGGCGATGGGATGAAGCTAAATCCCCTGTTGAATTTCCAAAAACAGAATGGGCACTTGATCTCAACATGAAGGACTTTCCCTATCCGCGTGATTTTCACGGGCAATGGTTTTGGGAAGGTGGATTTGACAAGGATCCAATCAACGATTCCGAGTCGATTCGCGATTGGAATTTTCGAGCGGTTTATGGCGCGTTTAATGCGATGAAAAATCGTGATGGGCGTGAGACGCACCGTAATGCGATTTTGACGTGGGTCGCATACATTGGTGGCCCCCGCGAGTCGCGTCGTCTGATGGGCGATGTTGTTTTGAATCAGGATGACGTTGTTTCCAAAAGAGACTTTCCTGATGGATGCGTACCAAGTACTTGGACAATCGATTTGCACTATCCAAAAAAACAATATGCGAAGAAGTTTCCAGACAATCCATTTATCTCGATTGCCAAGCACGACAGCCGGATCGATCGCTCGTTCGGATACCCTGTTCCCTATCGATGTTTCTATTCCCGAAACATCGAAAATCTTTTTATGGCAGGACGGTGTATTAGCGTGACTCACGAAGCCTTGGGCACGACGCGTGTCATGAAGACTTGTGGGATGATGGGGGAAGTTGTTGGCAAGGCAGCCTCGATTTGCACGCTGAGAGATTGTACGCCACGTGAAGTGTACAGCCAGCATCTTGCTGAGCTAAAGACGCTTTTGGAGTTGCCCGGTCAAGCACGTCGCGAAACGGTAACGGCTAAGATTGTCATGCCGAAAGTGATCGCTGCCACCAGTCCATACGGGCCTCCATCGGGATTGCTGGTCGAATCTCTAAAGGGGATTGTTGTTGACGATCGACAAGCCAAAATTGTGGGAAGTTGGACGCGAGGTACCGGACTAAAAGGCTACGTTGCCTACGGTTACCGTTACGCTAATGCGGATTCAGGTGCGTCAATGAGTTTTCAGCCCACAATTAAGGAGAGCGGTGAATACGAGATTCGGGTCGCTTACTTGCCGCATGAAAATCGCGGCAAGTCAGTGCCTGTGAAAGTCTCCATCGGAGGCTCTTCTGTTGATCTGAAGATCGATATGACCAAAAAGGCAAATACAAAGGACGATTTTTACTCGCTCGGAAAATACAAAATTTCAGCGTCTGAGAAATGCGAGATTGTTTTCGGAACCCACGGCGCACAGGGGCTGGTTCACGCCGATGCCGTGCAGTTATTGCCGACTGGCAAAAAGTAATGACGCCATTTGGGAAATCTAAAGCACACTTTTGCAATCTAAATCGTTCTTGGATAAATCAGAATCATCACTACCGATCGTTAATACTGCCGGGGCGGAATTAAGGCCTCGTTCACGAAAATGGCAATCGCGATTGATCCATTTTTATCGCATTGCCATTTTCGTTGCGATCGTTTGGTCGATTCGGGGTGTTCATTATCAAAATACTGCTGGCATCGTAGAGCGAAACCACGCACCGAAGCTTTCGGTCGCCGAAATCCAGTCGATTCTGCCAAACGCTGTGCGGCTATCTGCTTGGCAGAGCAACCAAATGGCAGTTGTTTATGACAAAGAGGATCGGGCGATCGGGTTCGTTCTGCATACCAAGGTCGAATCGCAGTCGGTGATTGGATACGTCGGTTCGACTGAATTGGCAATCGTATTTGGGCAAGCGGACAATGTAGCCGAACAAGTTGCTGGTGTATTGGTTCTTTCAAGCGAAGATACCGCGGAACACATCGATGCGATTCGAAATGATGTGGTGTTTTTGAAGGCGTGGAACGAGGCCGATTGGGACCGGGCAGCAGTTCTTGAAGTGGATGCTGTGAGCGGGGCAACGTTAACAAGTTATGCGATTGTCGAATCGCTCCGAAGGCGACTGGGAAACGACGCGCCTTCTTTTAAATTTCCAA
>CAJQQR010000131.1 GCA_905480545.1 uncultured Pirellulaceae bacterium
CCGAAATTCGAGATGCAATGCCAAATTCTAAAGCTAGATGTCCGAAGCTGAAGATCTAAGGCTATTGTTACAAAGCCCCCCGCAGGTTCAATGCTGACGATCCGTTGTTGAAGATCCAAGGAGAGGGTCCAAAGCTGAAGATCCTGAAAGAAAGATCCGAAGCCACATCTCTCCAGCACAGGGTAACGAAGTCCCTGTTAGGGTCGCCATGATTCTCATGTGTCATAAGTCACAGGATGCTGGCACTCAAATGTCAGATTGAATATTCTTGAATTTACGGTTTCAAAAGATGATCCAAACAAGATCGACACCACTTCTGAAGTTGAAATAATGCAGATCAAACAGCCGTTTTGGAATCACAACGGCGGTACAGTGTGTTTTGGGAAGGATGGTTATCTTTACATTTGTCTTGGCGATGGTGGTGCTGCCAATGATCCGATGTCCAATGGTCAAAACCTGAAAACGCTTTTGGGATCGATCTTGCGAATTGACGTGGACAAAGCGGACGGTGACCAAAAATATTCAGTGCCCAAAGACAACCCCTTCGTCGGCCAAAAAGATGCGCGTCCGGAGATTTATGCCTACGGCTTGCGTAACGTATGGCGACTGAACTTTGACAGCAAAACGGGTACGGGATGGATTGCCGATGTTGGGCAAAACCTTTGGGAAGAGGTCAATATTCTGGAAAAGGGTGGCAACTATGGTTGGAACATTCGGGAATCCAAACATGACTTTGACAAAGGGATTCGTGATGCAAACGGTGAGGACAAATTTGTCGAGCCCGTTTGGGAGTACGATCACGAGACCGGTAAGTCAATCACGGGTGGAGCCGTTTATCGCGGAAAGAAGTTTCCCGAGTTAGATGGTGTATATCTTTTCGCAGACTACGTTACAGGTCATGTATGGGGCTTGGACTATGATGTCGAGGCTAAAAAGCTGAACAAGCATATGGAAATAGAAGGGGAACATATCGACTTAAAGAAATTCAAGGCCGCCCCCATTATTACATTTGGTGAAGACGAAATGGGCGAAGTTTACTTCTCAAGTGTGAACGGTCGAATTTATACTTTGGGCAAGTAGGCGGTGATGCACTTCATCGTTGTTTAGAAGCTTCATCTGGTTTCAAAACGCCAATCGTGCAGCAGATCTAGAGAATCCTTGAAGGATGCCAACCGAGCACCAATGCTATCGGTTGGCATTTTTTGTTTTCCTGAAAAAGCCATCGATTGTCGGCTTCTCTCGATGTTTTTTTGCCTTGCATCGCGTTGTGGTGCCCTGCGGGATCGCCTGATTTTACGGGGGCCTCAACTTGCTTTTTTTGTGGACGGCTGTTTTTAGTCACCTTGCCTCATTTGTGAAAACCAGGCTTCGCTTCGTTTTTGCATCTCTTCGCTTGAAACATCTTCAATATGGGTTGCGATTCCCCATTGGAATCCGAACGGATCTTCTACTTTTCCGTACCGGTCACCCCAGAACATATCCGTGACGGGGGAGACTTGGGTGCAACCGGCATCGATTGCGTTGTTGAATGCTGCATCACAATCGTCAACGTACATGTGAATTGATGCGGGCGAGCCACCGAGAGTCTGAGGCGACTTCATCCCCCATTCTAGATTCTCTTGGCTGACCATAACGGTCGAATCCCCGATTTTGATTTCTCCATGCATGACACTTCCGTCTGGAGCAGAAATGCATTCAATACCAGTGCCGCCAAAGGCTTTTTCGTAAAACCCCAATGCGGCTTTTGCACTTTTTACAATCAAATAGATGCTAACGGTATTGCAACCGGCTGGAATCGGGCTGACTGGCATGGTTGAAGTTCCTTGCGAAATCCGTGGGAGAAGATTAAGGTTCGATGCGCAGCTTATCGAATTCTGCAGCGAACTTCAAACCATTTGTGAAGTCATTCAGTGCATTGTGTTCCAATGGCGAATATTTCAATCGAATGATCCTCTTGGGGATATCGACCTACCTTAGGCAATATTAAATCGATGGCGAATCTTAAATATGGCAACTACCTTCAGCTGGAAAAAATTGTTAGCGCCCAGTCGCTCGAGAGCGAGAAGCGAGGCAAGATTGCCCACGATGAAATGTTGTTTATCATCACACACCAGGTGTATGAACTATGGTTCAAGCAGATTTTGTTTGAGCTAGATTCAATCATCGAAATTTTTGCGTCTGATGTTTTGGACGACAAAAAAATTGGAGCAGCCAATTCTCGATTGGAACGAATCGTCACAATACAGCGTGTGCTTGTGCATCAGGTTGACGTTATTGAGACGATGACGCCACTTGATTTTATGGAATTCCGCGACTTGTTGGTTCCAGCATCCGGTTTTCAAAGTCTCCAATTCAAAAAAATTGAAATCGGCCTTGGTCTGAAGAAACACGCTCGAATTCCCGCTGATCAGGACTTCTTTCGCACCCGACTCAATGATGCGGAACGCGAGGAATTAGAGGACGCAGAATCAAAACCGTCGTTATTGGAAAGGTTGGAAATTTGGTTGACGCGGATTCCATTTCTGGAATTCGGTAATTTCGATTTTTGGAGCGAATACCGAAGCGCTGCACTCAGAATGTTTTCAAAAGAAAAGCAAATTATTGAATCAAATTCCGATCTTTCAGAGCATGAAAAGGGCTTCCAGGTCGCGGCGTTGGATGGCACTTCACGAGCGTTTGAGGAGTTGCTCGACAAAAATGATCCGCAGCGTTTCGAATCGGCCGGGCATTTTCGAATGAATCAACGCGCTGTGTTGGCCGCACTGTTTATTAACCTCTACCGGGATGAACCGATTTTGTTTCTGCCGTTTCGATTGCTGACGAATTTGGTTGAAATCGACGAGTTGTGGACGACTTGGCGACAACGGCATGCGATCATGGTCCAGCGAATGTTGGGGACTCGAATTGGTACCGGCGGTTCGTCTGGTCACGACTATTTGAAGAAGACGACCGAACGAAATCGCATTTTTTCAGATTTTTTTAATTTGTCCAGTTATCTGATTCCGCGATCGGAGTTGCCAGAGCTTCCGGATTCGATCCGCCGCCAACTAGGGTTTTATTTTGGCGTCTAGCGGAAGCGTTGGAGATGGGCCACTAAACGATTTTTTCAAACGTGGTAGATTGATTGATTCGTTATTTGGCGATTATCGATTTTAGAAATCACTTTTGATGACCAAAAAGAAGAAAACCAAGCCGGCTCGTGAGGAATTAAAATCGGGCGAAGTCCTTTGCGATTATTGCACCGCGAAATGCTGTCGTTACTTCGCTTTGCCGATCGACACACCAAAAAAGCGACGGGACTACGAATTCATGCGTTGGTATTTGTTGCATGATCGTGCCAGCATCTTTACTGAGAACGATACTTGGTACCTTTTGGTCCACACGACGTGCAAACACCTGATGGACGATCACCGTTGCGGGATTTACGATACGCGGCCTCCCATCTGTCGTGAATACACGACTGACGATTGTGAATACGACGACAATTGGACGTATGAACGATATTTTGAATCGCCGGAACAAATAAAAGAATATGCCGATGCGGTTTTGACCGACGAGCATGACGTTTGCCTCCGCAGCCCGAAGCCAGCCGCATTGCCGATCTTGAATTAGGTTTGGCTTGACACCGATTTCACCGGAGTGGCTGCCAGTCCGGTCTTCCGGTGTGAATGGTGTTCAAGCCTCGGTAGTGCGGAATCAGAAAAGTACTTGATGGAAAAGTTCAAAGAATGTCATTGATCAAACCAGAAACATTAAAAGGTTTTCGAGATTATCCCCCCGAGCTGATGATGCCGCGGGAGAAGCTGATCGACACCGCCAAGAGAATTTATCGGTCGTACGGATTTGCTCCAATCGATACTCCAGCGCTTGAAAAAAGCGAAATTTTAGCGGGGCAGGGGAGCGACGAAACGGATAAGCAAATGTTCCGTTTTACGGATGCTGGTGGTCGAGACGTTGGAATGCGTTTCGATTTAACGGTCCCTCTTGCACGGTTCGCCGCACAACACATTGGTCAGCTGGGGACTCCGTTCAAGCGGTATCACATTGCAACAGTTTGGCGGGGTGAAAAACCGCAACGTGGTCGGTATCGTGAATTCATGCAATGTGATTTCGACACGATCGGAACGACGTCCATCGTATCGGACATTGAAACAGCATTGGTCATTTTTGATTTGATGAACGCGATTGGTTTTGATGAATTTACGATTCGCGTGAACAACCGCAAGGTTCTCAATGGCTTGCTGCAAAAATCGGGACTTGAAGATCGGGCAACGGAGGTCCTGAGAGCCATTGATAAGCTCGATAAGATCGGCCCGGAAAAAGTGACCGCTGAAATGAAAGTGACGGCCTCGGCGTCCGATGAGCAAGCGGCGTCGATTTTAAGGCTGTCACAGCTAAATGGAACGAACGATGAGATTTTGTCGGCAGTGGGTCAAATGGTCGCTGGCAATGAAACCGGTGAGCTGGGCGTAGAAAACCTGCGTCAGTTGGTCGATGGGGTTCGGGCTGTTGGTGTTGACGAGAAAAATTTGAAGCTGGACATTGGCATCGCGCGAGGACTGGACTACTACACCGGGACCGTTTTCGAAACCGAATTGGGACAACTACCAGGCATCGGCAGTGTCTGTTCAGGTGGCCGGTACGATAACCTAGCGTCGAAATTCACCAAACTGGAATTGCCCGGAATCGGTGCATCGCTGGGGCTGGATCGGCTTTTGGCAGCACAGGAAGAACTGGGTTTAATCGAGAAAGTTCGCACGCCGGCGCCGGTTTTTATCGTTTACTTCGAAAAAGATCGGTTGGCGGATTATCTTCAGATAGCGGCCGCGCTGCGTGGCGCTGGAATTGGTGCGGTAATGTACCCGGAGAATAAAAAATTCGATAAACAATTGAAATATGCGGACAAACAGGGGTTTCAAGTCGCAATTATCGCGGGAAGTCAGGACTTTGCGGAGCAAAAGTGTCAGGTGAAAAATCTTGCCCAGAGATCGCAAGTTGAAGTTTCAATTGCTGATGGATTCGAATCCTTGATCAATCAGGTAGGGGAGGCTTTAAGCCATTAAGAGTTACGATTAGAATCTTTGCTTTACAAAATGTTTTTATTCTGATTTGATTTTTAGCGGAGCGTGTCTCGCATGTCATTTGGATTTGCAAATCACGTTGAAATCAAATTCTTTTTACAGCACCTTGAGAATTTGGTGATCAATGGAAAATAACTATATTTTTGGACACAAGCCAGGACTATTTCTACTCTTCTTTACGGAGATGTGGGAGCGTTTTAGTTACTACGGAATGCGAGCGTTGTTGACGCTATTTCTCGTGAGTGAGCTCGCGGGGGGCGGATGGGGATGGAGTCGTGAGGATGCCTTGCAGCTGTACGCCCTTTACACGGGTTTGGTTTATCTGACGCCAATTCTGGGCGGAATCGCGGCAGACAAGTTACTGGGGTATCGGGGAGCCGTTATTCTGGGGGCGCTGCTGATGACACTTGGTCATGGAGCGATGGCGTTGGAAACGAGTTTCATGTTCTACGCTGGATTAGGCTTGTTGATTTTGGGTAACGGTTTCTTCAAACCGAACATATCATCGATTGTTGGTCAGCTCTATGCGGACGAGGAAGATAAGAAAGATGCGGCCTATACAATTTTCTACATGGGAATTAACGCGGGTGCATTCTTGGGTATTCTTCTCTGCGGATATGTGGGTGAGAAAGTTGGATGGAGCTTCGGCTTCGGACTTGCCGGAATTTTCATGTTCCTCGGAATGGTGATGTTTCAGCTCGGGCAATCGTTGTTCGGAGAACTTGGGCAGCGCCCAAGTGCCAAGCCAAAAGAAGCAGTCAAGGCATCCAAGGATCAAGTCGAGGATTCTACTGTGGTTCGCGATCGTTTGATCGTAATTGGCATTCTTTCATTTTCCACGATTTTCTTTTGGTGGGCGTTTGAACAGGCCGGTGGATCAATGACGATTTTTGCGAAGGACTATACCGGTCGTGTCCTGAGCGGTTCAGCAGCAAGTATCTTTTTCTGGGTTAACACGGCGCTGACGATTGTCCCATTGGCTATCGTAACGTTCGTTTTGGTCATGTTGGTAAAGAGCACCTACGGGCACATCCCGTTTTCGAATATTTCCATTGTCTTGAGTTTTGTCATCATTTGGCTCATTGCAATTTGGATGCTGAATAAAGAGTTCAAGATGAAGGCCTTTGAGGTCACTTTTAGAGCTCCGGTAGCGAAAGTCGAAGCTGGGTCAGAGGAAGAGTCCGCGGATAAAAAAGATGACGCAACCAACAACGCGGATGACGAGAAAAAAATTGACGGTGGAGGAGAGACTGCTAAACCGAAGATGATCGTAACAACGATTCAGTCTGACGCGCCGCTTAAACCCAAAGAAGAACTCAATCTCGTCGATATTGAGAACAAAGGAGGAAAAGGAAAGCTTAAGATTCTAACTAATGAAGAGGCTGCGAAGTTTGATTCCGATTTTAAGGCAACCGTTCTTCGTGAAATACAGAATGAGACCGAGGTGCCTGCGTCTTGGTTTGGCATTCTGAATTCCTTCTTCATTATCGCTTTTGCACCTTTGTTTAGCAAAATATGGGAAAGTCGTTGGAACCCGTCGGCTCCCGTAAAGTTTGGGATTGGGCTGATTTTGCTTGGTTTGGGTTTTGGCGTGCTTGCGATTGGAAGTATGGGGATCGACAAAGAAGCCAAGTTTGCTGCCGTGAGTATTTGGTGGCTGGTCGCTGCGTATATGTTCCATACTCTGGGCGAGCTTTGCGTGTCGCCGGTTGGATTATCCTATGTAAGTAAATTAGCGCCGCTTAGGTTGGTCGGTTTGATGTTCGGTGTATGGTTTGGAGCGACCGCTATTGCGAACTATCTCGCTGGATTCACTGGAAGCTACATCGACAGGATCTCCGAGAATTTCGGACTCTCGACTTTCTTCCTGATTTTCACAGCGATCCCGGTTGCTGCCGGAATCGTCATGTGGGCGTTGAACGGCTGGATCAAAGAAAAGATGCATGGTATCGAGTAGGTTATTCGCTCGATTCGATGCGACTGATGAATGAACCATCGGCGACTTGGGTGCGAACCAAGTCGCCTTTTTTTATGACGGTTACGCTGTTTACCAGCGATGACTTTTCATCAGTCAGTTGGGTCACGCAATAGCCTCGTTGTAAAACGGCCAACGGGCTGACAGATTCCAACTGCCGGGCAAGTGCAGCAACTTGATTTTTTTGATTTAACGTCATTTGGCTTATTGAGCGGTTTGCATCGGCTTCCAATTCATCAAGTCTGCGTTGAAAGTTGCGAATCGACTCGAGTGGCTTGCGGAAAATGGGACGGGATTCAATTTGATTGAGCTTCTCGACCGCAGATTCCAATTTCGAAAAAAGAAGCTGATTCAAATAGTCTTTACTACGATTGACGCTACGGATGATCTCATCCCGCGATGGAGCGACTTTTTCCGCAGCTTCGGAAGGCGTTAACGCACGTTCATCGGAAGCCAAATCCGAAAGCGTGACATCGATTTCGTGACCGATTGCCGAGATCGTAGGAATGGCTGAGGCGACGATCGCCCGCACGACTTCTTCTTCGTTGAAGCACCAAAGATCTTCCAGGCTTCCACCGCCACGCGTAATCACGAGCACATCAAACTTCGGTGTGATCGAGTTGGCGGCTCGAATCGCGTTTGCAATTTCTCGTGTTGCTTCATCGCCTTGCACACGGGTTGGGATGATCGTGATATCGGTGAAGTTCCAGCGGCGGTTTAAAACTTGGAGGAAGTCTCGTACTGCAGCGCCTGTGGGGCTGGTGATGACGCCGATTCGCTCCGGAATTCGTGGGATTGGTTTTTTGCGTGCTGGCTCAAAGAGACCTTCCGCCTTTAGCTTTTCGTGCAATTGTTTAAATGCAACTTGGAGCGGTCCGATCCCGGTCGGTTCTGCAAAGCGAACTACCAGCTGATAGGTGCCACGCGGCGGGTAAAGATCGATGTTTCCGACGCAGATCACCTGCATGCCGTCCTTGAGGTCAAACTTCATGCGTTCGGCTGTTCCTCGCCATAAGACCCCTCGAATTTGTGCGTCATTGTCTTTCAAGGTGAAATAGCAATGTCCAGATTGCGGTCTAGATAGGTTGGAAATTTCACCGGCGACCCAAACCTCTGGAAATTCAATCTCCAAAACATTTTTTAGCAGAAAGCTCAGTTCCGCCACGGAAAGGACTTTGGGATCGGCCATTATTGGATGCCTCTGATAAAAACCGGGATACTCGTCATTCGTTTCCTTGAAGTAGCCCCTCGATGCAAAATCGAACGGTGGTCAAATGTCGTTGAAGTTTCTGAAAGATCATGAAGATCAGGCCCAAACCAAAAAAACTGGTTCCAGCCAAAATGGCGAGTAAATTGCGATCGCTTTCAACTTGAGTCGTAACCATGAGAAGGATCGAAAACGTTGGAAGCAATGCTGCCAATGCCATGAAAAACCATGATCGACCAATGAATTGGTCGATCATTCGAATATCTTCATGTTGGATTTGTTCTGTCTTAAAAGCGATAGGGTACCAAACGCGAATCGCCGTAAATGCCGTTAAGAAAAAGGGATAGACGGCCGCAATTAAACCGCAAAGAATCAATGAGGTGACAAAATGCAGCGAATCACTCCATGTCAAAGCGCTACCCGCAATGTTCATGGCGACAGGATAGGCCAGACCTGCGAGAGTCCAAATCGAAATGGGAATAATGACACAGATCAGAGGAAGTCGGGTGATATGCCTTCTAAGTTCAAAAGCCGAATTTGCTTCGCCTTGGCGATTTTCTTTACTGTTTAATCGTTTGATCCGAGTTCGCAACGTCCATCCTAAAAACATCAAAATCCCGATCCCGATTGGAAAGGCCGTTGCATTGATGATCAACTGGACTTGTTCAAAAATCGTCGCGACCGATTCGCCCTTCGGTTCGATGATGGATTTGAAATTGTAAAAGTAATTGAACACGGCGGCGCCCAGACTGGGTAACACTACGGCGGCGATCACAAAAGAAACAAGCCATCGTTTCATTAACCTGCTAAAGGTTGTTTCCGCTGGACGGAGTAAGTTTCGACTTCGCTGATCGGAAAGCAAACGCAGTTCTCCGGCTATGGCATTCGCTTTTTGACATCGGTTGTCCGGGTTCGGCTCTAACAGTTTCGCAAAAAGCCCTTTTAGATCGATGTCCCATAATTTTGCGTCTTCAGGAATATTCAGGTTGTCGAGGAACGCTTCTCGGTGTTCGACCAATTGCCTTAGCATCTGAGGAAAATCAGTATCTCGAACTTGGTCTTGATAGGGGCGCTGCCCAAAAAGCATTTCCCAGATGATTACGCCTAAACTAAAAATATCGGAGGACGCCGAAAGTGAATTTGGTTTTCGCGGATGGGTTGGGTCAAACGCTTCAAGCTGCTCGGGGGACATGTAGGCCAGGCTTCCACCAAAAAATGACTCCGCGGTGGAGCCTTCGACATCTTCACAAAAACTGACGTTAAAGTCGACAATTTGGGGAACGCCTTCGGTGGTCAGCAATACGTTCGCTGGCTTCAAATCACGATGTAGCACTTGGTTTTTGTGCGCATATGCCAATCCCTCGCCAATTTGAGATCCGATCCAAAAGACAACTTCAAACCATTTCATGCTGAGCAGGCGATGCCGGGTGCGGGAGTCCAGCGGCGCATCCTGTCCGGTCTTGGACGCACGTTCATCAATCACAGAAAGCAGGAATTCACCCGTTCGATCAACCAAAGAAAGTTCTTTTGATTGCGTAATGATATCGTGCAAGCTGCCACCGGCGACGAATTTCATATATAGCAAACGACAGGGCGGATCCAAGATATCTCGGACGTCAAAAACGCGAACTATGTTTTTACAATCAAGTTGCGCTAGGGTCTTGGGTTCGTCCCCTCGGTCGGATGAAATCTTAAGCGCAACAAGTCGTTGCATTGAAAACTGTCTTGCCAAGAACACCGTTGCGAACGATCCCCTCCCTAACTCGATGAGCAATTCAAAATCATCGATGCGTGTTCCAGGCTTGATATTTCGTAATGAAATGGGTTTGCGAAGAACGCGCGTTTGCGTTCGCGTTTTGCCTTTGGATTGATCTACATTGGGCGAAATTTGGTTATCGGTACTCAGCAATTTGAGGATCGTTTCTCGTTGTGCTGGGAATCGATCCAGTAATTCCGCTGAATTAATGCTTCGATGGTGGCGTTTGCAAAGATCCACCTCCTCAAATAGTAACTCCTCGTTGACCTTACCGTCGTGAATTAGCTCTGGGAACTCGGTCGAGTAGTCGTGCACCGATTTAAATGGTTGAAAGTGCTCAAATCGCAATTCCATGTCAACTTTGATTAATTCAATGAGCGACAATTGGCGTAAGGGCAGGGGGGATTTCGGTAAAAATCCGTTAATGTCGGGCAATTCTGGTTGATCGTGTCCCGTCTTGGGATCCGATTTGATATCTGGGGCGGCGTTCGAATTGACCGTCGTCAGGCCATCGGAGCAGAAGCTCGCTGATTTCTGCTCCCACGCCTGATAGAATCTACGGAGATACTCTGCGATCAAATCCCACAATTGTTCCGTGTTTTGAATCGAGACGGTATCGATTGATTTTTCGTTCGATAATTCTTCGTTTTTATTCACGGTATACGAAATTTGCGGAATCTAATTGGAGTTGTGGGTTACGGTAACTTTACCGAGAAGAGTTGGTAACGGTTGATGGTTTTGAAAAAAACTTTGTGAGTATAGGTTATGAATGAGGAAACGATTTCTTATGCAGATCGAATCCATTCTGGTGAAACGGATGCTTTATTCGAGTATATCGAAAATCGGCGCCCTCAGTTAATCGCATTTATCAACCGAAATATGGGTGACCGGCTACGGACGAAAATCGAGCCCGAAGACGTTTTGCAGGAAGCGGCATTGAGTTGCCTGAAATCGTTTGGGGAAATTGACTTTAGTAAGATTGATATGTTTAGCTGGATTTGCCAGCAATGTCAGCGACGAATTGTTGACAGTCATCGACATTTCTTTGATGCAAAAAAACGTGACGCGGGAAAAGAAATCGCTTTAAGCGGCGGAAGTGGGGGAGAAGAGGGAGATCTTGGCTTTGAGGGGTTAATCGCAGCGAGTATCACGACACCCAGTGCTGCATTTTCAAAACAGCAGAAGGAATTTCAAATGCAGCACTGGATAGCGGGTGTCTCGGAAGATGCGCAGACCGTTTTGAAATTGCGATTCGTTGATGGACTAGCCACAAAAGAAATTGCGAAGAAAATGGAGAAGTCCGATGCGGCGGTTCGAGTGCTTTTGACTCGTACGGTGAAGAAACTGAAGGACGCAGTAGGACTAGACTATCTCTCGTGATTCAGAAACGCTAAATGAACAGTCTTTTCGCCACCCCACCAAAACTTCTTGGTGGGCCTATTGAAACGTTAGATTTTCAACGATTGGACATTGAATCTTAATGTCAAAGTCCAATGATCGGGATTTAAGTGGCTGGTTAAATGCCATTGTTGCGTTCGGTTGGTGGGGATTCATTTTTCCGAGTCTTGTACTGACCATGACTTTCACCGCGGAGCGAAGTACCGGCGGAAAATTCGATTGGTCAAATATCGGCGTCCAATGGAGTTTGGAGGTCCTCGCGAGTCGGATCTTCTGGTGCGTTTTATTCTGCTTTTTGTTGCTCTGGATCAACGGTCGACTCGGAGACTTCTTTGCTGTTTTTAGATCAAAATCGACTTTGGTTTGGTTTGCAATCACATCCGCTCTGATTTTCATAAATTGGCTAGTGTTCGTGATTGCTGCGGCGACCGATCGATTGCATCAGGCGAGCCTCGGGTATTACATGGGGCCGATATTCAATGTTGTGCTCGGGTATTTGTTTCTGGGAGAGCGGTTGAAATCGCTTCAGGTCGTTGCGGTTTTGTTCACATGTACGGGGATTGGTTGGTTGATTTTTAGCCAGGCAGAATTTCCCTGGATTTCGATTTGCCTCGCATCCAGCTTTGGTATCTATGGGTTGTTTAGAAAAAAAATTCCCGTGGACGCCATCGTGGGCTTAACCTTCGAAACGCTTTATTGCATCCCAATCGCGTTGGGAATCGTGATTTATTTCGGTTCCACTCAGGGCGGCTTGATTTTTGCGAACGCGGATCTTTCGACAAATTTTTTAATGTTTCTGGCAGGTCCGGCGACAGCGGTACCGTTAATCTGTTTTGCCGTTGCGGCAAAGAAACTGCGGTTAATCACTCTTGGATTCATTCAGTTTCTTGCACCAACTGGACAGATATTATTGGCGAGATTTGCAAACCAAGAGTTGATTGGATTGGAAAAGTTGGTCGGATATGGATTCATTTGGACTGCGGTTTTGATCTACTTGGTCGAGTTGGGAACGCGAAAGAGTTCATAACCTGCGGTTTTTTTGGAAAGAACAAGGCTGGTTCGAGGCATCTGAACAAGCAAGTTTTTTGGGAGTCGAAAATTTGGAATAATCATCAACGCGAAACAATCGTCCGCGAATTGTGAGAAGTCGCCGATACCTGTAAGATATTGCTTTTGTAAGCCAAGAAAATTGATGCGAGCCAAAAACGTGAGTGACAGTTTAACGAAGAATGAATCTGCAAAGATTTCAATCGCCGATACCGAAATTGAGGTTTCGGTAATCGAAGGTAGTGAGAACGAAAAAGCGATTGACATTTCAAAGCTTCGGGCCCAGACCGGTTGTGTAACGATCGATGAAGGTTTCGTGAACACTGGTTCGACAACGAGTTCGATCACTTTTTTGGACGGTGAAAAGGGGATTCTGCGTTATCGCGGTTACCCAATCGAAGATTTGGCCCAAAAGTGTGACTTTCTTGAGGTCAGCTACTTGCTGATTCATGGTGAGCTCCCCAATCAAGCTGAATTGGAGGTTTTTCGTGAATCGATCCGACATCACACGATGTTGCATGAAGACATGAGAGACTTTTACAAAGGGTTTCCACGAGATGCCCATCCAATGGCCATTTTGTCCTCGGTTGTTGGTGCGCTTTCAACTTTTTATCAGGATTCTCTTGATCCTAGTGATCCCGATCAGGTCGAGGTTTCAATTCACCGTTTGTTGGCAAAGTTACCGACGATTGCCGCCTATAGCTACAAAAAGTCGTTTGGTCAGCCGTTGATTTATCCGGACAACGATCTTAAATACTGCGAAAATTTCCTGCGGATGATGTTTGCTGTCCCCAGCGAGCCGTACGAAATTGATCCCGATTTTGTGACCGCACTTAATATGTTGCTGATTGTTCATGCAGATCACGAACAGAATTGCAGCACATCGACCGTGCGAATGGTCGGATCATCCGATGCGAATTTGTTTGCATCCATTTCAGCAGGTATTTGTGCGTTGTGGGGACCGCTTCACGGTGGTGCGAACGAGGCGTGCGTCAACATGCTGACACAGATAATTGAAGATGACGGCGACGTCGAAAAGTACGTCGAAATGGCGAAGGACAAGACAAACGGATTCCGCTTAATGGGCTTTGGGCATCGTGTTTATAAGAATTTCGACCCACGTGCGACGATCATCAAAGGGATGTGTGACAAGCTCTTGGACAAGATGGATATCGACGACCCATTGTTTGACGTTGCGAAGCGTTTGGAGCAGGTGGCATTAAACGACGATTACTTCGTGTCCCGCAAACTCTATCCTAACGTCGATTTCTATTCAGGCGTGATTTATCGCGCGATCGGTATTCCGGTTCAGATGTTTACCGTGCTCTTTGCCATTGGGCGTTTGCCGGGTTGGATTGCTCATTGGGCGGAAATGCACAAAAGCCCGACCAAGCGTATCTGTCGCCCTCGTCAAATCTACACGGGTGAAACCAAACGCGATTTTGTGGCGATAGACAATCGCTAGAGGCCACCGTCGCTAGGGCCCACCGTCGCTAGGGACCGTGAGTTGTCGATTCTGACAACGTTCTGGCGGCCGATGGGGCGGGTTGGTTAACAGCGAAACGTTTCATAAAAACGTTTTCAACTGGGTTTTGAGAAAATAAAAAAGCCTCATCAAATTGATGAGGCTTTTTTTGTTTTGTGCGAATCTTGGATTAAGACTCACGTACTACAAAACCAATTTTTAGGTGGTTGGTTTTGGAGCTTCTTTGGTAGCTTCTGGTGCTGGTGGAACGATTTTTTCGTCCATTGCAGCTGGTGCTGGAGTAGCTTCGCAACCAGCACAACCGGTTGTCGATGCGCCACATGCTGAGCCGCTGTCGCAGCAATTGTTTTTCTTTGAAAACATGCGAGCTAGAAGACCGGGCTTCTTGCAAGGGTCGCAGCAAGTTGGAGCTGGTGTTTCGCAGCAAGTTGGAGCTGGCGTTTCGCAGCAAGTTTTTGCGGGTGCACATGCTTTTTTGGCTGCCATTTTGCAGCGAAGTCGGCTGAACAACTGAGCTTCAGCGGTGTCAGCACCGAAAGATAGAACAATTGCAAAGACTAGAGTAAGACAGGCAGCGCCCGTGGCGAAAGATCGTTTCATTTGATATCTCCAATGAAAACGTGGGTCAAAAAAACTGACGGCACGTAACAATTTAGTCCGTCAGGGAACATTTGGCGTTAAGGTGGGAGTTTGGGTCAAACTCTAACGACCAAACCTATGATTAAAATACTCCCGCTCGAAGTCATAAACAAGGGCCCAAGTGGCTTCAAATGTGCCGCCGCATCGTTCATTTTGGAAGAATTGATTGGTTTTTGGTTCGGATGCCGTGATTTGCAACCGAAATTAGCTTTGCCGGTTGTCGTCAACGCAGCACGGTTTAGACTATTCTGTTTGAAAAATTTGACGGGCATCGAGGCCCGATCACGGAAATTGGAGAATCGAATTGTCTGGCATTAGCGTAATTGGTCTCCAGTGGGGGGACGAGGCAAAAGGAAAGCTGGTCGATCTGCTGACGAAACGATCGGACATCGTGGTTCGGTATCAGGGCGGAGCCAATGCGGGGCACACGATTGTAGACGGTGACACAAAGTACGTCGTCCATCATCTTCCCAGCGGGATCCTCAATGGAGACGTAAAAAACGTGGTCTCACCGGGGGTCGTTCTTAACCCCGGTACCTTGATTGAGGAGATCGATGCCGTAACGTCGCAGGGCATCGAAATTGGTGATCGCCTTCTGCTGAGCGAGCGAACTCATGTCGTTTTTCCTTGGCATGTTGCTGAGGATATTGCATGGAACGAGGAGATCAAAGGTGAAAAGAACATCGGCACGACGTTGCGAGGAATCGGGCCTTGTTATCGCGACAAAGTCGGACGAACGTCGGCAATACAGCTTGGAGATCTCTACCGCGAGGACTTTCAAGCAAAAGTCGACTCGATTTGCCAACTAAAGAAAGTGTTATTGTCTGGATTCAAATGTGAAGTTGATCCAGCTTTGCTTGATCCCAAAAAAATCTTTGCTGATTACAGTGCGTTCGCGAGTCGTTTGAAGCCTTACGTCGGTGACTCGACGGATTTTTTGCTCGATTCGGTTGAAGCGAATCAACGGATCTTGTTTGAAGGCGCGCAGGGGTCTTTGCTTGACCTGGATCACGGAACGTACCCGTTTGTGACAAGTAGTAACAGTTCAGGCGTTGGGATTTCCGCAGGTTCTGGAATACCGTCCAAGTGGATTGATCAAGTGATTGGGGTCGCAAAGTGTTATAGCACTCGTGTTGGCGGCGGTCCGTTTCCCACAGAACTCACGTGTGAAACGGCCGATCATATTCGTAAACTTGGTAACGAATACGGAACGACGACTGGTCGACCAAGGCGTTGCGGCTGGTTCGATGCTGTGGCAGTTCGATACACTTCGAGACTGAGCGGTATCAGTGGGCTGGCGATGATGATGCTCGATGTATTGAGCGAATTGGATGAAATTAAGATATGTACCGCTTATGAATTAAACGGAAAAACGATCCGTTCATTCCCAAGCCACGCGGACGATCTAGCGAAAGTCAAACCAATCTACGAAACGCTGCCCGGTTGGAAATCCGACGTTACGTCGATTCAGAATTTTGACGAGTTGCCCGACGCTGCGAAAAACTACGTAAAAACAATTAGTGAATACGTCAATATTCCGATTGAAGTTGTTTCCGTAGGACCAGATCGCAAACAAACGATTCCTGTTGGCGAACTGCTCCGAAACTTATAATTTAGGAAAGTTGGAAATCTGTTTTCTATCCCACGGATATTGGCAGTTGGAACGACAGAATTAAAAACTCGCCCGCTTTTTACGTTCAGGCTCACTCTTTTTCCACTCTTCGGTTAGTTAGAATTGAACGAAATCCGGATTGAAGACATCCCGAGCGGATCTCGACCGAAACATATCGCCGTCATCATGGACGGCAATGGTCGTTGGGCGCAAATGCGGGATCTTCCTCGAATCGAAGGTCACCGTAACGGTATTGCAAGTGTTCGCCGCACGTTGGAAGAATCGGTTCGGTTAGGGCTGGAGCAACTGACGTTGTACTGCATGTCCAGTGAAAATTGGAAACGGCCACAAGGTGAAGTTGACTTTCTGATGCATCTTTTGCAGCAATACATGATCGAGGAACGTGCGACGTTCATGGACCAAAACGTTCGCGTTGAAATTATCGGGCGTCGGATTGGGATTCCCCGCGAGGTCCAAACGGAAATGGACAAGACGATTAGCATGTGTTCCACAAACACTGGGACCTGTTTGTGTCTTGCGATTAATTACGGTTCAAGGATGGAACTGGTCGACGCGATCAAACGCATTAGTGAAAAAGTGGTCCACGGGGAATTGACAAGTGATCAAATTGACGAAGAAGTTGTTTCTGCGCATTTGTACACTTCGTCAATGAAGGATCCTGACCTTTTGATCCGAACCGCCGGCGAAATGCGGATCAGTAACTTTTTGCTTTGGCAGATTAGCTATGCAGAACTTTGGGTTACAGATAAGGCGTGGCCTGAATTCGCCGAAACTGACTTGCATCAGTCGATTATCGATTATGCGAGGCGAGAACGAAGATTTGGTGGCCTGATTCAAAAGAAAAAGATGCCGCCGTTGATGGATCTTCAAGCCGAAAGCGAAGCGAATTCGACGACCCAAAAACTGGAGGAAGATGCGTGATTTGGCGATTGATTTCGGCAGCGATATTCATTTCGGCGATCTTGACGGTTGCCTACTTTGATTATCAGTTGGGAAGCTCCGATTCACTTGGTCACGTTGGAGTTTTTTTGGTGCCGGTCGTTATTATCTTGACCGGCATGGCCGCGCAGGAGTTAACGAACATGATTGCGTCTCGCAATCCTTCGACACCGCAGTCGATTGTCATTTGTGGAGCGATGGTGACGATCGCCTGTGCTTGCGCGCCGGTTCTATGGGAAGTCTATCCTGCTGATTGTCCGGTGGGTAAGTTGGGATGGAATACGTTGGGATTATCGATGGCTGTTGCCATCGCCATTGTGTTTGAAATGATACGCTTCAAAGCTGCAGAAAAAGTCATTTCGAATCTTGCGTACTCGATTTTCGTAATCGTCTACGCTGGATTCCTGATGGGGTTTTTGGCAGGGCTTCGATTTTACGATAGCAACGAAGTCGGAATGACGGCGTTGATGTCTTTGTTGGTCACGGTCAAGCTGAGTGATGCGGGCGCGTTTTTTATCGGGAAAATGTTTGGTCGAAACAAACTTGCTCCCAAAATGAGTCCTGCCAAATCGGTGGAGGGGGCGATCGGTGCAGTCGTGACCGGCGCAATGGGTTCGGTTGCGTTTTTCATGTGGGTCGCTCCATGGCTTGCTGACGGGAAAGTCACCGCACCAATTTGGGCGAGTGTTTTGTTTGGCGTCGTAATTGCCGTAACGGGAATGGTCGGTGATTTATTTGAGTCAATTATTAAGCGGGATTTCAAGGCCAAGGATTCAAGCAGTTGGTTGCGCGGTTTAGGGGGGATCTTGGATATTTTTGATTCGATTTTGGCCGCCGCGCCCGCTGCCTATGTGCTTTGGGTGATTGGAATGTTTACTTAACTACTTAAGACGGCCAGCACGTTTGTCGCATTACGTTTTCTTCCATAGCCATTTGAAAAACTGCATAGATTTTCCTGATTGGCGGGGACGGTTTGGTGCGTCCGATCATTATCCTCTTAATGAAGACGCTACAGCGTCGCAGTGGGCGTAATTTGTGCAATCGCGGGAACCGGCGTTGGAGTGACGATTGGCGGTAAAATACGCCGCGTTCTAAAGATCATGACTTTTTGTGTTTTTCATTGCCAAAATATAGAAATTGTTTAGAATTGGCGACAAGCGTGAACATCGGATTTCGGCCGCGAAGACCTGCTCAAAAAACAACGATCAACGACAGCGTAATTCACACTCGTCTTTTTTTTGAGCTCATTGAACCCTCTGCAAACTTAAATTTTCCTTAAACATATGCCTGGAAAACTACAGCAATTTATTCAAAAAACGAAAACCAAAAAGCAGGAAGCCTTGGCACAAGAGCAAGCAGTTCATGAAAAGGCGATGTCGCTTGTTCCGCGGTGCGATTTGAATAATGACCTTCCAGAGTCGGCGTCCAGCGAAGAGCTTTGGAAAGGAATTCACGCGAATTTTGTTTGGAGTTTTGGTCCTTCGGAGGGTAAGTCACTCAAAGAGACCAAAAATCAATTCTTGAAGTGGGCCATCCGTAAATTGAAGGACCCGGTCATGACCATTTGCTTGATTGAATTGATGGTGCGTGAAAAGCAAATCATCAACATTGAGGAAATGAAACAGGCCAGCCAGTTAGCGGCAGTATCCGAAAATGTCGAGAACGACGCCAATACTGAAGACGCCAGTGCTGAAGAAGCCAGTTAAAAAGCTGGTAATGGGTGCTAAAGAGCGTCCGACCGAAAAAACGGTAAATAAAACGCCCGTCTCGGCAAACGGTTGATTTTTGTAAGGCCGGACACGCTAGAGGTTATGTTATTTTACTCCAGGTCACTTCCTACTTATCTTCCTATGTTGGTGTCCGCGTCCAACGCTGGGGTAGTCAAATCTGGGCTATCCTGTGCTAACGGTTATTCATGATCCTTTTGTGAGAATTCCAATTGCATCGAGTTTTTTTTTCAATTCTGCATATTGATGATCTGTAATCGGCTCGAACGGCGGGCGACAGCTTCCGCAGTCCAATCCGATGTATCTCATGAATGCCTTTCTATACGACCAGTTTTCATAGAGCGTCAGCAAGTATGTAACTTGATTGATATCGGCTTGGAGTTTTGCCGCTTCATGAAATCGGTCATTGCGACACAGTTCGAGCATCCGAGTGTAAAAGCCGGGCGCGAAATTGTACGTCGAACCGATGCCGGCTTGGAATCCCATCGTTTGAGCGGCAACGAACTGCTCGTCCATTCCACTGATTAACGCGACTGGGCGATCGATATGCCTAGCCAGTTGTTGCACTGAAAAGAAGTCCGCGCCCGTGTACTTCATGCCCGCAACGTTCGGAATATTGAATAGCGTTTTGTCGCGTTCGGGAATGATCGACGCGAGAAATGCGTAGATCATAAACGGTAGGTTGGTGGCTCTTGAAATCGTCGTGTAATGTTTGACGGTTCCTTCGAAAGAATTTCGATAAAAAATCGGACCCACTGAAGCGATCCAGTCTGCACCTGCTTTTTCAGAACGCTTGGCTAAATGAGCGGCGGTATCTGAGTTGGGGTGTCCAACGTGAGCTACGATTTTTAATCCTTTGGCTTTTAAGTAATCGTCGTTTCGACAAGTTTCGGCAACATGTTTCACCAATTCGACTCGTTCATCCTCTGAGAGCAGTAGTCCTTCACCGGTTGTTCCTGCAACGAAGAATCCACTGACTCCATTTTCGACTTGGAACCGCAACATCCGATTTAAAACATCGAAATCAATCTCGTTTTTGGCGTTAAACGGGGTGAACAGTGCCGGGAAGATACCTGAGAAATCGGCAGCAGCGGTTTGGTGATCGGCTAAATGGGACATGCTTATTTTGAAGGGGACATTGGGGTGAGAAGGGAAACCGGCGAGACCGTTGCAAAATTACCATTTTCGACAATTGGGAGGTTCAAGCGGTTTCAAAAAAAATTGAATTATTATATCGGACGGACATTTGGTATGATGACAGATCATTTCGAGTTTTGATATCCATCCTTTTACCGAGCCTAGCCGTGTCGATTCGAAAACCAATCACCGCGACGTGTTTATTCGTCTTCTTCTTAGTTGCCGTTAGTGCAAATCATGTTGTCGGACAGGAAAAAGAGGCTGATAAGAGCAAAGGCGCGGGAAAACAGGAGAGTTTTAAGGGCAAGAGTGGAGGGGATGAGAAGGGGAAGTCAAAGAACGTCCCGGATTTAGATGATCTTTCTCCCCTTAAAGATGCAAGTAAAAAGAGCGATGAGTCGGATGGAGTCAAAGAAGGCTATTGGTACATCAATGCTGAAAAGGCGTTCGCGGACGCGAAAAAGAACAATAAAAGTGTTTTGATGAATTTTACAGGTTCGGATTGGTGCGGATGGTGCATCAAGCTTGAGGGGGAGGTTTTTTCAAAGCCGGCGTTTTCGAAAAAGGCGTTAGAGGACTTTGTGTTTTTGAAATTAGACTTTCCAAGTGACAAGTCGAAACTATCCAAGGAAACCGCAGAACAGAATGAAACGCTCAAAAATAAGTTCGGCGTGGCGGGCTTTCCGAGTATTTACATTTGTGACAGTCAGGAGCGACCGTTTGCCAAGACCGGTTATTTGGCGGGTGGGCCGGAGAAATATTTGGCACACGTGAAGAAATTCCGTGAACTTCTGAAGGAACGAAACGAATTGCTTGCGTTAGCTGCTGTTGCCAATGGCGAGAAAAAAGCTGAGTTGTTGGATCGAGCTCTCGGGCTGATGGATGAAGGGATTGCAACTGGACATTACGAAGACGTCATTGAACAGATCGTGAAATTGGACAAGGACAACAAATTCGGTCTGCGAAAAAAATATTGGGCCGCTCAAGACTTGGAAGAGCAACGCCGAATCCTTGCGAAGGTGGATGTGATTTGTCGGACGTTGGATCCCGAATCGGCCCTAACCGAACTTGAATCAGCACTTAAAGATGTCACGCTTCCCGCGAACTCGAGAATTGATGCACTTCAACAGAAGCTTTACGTTTTAAAGGAGTTGCAGAAAAACGAAGCGGCGGATGACTTGCTGGATCAGATGGTTTCGATTGATGGACTAAGCGAGGATCGACGCAGTCAAATCTTGGTTCAGAAAGCATACAATTATGTGGAAACCAAGCGGGTTGAAGAGGCGTTGGTTTTCCTAGAGGAAAAATCAAAAACCTATCCCCAGAGTCACATCCTCGTTTCTTCCAAGGGGGAGATTTTAGATTCTCTTTCCAAACACGAAGAAGCAATTAAAGAATTCGATCGAGCTCTGTTGTTGGCTCAGGATTCGTCTGAAGCGTCGGCCGAAATTATCGGCATGAAAGCCTACGCCTTGGTTGCGATAGAGAAAACCGATGAAGCAATCAATGTCTTTCAGGATTTTGTTGATAGCGATTTGCATCCCAATGATGCGAAAGCCGATTTGTTGATTCAAAAAGCGATGTTGCTGCGGGAAGTTGATCGAAAAGACGCCGCAGAACTTGCGGAAAAACAAGCGTTAGAATTGGCCGATTCTGAAGAGCAAAGAGCGGAATTACAAGAGTTGATCAATCAGTTGAATGAGATCGACTGAATTGTGACCGGTATCTCCTGTGAAGATTGATCTGATTTGCGTTCTCTCTTTAAGTGTTCTCTCTTTAAGTGTTTGAGAGGATTCTGTTTTGGGGTGGGACTGGTGAGGCGAAGGGTTTTTCCAACGCCCGCGGTGAAGTAACCGTTGGATCTTCAGCGGAGCCCACTACCGTATTCATTAGAATGCGAGCAAAAGAAAATGCTAACAATTCGGTAATGCGTTTCCTTTACATTTGACTCTTGAAGGGTTGGTTCTGTGTCGATTCCGGAGAGTTCCAGTCGCATGATTGATACAATCGTTATTTTTGATGCATTTGGATTTACGAATACGCGGGGATTTCTCCGTTCTCTATTAGTTCGGGTCTCGTTGCACGCAAGATCTCAAATGGAGGCCAGTAAAATTGCAATTTTGTTGCGTGTCGAAGGCGATGGATGATTGGACTGACGTTGGACTTCTTCGATGTGCAGCCAAAATGGGGTTCCCTTTCCAATGTAAAGTCTGGTGTTAGGAATCTTATGATTTATAATAAGCCGTCTATCGACAGTTGACTGCTATTCTCGGCAGGGAGACCCATAGTAAGGCTAACGGATGTGGCGATAGCGATCGGCTGTGTTTCAAGAAACACAAATGACGTTGTAGACATAATGATTAATGACAATGGTGCCGTTCATCTGGGGAGAAGTTCTCTGGACGAATACACAAATCCGCCCCCTACCACTTCAAATCTATCGGGACGAACTGCTGATGTTTCGGGAAACGCCAGAAGCTTGGTTGATGCACTTCATCAACTATCCCAATCGATTCCGACCGATGTCGCGTACACGTTCTTAAATGATGGTGACGCCGACACAACGGACATTACATACCGCGAACTTGAAATGCGGTCTCAAGCGATCGCGGCTCGTTTGCAAAACAAGTTGAAACCAGGCGATCGTGCAGCTTTGGTTTATGAACCGAGCATCGACTATATCGCTGCTCTTATCGGATGTTTTTCCGCCGGTGTCGTTGCTGTGCCGGTTTACCCACCGGATCCAATGCGGATTCAGCGTACCGTTACTCGATTAAAAACGATCCTGGACGATTCGAATGCAAATTTGATTCTTACCGGGGTCGATGAGTATCGACGATTTGCATCGTTGTTCGCTCCAACTGAGGTGCTGAACACCTCTGAAATTTCTGTCGAAGAAAGTTGTGAATTCCGAGAGCAAATCATAACTGCAGAAACATTAGCATTTCTGCAGTATACATCTGGTTCAACCGGCTCGCCCAAAGGGGTTATGTTAACCCATGCCAACCTGATGTTTAACTTTGAGCACATCAAAAAATTTGATGAACAGGAGGCCGTTGCTGTTTCCTGGTTGCCTATGTATCACGATATGGGATTGATTGGGTTGGTGTTGCAGGCGTTGCAGAGTGGCCGCCGGACGGTTTTGATGTCTCCACTTTCGTTTGTCAAACGACCCTTCAATTGGCTTAAAGCCATTTCGCGTTACCGTGCCTATGCGACGAGTGGACCGAGTTTCGCCTATGAACTGTGTGTTCAAAAAATTACTGACGAAGAGATGGAGCAGCTTGATTTAAGCAGCTGGACCTTGGCTTGTAACGGTGCAGAGCCAATTCGCGCCGATACGATGCGTCGATTTACCGAACGGTTCGAACCCTGTGGATTCCGTTGGGAGACCTTTTATCCGTGTTACGGATTGGCGGAAGCAACGCTAATCGTTAGCGGTGGTGAAAAGTCAGCGGAGCCAATCATCAAGTCGTTTGATCCAGCGTCCTTGGATCAAAATCGAGTTGTCGAAGTTGGCGCGTTCGAGTTATCGGGACGTGAGATCGTTGGTTGTGGAAAGTCGGTTGATGGACAAACGTTTTCAATTGTGAACCCGAACGACCAAACACGCTGTTCTGAAGATCAGGTGGGTGAGATTTGGGTGCGAGGGCCCGGTGTCGCGCAAGGTTACTGGGGCAATGTTGATGAAACCAACGCTACTTACAACGCATATGTTAAACACGAGAATGGTGAGCCTGTTGATGATGGTCCGCATTTACGGTGGAGACATGGGCTTTGTTCTGGAGGGTGAGCTTTTTGTGACTGGTCGAATCAAGGACCTGATCATCGTGCGGGGCCGGAACCACTATCCACAAGACATTGAACGAACGGTTGAAAAGTGTCATAAGTCATTACGGCGAGACCATGGTGCTGCATTTAGTTTGGGGATTGATGGTGACGAACGGCTGGTTGTCGTGCAAGGAATCGTCCGGCCCAAGAAGATCGATTTGCAACAGCTGTTCGCTGAAATTAGGACCGAGTTGCTGCATGAGCATGATCTTGCGCCGCATGCGATTGTGCTGGTGAAATGTGGTGAAATTCCCAGGACATCAAGTGGAAAGATCCAGCGAAATGCTTGCCGCAAATTGTATCTGGATGGCGAGTTGCAAGTTGTCGCTCAATGGAATTCGGAATCAGAAAAAGGCGTGGCGTTGGCCGGGGCGAGCGAAAGCGGGGAAGCCGGCACACCAGCGGTCGGCGAAACTGAATCAGAAAACATTAGTGGTGACGTTGCAAAAGGGATTCTGGGGGACCTGACGCTGATCCTTTCGGAATTGAAGGACGGAAAGCTGCCGTCGGTTTTGGATGGTCGGACGCAATTGTTCGCTGATTTAAATCTAGAATCAATTGACTTGGTTATGTTAAACGAGATGATCGAGCAACGGTACGAAACGGTTTTTCCTTTTCAGGACTTTATGGCAGAGCTCGGTCGAAAAAATCAGCGGGACATATCGATCGGGCAGTTCGTCGAGTTCATCAGGGCTTACCTTCAAACAATGGAAAATTCCATTTAGGTGGGTGCAATTTTTTTGTTGCAAAATAAGATGAAAGACGCGATTTCGCTCTGGTCTTTCGGTTGATGGCATCCATCGCATTCACACTTTGATTTTGAAAGCCTCTGTTAAAGGGCGGTTTTTGTTTCCATGATGTGATGTGGGAGGCGCCGAAAAAGCCATGCGATTTTTCGAACAGCGATGTCCTGATTTTCCTAAGAGATCCACCGTAAAATTCTGCAATGCCCTACATCGAAGCTCGCGATACAAAGTTTTACTATCAGCAAAAAGGTGAGGGCACAGACGTTGTTCTGGTCCATGGCATCACCGGTAACATGGCAGTGTGGATGTTGAGTGGTTTGGTTCAAAAGCTTGCCAAACAATTTCGCGTCACGGTATTCGACATGCGAGGGCATGGCTACAGCGACACGCCAACATCGAATTACACTTCGGGCGATATGGCAGATGACTTGGCTGCGATTTGTGATTCGCTTAACGTTGAAACGGCAATGGTGTTGGGTCACAGTTTCGGCGCTGTCGTCGCATTGCATGCGGCGCATCGGTACCCCGAATTAATTAACGGGGTGATTCTTTCTGATCCGTTCATTCCGGCGCTCCGAAAAATTCAAGCCGACCCAAGAAAGTGGAAGGGCTTTAAGGCTTATACAACCAATGCAAAGTCGGCAGGTATGATTATTGAAGGCAACCTTTGGGATTTAAAGGAGATGCTGGAGCAAGCCGCTGGGCTAAAGGGCTGGCGCAAGCGTCTTTTTATTGAAAAAGCGGGCGCAGCTGCACTAGAGCGGCTGGTGCGCTTACATGAAACGACCTGTGGTGAAGATGTTGCAAAAGTAGCGGGTTTAACAGAAGAATGCATTGCGACCATATCACAAGATACGGTTTGTTTGTATGGAGAGCATTCTCCATTCCTTCCAATGTGTCATAAAGCGGGAGAGGTGATTTCCGGTTGCATCATGGACGAAATCCCGGATGCACAGCATTTCGCCTTTGAAGAGAATCCCGCGCACTTTATCGACCGAGTCGAGTTTCACTTTTGCAGAATGGCTGGGTTGGAGGTGACGGCAGCAGCTTCACAAATTGAAGGCCCGCGCAAAAACATTATGACCGACTCTGAAGCAGTATAACCGGTTGGCTGGATCTCCTTGGAGGAAACACCCGCAACGCCATCGGACCGCAAGTGTCATTCGGGCGTTTCTTTTAAGTGCGTTTCTTTTAAGTGCGTTTCTTCCGCACGCGTTTGCTAAAACGCTCGAGAATTTTTCGTTCCTTTCGCGTCAGGCTCTCTTCGCCTTCACGATGTAGCTTATCAAGGATTTCGTCAGCTAACTTTGCATCACGCTCGTAGTTTTCGTCGACTTCATCTTCGTCCGAATCGGGATCATGGACTCGAAGTTTCGGTTTGCTTTTGAAAAGACTTGCAACTTGTTTGGTCGGCATGAATTCCGTGAATCTAATTTTCGAATAAAAATACAACGCAGCAAAAATTGCTCCTCCGATATGGGCCTCGTAAGCGACGCGATCTGAACTATTCCTAAGTGCATTGACGAAATCAATTCCGACCATGAGTACGCCGATTTTCCAGGCTTCTAATTCGAATACACCAAATAGAAAGAGTTTTAGATTTGGGAGGATGAATGCCAGCAGAACGACTACAGCAGCAACACCGCCGGAAGCGCCAACAATTGTCTTGTTTTGTTCCCCAGCGACATTCAGCAGTCCGAACACGATTCCTGAAAAAATAATGGCAGCGAGGTAGAAATAGAGGAATTCGTTTCGGCCAATTTGGTCCTCGACAATTCGTCCGATTTGCCAAAGTACCAGCATATTAAAAACGATGTGGAGCACGTTTCCTGTTGATAGAGATGCGTGGGCGAAACCGTACGTTAGAAGTTGATAGATGTTCCATGGTGCGCTGAAAATCTTGCTTGAAAAAACATCTTGTACTTTCAATGCCATCAAATCGAATAATTGGTTGCCGGCGCTGCTTCGCATTGACAGGAACTCCATAGCTTTGTCAGCGGGCAATTGGTCGAGTACTGCCTTTGCATTGGGGTCTCGAGCAAGTGACTTGTAGACCGGCGGAGTGAACGAATCGATCAAGTAAAGTGCAGCGCAAACAATGACGATGATCGTGACCATGCGTTTGGGGGCACCCGATCGATTTCCACCGAATCCGCCGCCGGTTCCGTTTGCCCCGCCGTACCGCTTGGCTTCCTCTCGCAAGTATTCTCTATCTTCCAAGCCCATAAGAATTGTTCTTTTTTTACAGTTGGCGAAAAGGCATGCATGGAACCAATGGTCATTGGTCAATCATACGACCAGATTTTATTCTTCAGAATGCAAAAAACCAATAGCGACCAGTTGCGAGTATCATATGATGTTTTTCAATTGAAATGGTGTAGCTACAGCCTGATCGGCAATCGTATTGGCTTCGATTTGTTGCAACGGTCAAAAAAAAATGGACCAATTTCTAGATTGGTCCATCAGTCTTTTTGCAATTATAGTCCTGCGGCGTGAACTTTGGCTCACCCAGCAAGTCGACCCGCAATGCGGTTTGTTGGCTCAGAAGCTTCGGCTTCTTCAAAGAAGCGATACTGCATCACGTATGCATCCTCGGTGGTGTCATCGTAATAATCGCGAAGAACCGAAACAGCTCTGAAGCCTGCACGTTGAAAAAAGAGCTGTGCAGAGAGGTTGGTTTCCCGAACTTCGAGGATGATCCGATTGCGTCGCTGCGGCGTCAGTTTGCCGATCAGTTTCTGGATCATCTGTTCACCAATTCCTCCGCGACGGATGTCCGGTCGGACGGCGAAATTCAGAACCCGTAATTGGTTTTTGTGCAATTCGTATATCATGAATCCCACGACTCGGTCATCGTATTCGGCAACCATACCGATACAATTTCGTTGACGAAGACAACGGATGAAGTCATCTTCGAGCCAGGGGAATTCAAAGCTTGCTGCTTCGATTTGAAGAACCTCAGGCATATCCCGCCGGATCATCCAGCGTATATGAACAGCAATCTCTGTCTGAGAACTCATGTTTTGGGAATCCCTTCCGTATTTGAATTCGCAATTCCGTGCGACACGTTTCAAAAGTGAGCATCTAAATTATCAAACCGTGAATCCACTGCCAATACGAAACTGGCAATAAAACAATTTGGCTCATTCGGCTGCAAACGTCGTCTATTTTCACCAATCTTGTTATCGGAATTGAAAATACAAATGGTTTAAAGATAAAGGAAATTATCCTCGTGAATTTTGTAGGTGTTCAAACTGCTGTCACATTGCTTCACAGCATGAATTCTTCCTGACACCCTCGCTTTACGGCTTTTTTAGGTCGCGAAATTCGCAAAAAAACCGCAGCTTAATTTCGCTGCGGTTTCAATGATGCAAACTGAAAGAACCGGATTTAAATCCGATTGGGTGGTCGAGCTTACTTGGTTCCTGCCTTGGCAAACCCTTTTTTGAAGGCTGCTTCAGCGAATGCAATTTTGGCTTTGTCTTCCAGTTTTTCCGCTTTTGTTACTTTTGAAAGGCAATTGCCACAGCAAAAAGCAACTTTGACTCCTGCAATTTCAGCTGTTTTTTCTGCATTGATCTTTCCACCAGAAATCGGGCATTTTGTTTGCTTGAATTGTTTCGTAGCAACCAATTGATGATTAGCGAAGGTCGCAAACTTTGATGAGTCCTTCTTGAATTTGGCCAGGCACCCACCACAACAAGTGTATACTTTGCCGCCTTTGTATTCGGCAACATTTGCTTCTTTTGCTGCTGCCTTTGGGTTGACAACACATTTGACCTTGCTGAAGTCAACTTTGTCAGTCTTCTTCGTGTCATCAGCAACGGTGTTCGCAACAAAAAGTGCAGCGAATACGGCAACGGCCGAAACCGAGCAAATCAAAACTCTACGCATACATAGCTCCAGTAAAAATGTGAGGATTAAATGAATCGAAATGACGAAATCGTCATCTAACCTTTTATTATCGCCCCTGATTAAACCGCTCGTCAACCTTTAGACATTCTTTTTAAAAGAAGTTGTCCGCTTTTTGATTTTCAAACACGGCCATCGTTCACCAGAAGCTGCTTACGAGGTTCTTGGATGTTAAATGTTAAGAGCCAACCGACCAGCAGAATCACGGAAATGCTATAGAAAACGGCTTTATAGCCAAGGATGGGAAGAAGCCAACCGGCGATTTGTGACAGAGCGATTACCGGAATCGCTATGCAAATGCTCAACGCACTCAAGTAATTTGGGTGATCATTTTTCGAAGCGAGTTCCAGGGAAAAGTTGTTGAGTACTCGAAAAATCACCGGCGTGATGCCAACAATCAAAAAGACCAAAAAGAAATAGGAGCTTGCCATCACAGACGAGCTTGCGACCCAAATCGCAAAAACAGGGCAGGCAGTCAGCACCAACATCGTGAATTGTAAGACGAAGCGATTGCCAAAACGGTCTGCGATGGGGCCGGAGACCATGCCGAAGATGACCGTTCCTGTGTTTTGGATCATGACCCAGAAGATCAAGTCACGGAGTGAAAAAATTTGATCAGCGGATACCGCTTCTCGGTAAAGTGCTTGATAGTGTGGGAATAAGATCATCGAGCATCCGAAGCAACCGGCCAAAATTGCCAGTTTTCGAAACTCAGTATCGCTTACGAAAGTGTTCCAGGCAGGTTGCAAGAATGAGAAGTAGCTCGTCGATTGCAGATTTGTTGTTTCCGTTTTCTTGTCAGAGTCTTCTTTTAAAAACATCGTGAGCATGCTCCCGATCAAAAAGCAAACTCCTGCAAAGCCAAAAATCCAGGCAAAGTTGCCTCCATCGTCTGTCAGCCAGCGGTTTAGCAACAACCAACCAGTGAAAATTGCAGCTGATCCGCCAACCATATTCGCAAACAGAAACAATCGTCCACGATAGTTGAATCGAATCAGTTTTCCCTGAAGAGTATTAAACCCCAGATTGTTCACGCCAACGCAGATGAAAAAGGATGCGTAACAAATTAGGAATTCGATTCGCATTAACCAATTCGGTTCTCCCTGATAGAAGTACCAAGTTGCTGAGAGAGTTAAGAAAATCCCACCCATCAATCCGCTGCAAATGAAGACCGTGGTCTTTTTGAGAGGGTTGTCCCTTAACCGTTTCGCAAAAAGAAGTTGCGGCACGCTCTGTCCAAAACGATTTAACTGCGGCAGCCAGCTTCGCATCCAAGCTGCCAGTCCCGTCCCTGGTCCGCACAGCAAATCCATTACCGCTGGCATGATGATGCTTTCGGTCTTGAATATCCAACCAATCCGCATCGTGATTTGATACGCCGCCATCATCAAAAAGTTGTAACGAGCCCCGTCAACGGATCTATTGGAGCGTGCCTTCTTTTCAGTGTGGGGGATGTTACTAGCTTTGGGTAACAGTCGACGGATTGAATAAGCAACTTTCAGTTGTCCCGAAAGTTAATCGTAGTTTGGGATATTGCAGCTGTTGGATGCAAGCGGGTTAAACAGGATTGATATCAGGATCTGGTAACAAACCGTCAGCCGCATGCCATTTTTGGCATCGGTAAAAAGTCATTAACAGGTCATTCAGATGCGGCAAGAGTTTGTCCTGGCCATCTTAGGATTTGCCCTCGGATTCGCCCGTTTTTCAGTGAAGCTGAATCGGGTTTGATCAGCAAATTCGAATGTTGGGTGGGTAATTTGCTCGAGACTGCATGGGCAATACTGATGAATTCTCGATTCGTTCTTATTTTCGGCGAATACTGGAAGACTTAACATGCTTTAGGTAAGCTAAAACAGCTAGACTGGGAATTGACAGCGAAATGAACAATTGACTCGAAAAAGTGTACACAACGTGCTGTCCCTCATATTTTTCCCACCACAATCTGAATTCTAAAGCAAAAAGGAAGAGTGAATGCGTCAGAACATGACCCTTATTCTTGCCGTGCTATTTTGTAGTACGTCAACGCTCGCGGCAAATGACTGGCCGCATTGGCGAGGTCCAGAGCAAAATGGCATCTCGCGTGAGACCGGAATCGTCGATACGTTCGACCTTGAGACAATGGATAATGTCAAATGGGTTTCGAAAATCGGTGGTCGCGGTACCCCAATCGTGCTCAATGGCAAGGTCTATTTGAATTGTCGCACATCTGAAAATACAGGTATCGACGAAGAACTTCTTCGCGTCCAGGAACAGGTCATTTGCTGGGATGCGGAAACTGGAAAAGAACTTTGGACGGACCGCTTCAACGTTTTCGGAACTGACATTCCCGTTGAGCGAGTGGGTTGGGCCCACATGGTCGGCGATCCAGAAACGGGTTATGTCTACGTCCATTCTGTCAGTGGGATTCTTCGCTGTTACACCGGCGACGGAAAAGTCGTTTGGGAAATTTCGCTGAGCGAAGAGCTGGGCAAAATGTCGGGTTACGGCGGACGAACACAAACCCCAATTATTGACGAAGATCGTTTGATCCTCAGTTCAATGGCTGTCAGCTGGGGCCAGTTCAAAGGACCGGCGCCGCTTCACTACTACTGGGCGTTTGATAAGAAAACAGGTGAACTTCGTTGGATGAAGGCTCCAGGTGGAAAGCCGAGAGATACCAACTACTCGGTTCCTGTGGTCGCCGTCGTCGATGGTGTTCGAATGCTGATTGGTGGAAATAGTGATGGTGGTGTTTACGCCATGAATGCTCGAACCGGCGATAAGATTTGGGGGCACATGATGTCCAAGCGTGGTTTGAACACCACTCCAGCTATTGCCGATGGCAAGGTCTTCATGTCGCACGGCGAAGACAACATCGATAACAACAGATTTGGTCGCGTTGAGTGCCTTGATGCTAAGACCGGCAAATCGATCTGGAAGGTTTACGACGTCAAAGCGGGGTACACCGCAATTCTTTATAAGGACGGTATGGCTTTTGTTGTTGCAGACACTGGCGATATGCATTGCTATGACGGTGAAACTGGAAAAGAGCTTTGGAAGTACAACCTGGGAACGGTCGGAAAAGGTTCACCAGTTTGGGTTGACGGCAAGATTATTGCAACTGAAGTCGACGGAAATATTCATATCTGTGCACCTACTCGCGAAGGCTGTAAACAAATTTGCCGAGTGCAGATGAAGGCGACCAGCGGTAAAGGCTTTGACGAAATTTATGGGTCACCCGCGATTTCGAACGGAAACGTGTATGTCGCGTCGCGTGATCGGTTGGTTTGTTTTGGTGGAAAAGAGAAGGCCAAATCGGCTCCTGTAGTCAAAATGCCTACCGAAAAAACTGCTGGTGATAAAGTTGCCTCAATCCAACTTTGGCCGTTCGAAACTCGCGTATGGGCTGGTGAGACTGTCGACTACAAAGTGGCTGGATTCGACGCCAATGGTCGATTTGTAAAGATGCTGGACCCTGTTCTCTCGACAGACGAGAGCATCGGTAAGGCGAATGGAAAGACGCTGACCACAACAGCATCGGAAAAGCATCTCGCAGGAACGGTGACTGCAACGGTTGGTGAACTCACTTCGAAAGCACGTATTCGCGTCTTCCCGAAAACAAAAGTTTGGAGTTGGGACTTTGACAAGTTTAAGCCGCCTGTGCAGGTTCCTCCGACTTGGATTCGTGCCCATGTCAAAATGAAACCATCGCCAATGCCTGAGGGCGGAATCGCGATGAAAATGTCGCCAGGTCCGGCTCGTCCTAGTCATCAGGTCATGTTGGGTCCGAGCACGATGTCCAATTACAGTATCAAGGCGGACGTGTTGCTCAAGGATCAAAAGCGTCGCATGGCGAGCGTTGGGATCAGTGCCAATCGTTATACGTTTTTGCTGAACGGAAACGATGGCGTTTGTCAGTTTGTGACATGGCCGTCTGAGTGGCGATTGTCAGGCGCTGAAAATGGAGCGGAAGAGGATTACGAAGCCGATCCAGACGTTTGGTACACCATGAAATTGAAGATTGAAATGAAAGACGGAAAAGCTCATCTTTTCGGGAAAATTTGGGAACGCGAAGAAGACGAACCCAAAGAATGGACTCTAAAAGTTGTTGATCCTAACCCAAACAAAATTGGTAGCCCTGGCATTTGGTCTTACGCCGTCGCAGACTGCTACTTTGACAATATCGTCGTTACACAGGAATAAATAGAAATGAAACAAGTAACTCAACTATTTGCAATTGCGCTGGTGGCCGTTTGTGGCGCGGCGCCTTTGATGGCACAGCCAACTGCCAAAATCACGTCAAATCAAACGTTGGTGTCGAATCCGGCGGATAAGTATACCGGTGACTGGACCATGTGGGGCGGGTCGATTGGCCGAAATATGGTTAACAAGTCAACGGGCGTCAGCATCGAATTTGATCCGGAGACGGGTAAGGACATTCTTTGGAAAGCCAAACTCGGGTCGCAAACCTACGGCAACCCAACAGTTGGCGGTGGCAAAGTGCTTGTCGGCACCAATAACGGAGCCGGTTATCGTCCAAAGCATCCAGCTGAGGAAGACCGTGGAATCGTCCTTTGCTTCGATGAAAAAACGGGAGATTTTCTCTGGCAGCTGACGCGAACGAAGCTTCCCATCGGACGCGTAAGTGACTGGCCACTTCAAGGTATTTGCTCTTGTCCCGTCATTGAAGGTGACAAGGCCTACGTGATCACCAATCGCGGCGAAGTCGTTTGTCTGGATATGGAAGGATTCGCCGATGGCGAAAATGACGGTCCGTACAAAACCGAGGACGACACCGAAAAGGGCGATGGCGATATCATTTGGTCATTGGACATGATCAATGAATTAGGTGTGTTTCCTCACAACTTGGCGACCAGTTCGCCGGTAATCTACAAAGATCACATTTTCCTCGTCACCTCAAACGGTGTCGACGAATCGCACAAGAAAATTCCTGCCCGTCGAGCCCCAAGTTTTCTTTGTATCAACAAGAACACAGGTAAAGTTGTTTGGGAAGATAAATCACCTGGCAAGCAGATTTTGCACGGCCAGTGGTCATCCCCATCAGTTGGTGTTGTAAACGGAAAAGCTCAGGTTTACATGCCAGGCGGCGACGGTTGGTTGTACGCATTTGACGCAGAATCCACAGGCGAAGAACCTAAGTTGATTTGGAAGTTCGACCTGAATCCGAAAGAAGCCGTTTGGAAACTGGGGGGCGAAGGTGATCGCAACGCAATTATTGGAACACCTGTTTTTTATGAAAACAGTGTGATCCTGGGAGTTGGCCAAGACCCTGAACATGGAAACGGCGTTGGGCATCTTTATAAAATTGACGCAACCAAAAACGGCGATATCAGTCCGGAACTTGGCAAAATCGAAGAGGCAGGCAAGCCCAATCCAAATAGCGGACAAATCTGGCACTATGGTGGCGTTGACCTTGATGGATCAGTGACTGGCGAAGAGGACGAAGCGATCTACAGCCGAACGGTCTCAACGGTTGCCGTCAACAATGGTATGCTTTACGCCGCCGACCTTTATGGAATCTTGCATTGCCTTGATTTTAAAACCGGCAAGCGCGTTTGGGCTTTGGACACCTTCTCTGCAATTTGGGGTTCACCCATGGTCGCCGATGGAAAAGTCTTCCTCGGAACTGAAGACAACGACCTTTGGATCATGCAAGAAGGTAAAGTCATGAAAGAACTGAAAAAAGTGACGTTTGACTCCTCGGTTTACACGACTCCCACGATTGCAAACGGCGTAATGTATGTCAGCGATCGTTCGACACTCTATGCGATCGATATTTCGAAGTAACCACGTATTCGATGTTTAAACATGAGACAAGCCGGGTTTTCGAACCCGGCTTTTTTTATTGATTCATTCCTGAAAAAAGAAAGGATGAACTTGGTTGCGTTCTGACGCGTCTCCGGAATTTGGGGTGCGGCGAGGCTGGGTTGTTGTAGCCCAGCTAGAAACTCACTCCCACATTCAATAGTAAGAGGTGTAAGCTTGAACAAAGCAGGCTATCTATTTAACTCTTTGGATTAATTATCGGTCCGTCGATAAATCGTATGATGCAATTGAAGGCATGGGAAATGCTCCGTTTCGACAGCGTTTCAACAATGATCTTACGTCGCATGATCCGTTATGTCCTGTTCCATCGGGTCTTCTTGTTGAGACTTGTTTTCCGTCTCTCGAATCAAATCTTGGATCCATTGCGGAGATAGTTTTGAGAATATCCCCGTTGCATGCGGTGGACCGCTAATTTGCCGATAAAGTTTTGTGTTTTCATGGTTAACGGTACCAATGATCGAACGCAATGCAGTGACGCTTGAGTCCGATTCGCTTTGTTCAGCAACGGCAATCAGTTTGAGGAGTAGACTCATTTTAGAAGTTGGGCAGTTGGGCAGTGTTTCTATTTTTTTGAGCTAGGATCTCAGATTGAATTTCTGGAAGTCTCCTACGAAAAGCATGGGAATGATTCCGCAAAGCGATCCTCTGCAATAGGCCTGAGCGAGCTAAGCAGTTCTTCCGTTAAAGCGAATTCGGTGGCAAGTTCTGTATCGATTTCGTAATCAGGTTTTGCGAACGACGCTCCAATCCCCCAATGATGTGCTAAATCATTAGCCAAGCTTATGGCCTTGACGAATTCCGGGTGTGCCGAATCGTTGTAGGCATCGCCGTGGGCCTTGATCGCGAACTTGATTTTTTCACCAATCGGCCATGACACAGCAAGTCGGAATCCTGCTTCAGGATGTGTGAATCCAAACGCCTTTTCTTCTTTTTTAAGAAGTGTTTCACCGCAAAGATTGATCATCTTTTCGTAAACTTTGGGCGATGTTTTGCAGATAAAAAGCTTTCCAATGTCATGGAACAAGCCTGCGATGAATGCCTCTTCAGGGTCAATTTGTGATCTTTCCGCCAGTAGTCTAGCCACCACCCCGCAGCCCAGTGAATGACTCCAAACGATTTCATTGAGTTCGGCTGAGTCCGTTCCGCCGGCAAGGAGAGTTCTAAATGCGTAGGAAAGTGCGAGCGTTCTTAACGGGCTTCGACCCAGCATCGTTACGGCATGGCTGATCGATGTAATCTCATTGGTGAACCCATAAAACGGACTGTTGATGGTTTTGATGATCCTTCCGACCAACGGTGGGTCGGTCTCAACGATACTGACAAACTCCGATATGGTGGAGTCAGGGTCGCGAAATGCTTCCAATAGGCTATTCACGCTTTGCGGAAACGGTGCAAGCTCAAATTTGTTCAGTTTCTCATTTAGTACAGTGCCCAACGATTCGACTTTCTAAATGGATAACGAAGCACAAGAGGGTGAGTTAGATTCAGCTTGACAATACTCTAGGACATAGAAACTCGTCCTTAATTCAAAGCTGTTTAATCAACAAATTATCATCGTTGGCCCAAATGGTAATAACTCGATGCGAGCGTTTTGGAGACGCTTTTTCGTCTCTTGAGCGTCGGAAACAGAACGTGGGATGAGGAGACATCCAGCTGAATCGCAGGTTATTAGCCGATTTTCGACGGCATGTTTGAGCCGTTGTTGCGTTAGAATCCACCCGAAGAGGTTGCCGTTTTGTAAACGATTTGGAAAATCGAATACTCAAGTTCGGCATCGAGAACGTCAAATTTTGCACTTGCAACCGAAGTTTCGTAAATGTTCAATTGTATGAGGTCGATTTCTCCACCTTCAAACGCTATTTTGCCCAGTCCGAGCGCGTCTGCGGTAAGTTTCAGGTTTTCAGCAGCTTGGCGATAACGTTTTGCTGCATTATTTATCGCGGATGCTGCATCGGTTATTTCTGCACGAATCTTATCGGTGGTCAGCTGGAGTTTCGCGTTCAGCTGAGCTAATTTTGCTTGAGCCGCTTTGGACTTGCCAAGTCCCTCCCGCCGTTGCCATGGTAGTTCTGCGATAACACCAGCCTGGATTTCTAACGGTTGCTTGTCCCCTTTTTTGCTTGTTAAACCACCTAAGTCTTGGCCGGCAAATCCTTTCAAATCCAATTTAGGAAGCAGTAGGTTTTCGGCGTACCGCAATTTGATTTCGTACTGTTGCCGAATGGCGTCAAGCTCACGAACTTCTGGACGATTGGTTGTGCCAACAGCAATGCCTTCGTTGACGACGTCATTTGATAGTTCCGTTGGAACAGGAAGGCTCTGTGGTAATTGTGATTCGTCAACGATCACCGGCTGGCAGTTCGAGTCGCGATAGTAGATAGAAAGCTTAATGGCAGATTGTTGCAATTTCCGACGGGCTTTGATCACGTCGGATGTTCGCTTCGCAATAAACCGTTGATTGTCCAAGCGAACGAGTTTCGCGAGATCTCCTTTTTCAACACGCAATTCGATTTTGGCAACTCTTTGCTCTGCAAGTGTTAAAATTTGCTGCCGAAACGTTAAAGCTTGTCCTGCCGCGACCCAGTTCCAATAAGCTGCCGCGGCCATGCGTTGTGCGTTGAGGACTTCGATCCCAAGACCCGCTTGATTCTGTGTTCGGACTGCCGCCGCACCCAGAACATTGGCACGTCTCTCATCAATGTCACTGTTTTTGAGAAGTGGGATTGAGAAGCCTGCCTTCAATTCTCCACCTTCATTCGTTTCGCGTTCGCCGTACCATGGTTCGAAATTTCCGTCACCCAATCGATACGTGCCGTAGACTTCGCCACCACCCCATAGCGGTTGGTTAATGCCTAGTTGATTCCGATAGGTTTCGTAGAATCCGAGCGGTTGCGCGAGGGAATGGCCAGACAACACCGTGTCGAACTTGCCCATGCTAGCCATTAAGTTTCCGTCCGCTGCTTCGATCTGTTGCATGGCCATTTCGATTTGTGGCAAACAACTTTCGACGGATTCAAACACCTTTTCCAGACTTAGCTTTCCTTCGGCGCTGATCATCCTAGGGGATCCTGTGTCGGGGCGGCTAGATTCGGATTTTAGCGAAATTGCTGTCGGCAAATTTTTTTCCAACACATTTTCAGCACTCGGCATATTTTCAGCACTTGGCGCAGTCTGATCGTTCCCCTCTTGAAGGAGGGCTACGCGTCGATTGTCACCTTTACCAAGCAGGTTTGACACGCCACCGGGGTTAGAAATGCCACCAGTGAACGATGGGACGTTTGGGTTTTTCAACTGTGATTGGGAAATGGCGGTTACCGCCACCGATTGACCAGCATCACGATTACTTGAATGGTGCCTTGCTTGTGCGGTTAACGCAGGAATCGAAAGAGACGACCTGATGGCAGAATCAGGTGGAGTGGAAGAAAGTTCAATTGCCGGATCTCTTCCTCGGGTGGCTTGGCACCCAATTGCAAACGCGAGGAATAGGCCAAGGATCGCTGCGACGATGCTGCCGGAGCCTGATCGGTTAGTTGAATTCTTCCTAAAATCAGTCATCACATCCATGTTTTGTTGACTTGAATTCTAAATGGGTAAATGGAAATCGTCCTGCAGCGTTGGGCTACTTCGACCTCTTCGGTAGTTTTGGTTTTTTTGCTTTCTTCTGTTTGGGTTCAGAATCTGAAACAATCACAGGGAATCCATTCAATTGTCGCCATACCTCGTAGCCAAGGGAGACTTGTCGAAGCATCACCCAACCATTTGCGCGAACGCCCTGACGAAGGAACTGATCCGACGGCCAAGGATCCGCTTTCGGGTTTTGCACGACTAAAATTCTAAATTTCCCTTTTCCGTTGTCCGTTGCATCAACAGTCGAAACGACGCCACTGAATGTACCCACCGAAACGGATGGCCACCCCACGAATTGAACCGCAGGCCAACCTTCAAATTGCAGACGAACTTCGTCACCCATCTTAATTAGCGGCATGTCATTTCCGGGGACCAAAAGCTCAACAGCTTTCTTTGCCGAATCGGGGATAATTGTAAATAAGGGTTCTCCCTCTTTGACGGTCTGACCCTGTTCGAAGATGGGCATTCGGAAAATGGTGCCGTCACGCGGAGCCTTGACTTTTCCACCTCGATTCAATGCGTCCAATTTCATTTGAACGTCAATTTTGTCCTTTCGAATTGTTTCTGTTTCGCTGATCGCACCCGCTTTCATCGCGATGGCATAATCGATTTTGGTTTGGGCGAGTAACTTTTTTTCTTCTCTTTCCTTCTGCTTTGCGGTCAATTCGTTGGTGAGGGAAATGATATCCTGTCGCAATGAGGCAAGGTCGGCTTTAGCGACTTCCAAGTCTTTTAGCCACTTCTCAACCTCCTTTTCTGGCTTGGCATCGGAATTGAAAAGGAAAAGCTGCCGGTCATATTGCTGCTGTGCTTGTTTTTCCTTGAATTCGTAACCGCGAATTTGTTCTCTCTTGCTCTTTAGCTTTGCTTCCGCTGATTTGACCATTTCGTCAGCAGCCTGCACGGCAAAGACTTTCGCATTGGTGTAAGCATCAACTTGGAGCTGGTAAGCATCGGCCTTGGCAATGGTTGCGTCTATTTTCATATCGAGGTTCTTCAGTTGCCCCTCGAGTTGGGCTTTCATGTCGAAAGCTACCTGCTCGATTTCCAAAATAATGTCACCCTTTTTGACAATTGAGCCCTCGACAAGACCTGGGGTAACCTTCGCGACCACACCTTTAATACGCGATTGCACCGTTTGTTGGCGTTCTTGAGGCGCGTACGCAACCACTTGGCCAGTACCTCGTGACGTTTGCTGCCAAGGCAAAGTTGCCATACCTAAAATTGAGATAATCATAACGATGACCAGCCAACGCGCGACCCATTGGGCAAAGCGTGAGGATTGAACAAGTTGTATCGCAGACGTTTGAGTTGCAACTTTCTTTCCACCGATTTTCGATGAAGATGACTTACTTGTCATCGATTGATTCCTTCATAAGAATTGGAAAATTCATAAACGACAGAAATAGCCTAAAAGACGGAAAGGTTTAACTGTTGGGAGCGGCGAGGTTAATCGATTTGTCAGCCCATGTTGCAAGTTGCTTCCGTCCCGACGTTACGACGAATGTCGTTTCAGTGAATACCGACAACCCTTCGAGCAGCTCGTTCAAGTCATCATCCGCCAGTTGGTCGAATAGGCAATCGATTAGGATCAGCGAAGGATTAGCGATTAATCCTCTCGCTAATACAATCCGGATCGCTTCGACGTTTGAAAGCGGATAACCGCCTACTGAAAGGTTGGTTTGAATTCCGTCGTCATAAGACAGCAACGCCTCGGAGGCCCCCAGTTGGCGGAGGATTGCCTGAATGTCGGGTTGAGCGATCGAATTTCGGCCGAGTCGTATATTTTCTTCAATCGATCCCGAAAAAATTTCGACCTTCGAAATGAAAACCATTCGTTCATTAATCTCTTGATTTGCCAGCCATTCGTAACGGCAATTATTAATCAAAATTCGACCGGCATTGGGTTGCGACTGTTTTTTCAATAAGCCTATCAATTCGGATTTACCGGTTCCACTTCTCCCTATGATTGCCAGTCGTTCTCCCGGTTCAATGACAGTGTTCACCGGATGACCTGATCCGTAGCTCGTTTTCACATCTTGAAATTCAACTTTGAGCGGACCGGAAACGAGATCTGCGCCCTCGGTGCGTTTTCGAGACTCCTTTGGCAAGTCGAATAGTTGTCCAAGTTTTCCCATGGATGCAAGGAGATCATAGTAGCTCTCCAAATCTTTACCAAACTTTGCAAACGAGCCCAAAATGACGCTGACGATCAACTCGGCGGCAACCAGTTGTCCCAACGTCATCTCGTCGATGATCACCAGGTATCCGCCCAACGCTAGTAATACGGTTGCTGCAACTGCCTGCATGAATAAGACGAATCCATATTGTCGAATACGAATTCGAAAGTGAGATTTCCGGTGGTCAAGGTATTTAACGGCAAGTTCGTCGGCGCGATTGATAGCAAATTCGCTGCCGCCGTTGTACTTAAACGTTTCACCATGTCGCGAAATTTCTTGCAACCAGGCAGCGGTTTTGTATTTGGTTTTGGACTCGGTAACGGCAGTTTGAACGGCCCCCCGTCCAATAACAAAAAGTATGACGACCATGATTGCGATCAATCCTATATCGTAACCAAGTAAGAATGGATGGTAGAACGCCAAAACGGATAGACCGATCGCTGTTTGCAGGACGACCGTCAATGTATCGAGCAGGAGCTTCGCCGTAATCTTTTGAACATTGAAGACATCGAAAAATTGATTGAGAAGCTCAGGTCCATGAACACCCCTAATGCTCGCTGCGGGGATTTCTGGAATTCGACTGGCCAAATCGGTTACGGTACGCACAAACATGCGTCGCTGGATGAATTCGACCACAACTGCCATTAACGTTTGCAACGCCGATTGGAAAGCTAGAAAAATAAATACAATCAGCGATAAAATGAGAAGTGGTTGGAAATATCGACCGAAAGTAATCGTGTTGACAATCGCCTCAACCGCCAGCGGAGTGGCCAAGCTGAGCAAACCGGTCACGATCGAAAAGATCACAACGGTGCGGACGTCGCGGAGTTCTGGTCGAAGAAAATTAATAAACTGTAATAATTCGGAACCGCCAGTTTTGCCTCCGGAGCCCATTTCTTCTTTTTGACTGATGAAAAACCACTCAATTTCTCCATGCTCATTGGCGGCAAAATTCTTCCTTAGCCATTTTCTGGAAACGTTTCTTTCGGTTTTGCCAACAACGACGCGAAATTTGTTGCTGTTGAGCTGGTTAAGGACTAGGCAGTATTTGTGCTCCGATTCATTGGAATCAGGATCGAGCAGAGCAACAGCGGGATTGGATTCGAAACAGGCAGAAAGGAATTCGCTGAATGTGCCTTCGGTTAGCTGGGCCCTAACCCCTAAAATTTCAGCGTATTCGATCAAGACCTGCTCATCCGTCAGGCCGGTGGCCGCGTCTGCGTCGACAACATTGATATCGTTTTGTGAGAACGGAATGTGGAAGTGTTCTGCAATTCATCGAAAGTAACCCGCGTAGGTCGGGTGCGAAGAATGACGGTCTTGCGATTCCGAGGACAAACCAATTCTCTTTCAGCGGATTGCGGTAATAATGGTAATTGTTGGGACTGAAGAGGAGATCTGGCAAAACCCGATCGCCCAATTAGATAGTACGGTCGAAACGACTCATCGTATGTATAGATTATTTGTTAATTAAACAAAGAAAAAACCGATGAATGAAAATCAAAAAGTGTAAGGGGATTTCGATTGGATTGGCTCAATTATCATCACCTCCTCTACTTCTGGACCGTTGCAAAAGAAGGTGGGGTATCCAAGGCAGCGGCAAAGCTTCATTTGGCCCAACCTACGCTGAGTAGCCAAATCAAAAAGCTCGAGTCCCAACTTGGATCGCCGCTCCTCGAAAAAAGTGGCCGTTCAGTCCGACTAACCGAGGTCGGGCAAACTGTTTTCGGCTATGCGGAGGAGATTTTCGGCCTTGGAAAAGAGCTTGTCGATGTCGTTCAGAATCGAATGCCCGAGGATCGCTCTGTGTTGACGGTCGGGGTTCCTGACGTGCTGCCAAAACTGGTCGTTTACCAGTTGCTGCAACCGGCGTTGGCGCAGGACCCAAAGTTACAACTGGTTTGCTATGAAGGAAAATTGAGAGACCTTCTCAGTGAACTTGCGATGCATCAATTAGATGTCGTGATTGCCGACAATCCATTGACGCCGGACACTAACATTCGCGCATTTAATCACTTACTTGGTGAATGCGGAATCTCTATCTTCGGCGATCAACATTTACACAAAAAGTACGTCAAGAATTTTCCGCAATCACTCAATGCAGCTCCTATGCTCCTTCCGACGCAAAACACGGTTCTCAGGCGTCAAATGGAGCAATGGTTCGACGCAATGGATATTTACCCTGATGTACGTCATGAATTTGAAGACAGTGCCATTCTAAAAGTTTTCGGCCAGGAAGGGCACGGTCTCTTTGCCGGTCCGACGGCGATTGAAAAGCAAATTTGTCAGCAATACAACGTAAAGCCGTTGGGGCAAGTCAACGAAATCAAGGAACGTTTCTATGCCATCTCAATTGAGCGACGCATCAAACATCCAGCGGTGTTGTCCATTTCGGATGCCGCTCAGAATAAGTTGTTTGATCGTTGAGTTTTTTCGCACTGGGTTGATCGCTCATTGCTTCCGATGAACCGCTTAATTTGCGGGGAACGGAATTGAATGAGCGATGGATTGAACTCTCAGGGAATACGCAACCTTTTATTATGGTGAAACGGACTTTCCTGCGTGATCCGCTGGAGTGCTTGTCGTCCGTTGAGGTGCTAATGATTCTCTCGCGGCAAGTGCGTTTTCGGTCGCAGTATCCAATGTTTCTGCGGTCGCGGTAATATGTCCCATCTTTCGACCCCTTTGGGGAGAGGACTTTCCATACAGATGCAGTTTGGCATTTGGATAGGAAAGTGCCTGATTCCAGCGTGGTGCACCATGTTCCCAACAGTCTCCCAGCAAATTCACCATCGCAGCAGGTCGAGTTTGATGGGTTGAGCCCAGGTTTAACCCGCAAATCGCACGGACTTGTTGCTCAAATTGGCTGGTGACATGCGCCTCGATTGAAAGGTGACCGGAATTGTGGGGTCGCGGAGCGATTTCGTTCACCAGAAGCCGACCGTCGGAACATAAGAAAAATTCGACGCACAAAACACCGATCGATCCCAGTTCTTCCATGATCGCATGTGTGATCTGTTCGGCTTCTATCGAAAGCTTTTTGCCTAAATCAAATGGTGATGTCGAAACATCCAGGATGTGGTTCCGATGAACATTTTTAATCGGGGAATATACAGCCGACTCACCATTTGGGCCTCTTGCGCCCACGATGGAAAACTCCGACTGTAAGTCGACTAGTTCTTCGACAATTGCATTGTCCGTCTGCAATTGCTCCCATGCGTTGGAAAGATCGTTTTTGTCGCGCACGACGACTTGTCCCTTTCCGTCGTAACCGGACAACGCAGTCTTTACGACACTGGGCAACAGGTTTTCGCATGCGGATTGCAATTCAGACAAGTTGGTCACCGGCCTGAATTCGGCGACCGGAATTCCGGCATCTCGCAGAAACGTTTTCTCTTTTAAGCGATGCTGGGTTGTCTCCAAGACTCTTCGTCCCGGACGAACCAGTGTAAACTGCTTCGCCGCATCAATCGTTGAGGGTAAAACATTTTCAAATTCGAGGGTCGTTACCGCTACCTGTTTCGCGTATTCCGCGACAGCGTCCAAGTCATCGTACTTGCCGCAAAACTCAACGTCGGCGACTTGCCCTGCAGGCGAATCTTTAGACGGGGAGAAGACCACAACACGGTAACCCATTTGCTTAGCCGCGATAGCAAACATGCGTCCGAGTTGGCCACTTCCCAGTACGCCAATTGTTGCTCCGGGTAAGATCGGAGCAGCAGATTGATCTGAATTCATATCTGGTTGTTTTCCATAACCTGGTTAGATTGACTTTCGATAAATTCGTTAAGCTGTCGCTTGATCTTCGCGTCGTGATTAGCGAGCACGCGGATTGTCATCAACGCTGCGTTTCTTGCCCCGGATTCGCCTATCGCAAATGTCCCGACTGGAACACCTTTCGGCATTTGCACAATCGAAAGCAATGAATCGACGCCGTTTAAAATTTGGCTGCGGATTGGAACTCCGAACACTGGTAGGTTAGAAAGTGAGGCAATCATTCCAGGAAGGTGAGCTGCCCCGCCGGCACCAGCGATAATGATCTGGATTCCGCGTTCCTCGGCACTTTTGGCGTAATCATACATCCACTGTGGCGTTCGATGAGCCGAAACGACCCGGTTCTCATGTGATATCGAAAATTCTGCAAGTTGGTTGGAAGCATGTTCCATGGTCGGCCAATCCGATTTGCTTCCCATGACGATACCGACTAGCGGTTTGGGGTCAGATACTGATTCGACCGTTTCAGATGACACAACGTTCGGGGTTTGAGGTGTTCCTGAAGATGTCTGATCTGAAGCTGCCATTCGTTTTTAATCCAGTCAGTGGAGTGCTTTGTCGTAAAAATCGAAGCACCGATTCTAACATGGGGGGGCCAAAGCGCCGATTGATCCAATGCGGAAATACGACGACGGAAAGAAGGTCC
>CAJQQR010000132.1 GCA_905480545.1 uncultured Pirellulaceae bacterium
CGTTCATACGCCAGCAGTTGTTCAGCCGCATTTTGGACAACATCTTTCTGGCCACTCGGCAAGTTGTTAATCAGGGGTAAAGCCGATCCCATGTCAGCGATACCCGCCAGCGTTACCGCGTCATGCAAGACTCGAATTGGGTGGATCCTGTTTCGCTGGGATTCCAGCACATCGAATTGGCTGCGAATATGCTCTGCCTCGTCAAAGCGTCCTGCGCGGATGGACGCAAGCATACTCATTGATCGACGAGGCGCAACACATACGCAACCCGAGGTAAAGCCCGTAAGTCCAAAGTCTCTCACGTGAATGATCGCCGGTTGCTCACCAATCCCGCTCACAATTTTGTCTTTGTCAGCACACTCGACCAATCGTGACAAATAATCGTCGTGAGCAGCATCCTGTCGGACCGTCGCATACTTCACCGCCGAGACATACCCTCCCTCGATCAATCGGCCGACGGCCTCCGGATCGATATAACCATCCAGCTTGATGTAAAGGATCGCCGGTTTTCCATACACCTCCACGAATCGCTTGAATCCATCTTCAACTCCGTCGCTGGTGGTCATTCCATTCAACGGCAACACCATTGCTGTAGGAAAATCAAATTCCTTCAGAACGGTGGCCTGCTCCATCATCACACCAAATGTCGGACCCACCGAAGGGATGATCCAGCTGTTTTCACCAGCCGTCTGCTGCAGCAACTCGAGAACTTCTCGAAATTGAGAAGGACCAATATGATAAAAATTGGCATTGCCGCCATAAAGAATATTCGAGACACCACCAGATTCCAAATAAGCAATCATCTTGCGATTTTCGTTTACGTTGATCGAAAGATCCGCATTGCGGGCAAGTGGCGGGACGGCGATGACACTGCGAGAAAGAACTTGTTTGGAAATGGGATCAGTAAACATGGATCTAGGAATTGGTGTGCACGGATTAAGAAATGGGTAACAGCTGGAGGCTCGAGCGAAGATCCTAGTCGATATCGGGTTCTTTCCAGTGACTGCCATCGTGATGTAAAAACCGAAAATCACATCCTTCATCGGCTTGCGTCGTTTCCTCGGAATAAAGTTTCCCGTAACCACGAGAAAAATTTCCTGCTGGTTGGACCCATTTTTCACGACGCCTGGAAAGTTCCTCCTCCGAGACATCAAGATGGATTCTTCTTTGGTCGACATCGAGCTCGATTATGTCCCCGTCTTCGACAAAGGCAAGCGGCCCACCAGCACTAGACTCAGGCGAAATATGCAGCACACACGTTCCGTAGCTGGTTCCACTCATGCGAGCATCCGAGAGACGCACCATGTCCCGAACACCGGCCTCCAGCAGTTTTTTCGGTATCGGCAGCATTCCCGATTCTGGCATGCCCGCAGCCAAAGGCCCCGCTCCCTTCAACACGAGAACATGATCACCGGTAACCTCTAACTCCGGATCGCTTAATCGCTGCTTCATATCCTGATAGTTTTCAAAAACGATCGCGGGCCCTTTGTGCTTGAGGAACTTTGGGTCCGCCGCCGATGGTTTGATTACACACCCGTTCGGTGCTAGGTTCCCACGCAGGACGGCGGTGCCACCTTTTGCGGATAAAGGACGATCAAAAGGCCTGATCACATCCTCATCAAAGATTTTGGCGTCTGCAATATTTTCTCCCAACGTTGTTCCTGAAACGGTCGGGCAATGCAGATGAAGCAACTGCCGAACACGCGTCAGCAAACCTCGCAGACCGCCCGCATCATAAAAGTCGGCCATCACATACTGCCCGGAAGGTTTGATGTTTGCCAAAACGGGAGTCTTCTGGGAGATTGCGTCGAAATCCTCCAACGACAGTTCAATACCTGCTCGACCTGCCATCGCGATTAGGTGAACAATGGCGTTGGTGGAACCCCCGATCGCCATGTCCGCCGTGATTGCGTTTTCAAACGATTCACGCGAAATCAGGTCACTCGGTTTATAGTCGTGCCACGCCAATTCGACCGCCTGTTTTCCACATTGTGCAGCCATTCTTGAATGCGCAGCATGCACAGCGGGAATACTCGCAGCGCCAGGCAATGTGAACCCAAGAACTTCGGCAACGGAAGTCATGGTCGAAGCCGTGCCCATCGTCATGCAATGCCCGGTCGATGGTGCAATTTGATCTTCAAACTCCCGCCAGTCAGCACAGGAAAGACGCCCCGCTCCCCGTTCCGCCCAATGACGCCAGACATCGGTACCACTTGCCTGTGGTTCTCCACGCCAACTCGCCCGGATCATCGGTCCGCCCGGCATAAAGAGACAGGGGATGTCGGCGCTGATTGCTCCCATGATCAGAGCAGGAGTAGTTTTGTCACAGCCGCCCATCAATACTGCTGCATCCACCGGATAGCATCGAAGCGTTTCCTCCGTCTCCATTGACAGAAAATTGCGATAATACATCGCGGTTGGCTTCATAAATGTCTCGCTGAGACTCATCACGGGTAATTCCACGGGGAACCCGCCCGCCTGCCAAACGCCACGCTTGATATCTTCGGCGCGATCGCGAAAGTGACCGTGACAAGTGTTCAAATCATTCCATGTGTTTAAGATGCCGATGACCGGTTTGCCCTGAAATTCATCGTTGCTAAAACCGCTTTGTTTGTTACGACTGCGGTGGCCAAAGCTGCGCAAATCATCCGGCCCGAACCAGCGGTAACTTCGAAGCTGCTCGGGACCCAATCGGGGCTTTTGGTGATATAGCATGAAACCGAATTTTTCCTCTTGAACTTGCGAGTATAAATGGCACAGATGTGACGCTCGAGTGACGCTGATTCTATCCGCCGAAACGAGCAACCAGTCGCTAAAGTTTAACGAAATACGCTCTAGACAAACGGTATCAACCAGGCAGCGATCAAGACAACACCCAAACCGGTGAATCCCATAATTGTCAGCAGCACCGAAAACGAACGCAAAGTCTCTAGTTCGGTCATTCCGGACATACGGCTGACCACCCAAAACCCACTGTCGTTCATCCAGGGGCCCGGTTTGGAGCCACAACCAATTGCCAATGCAAGGTAAACCGGATGAAATCCAAGCGAGATCGAGGCTGCAATCGGGGCAACGACCGCAACACAGGTCATCATGGCCACAGTCGCGGAACCTTGGGCTACTCTGACGGCCGTCGTTAAACTGAATGCAATTAGCAACAAAGCAAACCCTGAAATGGATGCATGACTTTCGTTGTTGCCCGACGCCCAGCCTTGAATTTGCTGAGCAATACCCGCATTTTTCATGGCGAACCCAAACGTTGCTCCTGCTGCCGTGATCAGGATAATCACACCACCAGCTGATAAAGCGTCGCGCACCACCTGCTCCACCGTGCGTCCCTCCCTAACTCCGGTAGAACTGATCAACAACATCGCCAGAACGGCACCGCAGCTGAGGGCAATGTTTTTTTCCGTAATAACAGCCAACCATGAAGGAATCGAACGGGCTGCCTTCCATTCTTCTTTGATCGATTCAGTCTTGAGTGTGTACTCTTCTTCAGTAATGATGCCCGCCTCTTTTTGTGCGGAAAGCTCTTTCAACTGGGGCTGAAACCGTGGCAATACAGCTTGTTCGTATCTCATGTTGACGACCGTTCCAATGACAATCAGGACAACAGGAACCAAAATTGGCAGTGTAGAAAAAAAGAAGGATGGGCAAGTATTGTTCGCAACGACGTTATCGGCTTGCACGCTTGAATCGGTATTGGTTTCTTCGGGCAAAGTCGGCAGCGAGCGAATTGGCAGGGGCCAAATTTTATTTGCCCAGGAGGCGTACACGTATCCGACAGTAATCGTGATCAACCCCAAGGACAGACCAAAAGGGATTAACACGCCCAGACTGACGTTCAACTCTGCCGCGACGAGCAATGGCCCAGGGGTCGGGGGAACGAGCGAATGGGCCATACTTGCGCCCGCAACTGTCGCAAGCAAACAAAGCAAATAGGTTCCTTTCGCCCGACGAGAATACTCGCGGATGATTGGAAACAACAGGTAGAAGACCGTGTCAAAGAAGACCGGAATACCCAAAAGAAAACCGCTGGCCATGAACGCTTTGGGAGCATTGGCCTCCCCCGTCACCAAGCGGATTCTTCCCACGATTTGTTCCGCTGCCCGACTTTCAAGAAGACATTGCCCAATGATGGCTGCCAACGCAATGATAATCCCGACCTTGGCACACCCCGAACCGAAGCCATCCACCATCGACTTGGGTACTGTCGCCAGGCCAGGAGAATTTTGGCCCCCAAAAAACTCGGACGGAGTCGTCGTCGTCAAGCACATCACAACCAACGCCCCCAACAACAACGCGAGGAATGCGTGCACACGAAGCAGCAGAATGGCACCGACCACACTCAGCATTCCAATCAGGCATACGTAAATAGGAGCCATTCGAGAACTTTGCCGTGTTAGAAGTTAGATGTAAAAAACAAGTTGTTTCACGCGCACCCATGCGATTGATAACTGGACAAAGCGTTCGCAAACTCAGAATACCAAATATAAAAGAACACTGTCTATCAGTTAAACGAATCGTGTTCCAACATACCACTTGTACAACTTCGTTTTTGCGTCAACGCGTTTTTTTGCACCTCGTTAACGGCGGGTAAATAACGCGGCGTAAGGTGTACATCAAGACAAAGCAATTGTGTGCCATTGGTGTTAGGTATTCGCCGACATCTTTTTGGCTGTTTGTGACTTGCCTGCTCGTCGTTTTGCGTTCATTAGGCGGTAGGTTTCGCCCCCGATTTCGAGGTTGTGGCTGAGGTGTGCCCGTCGA
>CAJQQR010000133.1 GCA_905480545.1 uncultured Pirellulaceae bacterium
GAAGCAACATTGATCGTGATCAACGCGTCACCACTCGGACCGCCATTGGGAGACGAGCTGCCTTGTCCTTTAAGCCGCAGCTTTTTACCTGGTTCGATCCCGGCCGGAATTTTAATTTCAATCGTCTCGCTTTTGCCACCGCGATTGAAACCGACATTTGCCGATCCGCCCAAAACAGACGTCTGAAACGGTACGGTAATTTCAGTTGCGATGTCTTGCCCCCTCCTTGGCCGAGCTTGCCGCGGTTGGCCACCGCGTGGACCACCTCCTCCGCCCCCAAACTGACGAAGAATGTCCTCAAAACCACCGGCACCGCCACCGTATCCACCCGGTTGTCCGCCACCACCACCGAACATCTGATTCAAATCAAAATCAAAAGGCATACCACCGGCTGCACCGGGCCCCGCACCAGCATTTTGGTACTTTTCAAAGTCTGGCCCCATCTGGTCATACATCTGACGTTTGTCTTTGTCACTTAAGACATCGTAGGCCTGCTGGACCTGCTGAAATTTCTGCTTTGCGTCGTCAGAATTTTCGTTTAAATCCGGATGGTATTTCTTTGCCAAACCACGATACGCCTTTTGAATTTCTTCCTCGGATGACGAGCGGGTGACACCGAGTACTTTATAAAAATCTTCTGCCATGAAGCGATTTGCAGCGAAAACACAAACTTAAACATTACCGACGTATATTGTATGAAGTGTTCTTCGTTTTTTTCAAGCAACGTTTGCAATCCTTTGCTCATTATCGAGACAAAATCATAAACTAGTTGGAGGATTTTACCTCTTGATGAAATCCCGAGGGCGCGTGTCGCATGTTGGCGCGCACTCCCGCTGGTCTAGCGTAGAGGATTCAGCTTTCGCCAAATAAGAGGGTTTCGAATCGATCCGATCCGATCCGGTAAACGGAATGACTTCCTTTGATTTCGCATACCTCAAAGCGAAACACACGTATCAATAAGCGGGCAGCGGCCGACAACGGAGTCGCAAGGTTCAAATAGCGGCTTGCCAACGAAAAAATCAATTTCCATATTTAAGATTAATTCCTGAATCAATGATGGCTTCGACATTACGTTGAAACGGTTGCAGAAACTGACCGGATGTCGCTTGATAAAACAAGCCTTGAACAACGACAAATGCGCGCGGAATCAAGGATATCGATACGAGCAAAAAAGACGATTGTCGAAACCCGAGTACGTCAGCGATTTTAGATATTGTTGCCCCATTTTATATATTGTTGCCCATAAAAAAATTGATTTAGCGAACGGGACGCCGTTTCGGTGCGCCAGCTCGCTTCCGACTGGCAATTTCATGTGGGTTATCTGCTTTTCCAATCATCTCGAAAAGAAAGCGACTGGGATGGGTCTCACGTGGCTTTCCCCATTTCATACGACTTAGACTCAAAGATAAAGTTAAACGCTCCTGAGCGCGTGTGATTCCGACGTAACAAAGCCTCCGTTCTTCATCGATCGCCTCCCCGTCCGCTTCGACGCTGCGTCGATGTGGCAAAATCCCTTCCTCCAAACCGACCATGTAAACTTCGGGATACTCAAGTCCCTTGGCAGAATGCAAAGTCAACAAAGCAACGGAGTTTCGCGCAAGCTTCTTATCCTTATCGTTGTCCATTTCCTTGTCGTCGATCGCCGCGTCTTGCAAGAACTCATTCAGTGACGCATCTTTATTTGCTTCCAGATATGAACCAAGTGAGTTGATCACCTCCTCGACTGAATTCATTTTGGCATCCTGTTCTTCCACTGTAGGATACGCCCTTTGCAACTCAGCACGATAGTTAATATCACCCACCAAATCGCGGGCGACATTTACCAGGGGTTCAGATTTCGATCGGTTTCGAAAACGATTAATCATGCCGGTAAACCGCCCGATCGCACCTTTCGCTTTTTCTGTAATCCCCGGAATCGAATCAACTTCCAAAGCTGACTTCCAGACATTTTGGGAGTTAGCGATCGAATGCGATACAATCGTTTCGATCACTTTGTCACTGATACCGCGGCGGGGCGTATTAATCACTCGCAACAAAGAAACATCATCAAACGGCGAGTCACATAATTTTAAATAAGCCATTAAATCACGGACTTCTTTCCGGTCAAAGAAAGACTGGCTGCCTAGCACGACATACGGAATTTTTGCCTTACGAAGCTCCAGTTCGAACGGTCGAGGCTGCTCATTGGTTCGAAATAAAATCGCAATGTCCCTCGGTTCGACGTCTGGATCCTCAAGGCGTCGGCGAATCGAAAAGACAACTTCACTTGCCTCTTTCGCTTCGTTGGGAAACTGAAAAACAGGCGGATTGATTCCTCCCATCCGGGCCGGTTTCAGCTCTTTATCAAATCGCGTTTTATTAAATCGGATCAACCGATTGGCAAGCGTCAAAATCGCCGATGTCGAGCGATAATTTTCCTCTAACCGCACCACTTTTGCGTCCGGCCAATCTTTGTCGAAACTGAGGATGTGTTCAACTTCGGCACCTCGCCAAGCATAAATCGATTGATCGTCGTCGCCGACAACACACAGGTTCCGATGCTCGCGAGCCAAACCTTTAACGATTTGATACTGACTCTCGTTGGTATCCTGATACTCATCAATCAATATGTGGTCGAACTGTGCGGCTTCCTCACACCGAATTTCTTCGTGGTTTTGAAATAGCTCTTCAGTCAGCAAGAGTAAGTCATCGAAATCTACTGCACCTCTAAGCTTGATTTGTCGTTGATACCGTCGATACGCCATCGCGCAAATGTGCTCTTTATCGGTTTCGGCAATCGATTCCGCTTGCCCGGGACGAACTGACTTGGACTTCCAACCACTGATTTTCCAAAGCAATTCGGTTGGCTTTACAGTCGAATCGTCAATCCTAATTTCGCGAAGAATCGACTTTGCCACGCTCTCTTGTTCACTGCGGTCAATAATTGAATATTTTGGCGGATAACCGAGTGCAGTGATCCGCCGCCGCAGAATTTTAACACACAGAGAATGAAACGTTGAAATCATCGGGCGATCCGACTTTCGCTTCTTGCCCTGAAGCACGGAAATCCGCTCCTTCATCTCTTGCGCCGCTTTATTGGTGAACGTAACGCCCAAGATCCGCGATGGCTTTATTCCATTCTTGATCAGGTTCGCGATCCGAAAGGTAACGACGCGAGTTTTCCCAGTACCAGCGCCCGCGAGAACAAGGAGCGGACCCTTCAGAGTCTTTACGGCTTCGTCCTGTGCTTGATTGAGACCAGACACCCAATAATTCGTTCAGAAAAAATATCGTATTGTTTGTTCAGAGAAGCAAATGATGGCTATCGCTGGGCAATTTGCAAGCCACCTTCATCCGACTAAGTCATTGTCTGGTTGTTCGTATTGACCATATCCCGATACCAGCCATATACTTACGTGATTATGACAAACTAATCAGGATCGTTTAACGCCGAGTTTATTGATGGCAGCCAAAAATCGAAAAGAAATAGACGACAACGAGCTAGTCGGTGCAGTCACCGACCATTTGGATTCTATTCGGCAGCAAATGCCGAAAATCATTACCGGTATCGTCGCCTTGATCGTCGTCGTTTTTGGAATTCGATATTATCTTTCCTCCCGCGATGCAGCAAAAGAAGCAAAGTCAAAGAATGTGGTCCTTTTTGCTTCAGAACAATCAGCTGCGGGTTCGGTTTCTACCCTAGACGAACAAATCGAAGATTTTCCTGATGACATTTCTTCGAAATGGGCGTACTTGATGAAAGCCGACAGTCAATTGGCTCAGGGGTTGAATCGAATCTTCCGCGACAAAACCACGGGGATGGAATCGGTAAAAAATGCGATTACGAATTTCGAAAAGGCGGCCGACAAAGCCGGAGAGGATAAAAAGCTGAAGCAACGGGCGCTGTACGGCTGGGCTCGGGGCTTGGAATCAATTGGTAAATTTGATGAAGCAGCAGCGAAATACCAAGAGATCGTTAGTAATTTTGAAGACTCCGCTTTTGCAAAACTATCGAAAATTGGTGTCGAACGCGTCAATTCTCCGGAAAACCGAGAATTTTTCGTTGCATTCGAGAAGCGTGAAAATGACGTTTTCACACGTCCCGTCACAAATACTGATTCAGCACCAGCAACCAACAGCGGACTGCCATCTCGGCCAGACTTTACTTACCCGGGTGAGGAGCCAGTCGTCGGTACGGAGCCTACACCAGCCGTTTCTTCAGGCAATGAACCACCAACGAAATCGACGGAAGAGAAAAAGGTGACGAACGATCCTTCGAAATCGGGTGCGGCGAAATCGGGTGCGGCAAAAGCAGAGAATGAGAAATCTCCTGCGGAACAGCCGCCCGCCCCTCCAACGAATGCGAAAGAAGCAAAAAAGTCTGAACCAAAGAAAGGCGAATCTGAAAAAAGCGAGCCGCCTGTGCCCCCAACGAACGATTCAGATAAAGAGACCGCACCAAAGGCTGATGACTCCAGTTCCGAAAAAACCAAGTCAGATCCAGTGGTTGACCCTGCTGCCAAAGACCCTGCTGCCAAAGACCCTGCTGGTGAAAAAAACGTTGAAAAAGCTGATGCGAAAGAGTCAGAAGCGAAAAATCCGCCTAAGTAACATCCCATCACGTTCTCATTATCAAGTCGCCTCATGAGCTCAGAATCAACGCGGCTTGAAGTATCTGCTGAACAGGCCGGTTTGCGGCTCGACGTTTTTCTGGTCGAAAATTTTCCAGAATACAGTCGCTCAAAGCTTCGTGTTGCCATAACCCAGGGTCAAGTTTTAGTTGACCAAAAATCGGCAAAGCCATCTTTCAGGCTCAACGAAGACCAGGTCGTCGACTGCAAAATTGAAATTGAGTCCAATCCGGTCCCAGAACCTGAAGAAATTCCGCTCGATATCATTCATGACGACAATGATTTCGTAGTAATCAATAAGCCACCACGGATGGTCGTTCATCCGTCAAAGGGCCATTGGTCAGGTACGCTTACCGCCGCACTGGCGTTTCGCTTCAAGAACCTTAGTTCGTGTGGTGGAAAACAGCGGCCAGGAATCGTGCATCGCCTAGACCGCGATACCAGCGGCGTAATCGTGGTAGCGAAAAACGATAACGCTCACATGAATCTTGCCAAGCAATTTGAAAATCGCACCGTGAAAAAAGAGTACTTTGCGGTTGTCTCGCCACTGCCAGACCGCGAGCGGGACTGGATTGACGAACCGATTGGGGTGCATCCCTATCAACGCGAGAAAATGACCATCCGTGCAAACCACCCAATGTCTCGCGACGCCAAAACGTTTTACGAGGTGATCGAACGTTTCAAACCGTTTCCGACCAGCAAACCATACGGGACGCTTAAACTTTTTCCAAAGACGGGAAGGACACATCAAATTCGCGTTCATTTGCAGCATATTGGCTGTCCAGTTGTCGCCGACAAACTCTATAGCGGGAGGAGCCAATTAACACGACAAGACTTGGCTCTCCATGCTAACAACAATTCGGGGCAAGCCCCGGTCGATTTGTCCATTTGCGATGAAGTCATTATTGATCGACAGGCACTCCATGCTCATCGATTGCAGTTTACCCATCCGGTGACAGGCGACGAACTGGAGTTTGTCGCGCCGATTCCGGAAGACATCATGAAGTTGATTGATGCAGTAAAGACTTAAACGAATTAGCGAGTATTTCTCCCCCCATTGATTGAAGATCCGATCCAGGTAATCGGGGATTAGACTCTAACCCGAGCCCGTCAAAATCGGACATGTTGGGTCCGTTGATCGCCGATATCGAAATTTTTGGTCGTTTTCGATCACAAATGCGGAACCTGACGCTCACAAGTGCTTTAATACATTAATGAGCAGCGATAGCCTTCAATCCGAAATCGACGTTGACGACGATATTTCTTTGCTTCGTCGTGACGCGGAAGTTGATCTGGACGACGAAACTGTCGCTTCGATATTTTTGAAATATCGGCATCAACTCGAGCGTATGATTGAGTTTAGAATCGACCAGCGAATCCGTTCCCGAATCGATGCAAACGACGTTTTGCAAGAGTCATTTCTTGAAATAAAAAATCGTTATCGAGAATTTATCGTCAACCCTGGAGTCTCATTTTTCGTCTGGATACGAAAAATCACCTACCAGGTTTTGATCGATTCGCAGCGCCGCCATTTTCGACAAAAGCGTGGTGTTCAAAACGAAGTGCGACTGGCAAACGTTGGCAACGACATGAGCGACGCTAGTCAATTGATGGCGCGTGAATTGATTGGTCAACTAACGTCTCCGAGTGAGGCAGCAATCAAGGCAGAGGAACTCGAGCGAATGCACGCCGCACTTGAGTCCATGAATGAAACCGATCGTGAGATCTTGGCACTTCGCCATTTTGAACAATTGTCCAATGCTGATGTTGCTCAAATCATCGGAATCAAACCCGCCGCTGCGAGCAATCGTTATATTCGAGCCATTACAAAGCTTGGAGAGATCATGGAACGGTTCGAGCGATGAGCAATATCAATGTGAACGTGATACAGGACGAAAATGACGATTCATCAGCTGACGATGCTGATTGCAACCCGGTCGATGTCTTGGCTGATGAATTTGCCAAACGAATTCGCCGTGGCGAAACCCCGTCCATTGAAGACTATGTCGCCGCCAATCCGAACCTTGAATCACAGATCCGTGCCGTATTCCCTACCATTGCCAGAATGGAAAAAGTCAGTCGACAACAACTTTCCAACTCTGGTTCCCATGCCCTGAAACACCACGTCGAACTTAATCTGAAAAAAATTGGCGACTTTGAAATCCTCGGCCAGCTAGGGCAGGGGGGAATGGGAATTGTCTATGAGGCACTTCAGGTTTCGCTCCATCGTCACGTCGCGTTAAAGATCATTAGTCCCACCATTTCTGGTTCACCCAAACAGCTGGAACGATTTAAGCGTGAAGCCGCGACAGCCGCAAGATTGCACCATACCAACATCGTGCCCGTTTTCGGTTCTGGAGATGAAAATGGAATCCACTACTACGCGATGCAGCTGATTAACGGCACGCCTTTACACCAAGCGGTTCGATCGATTCGCGAGTCTAAAACGTACTCCTTTGAATCAACCGCATCAAAATCTCAATCTGCAAATAGTGTCCGATCGAAACCATCGCCAACTCGTGTTGATTCTTTCAAATCAGACCTAGCTAACCAAGACGATTCGCCTGGGGAAATTTCGACAACAAGGACATTGCATCAATCGACTATAAAATCGCAACCACCGGCGGTTGTTTCAAATCGAATCGATGGTAGTGAAAAACAGAAAAACGACTATTGGATGCGGGTTTGTCATTGCGTCGCAGATATTGCCGATGCATTGGATTACGCCCATGAACAAGGTGTTTTACACCGCGACGTCAAACCGTCGAATTTAATTATGGACCAAAATGGGATAGTCTGGATTACGGATTTTGGTTTAGCAAAATTTGATGAGAGCGATGGCCTGACCAAAACGGGTGACATGGTTGGAACGCTGCGTTACATGTCTCCGGAACAATTTAACGGCGAAGGCGATGCTAGATCGGACGTGTGCAGCCTCGGTTTAACACTATTTGAATTGCTGGTATTGAATCCGGCCTATTCGGAAACGCGGTCAGCACCGCTGATGAAATTAAAATCGGAACAACCCCCACCAAGTCCTCGACAAATTGAACCGACTATACCCAAAGACTTGGAAACAATCGTTCTCAAAGCCTGCGCGACGCTACCGGCTGAAAGGTATCAGTCAGCAGGTGAAATGCGTGATGATTTGATTTGCTTTGTTGAAGGGCGGGCCATTTCAGCACGTCGCGCCAACGTTATCGAACAGGCGTGGCGATGGTCAAAACGTAATCCAATGGTTGCATCTCTGTCTGGCCTTACGCTCGGACTGATCATCACCATTGCTGTTGTTGCAACGATTGGAAATCAACAAACTCAAGCAGCATTACGAGACAAGGAAATTGAATACGATCGGGCGGAAGCGAGCAAAACATCTGCTGTGCTTGCGCTATCTGAAGCGAAAACGCAGCGGAAACGGGCGGAAGACAACTTCTCCATTGCGATCGAGGCCTGTGAAGAAATCATGCAAAACATCGCCAATCGCGGAGTCCCGTTCGGAATTGCGGTGGAAGTTCAGGAAGAGGAGGTTCGATCATTTGAAACAACGTTGACTGGGTCAGACGTCGAAATTCTTGAAACATTGCTACGGTTCTTCGAAGATTTTGCACAAAAAAACCAGGCCGACCTGTCGTTTCAATCGGCCCAAGCTCTTCGCCGCGTCGGCGATATCCTGCAACGACTTGGGCGATTGGACGAGGCAGAAGTCGTCTACGTGCAGGCCGTTGAAAATTTCTCAAAATTAGAAAATGTGACTCTTGATGAATCAGAAAACATTTTGGTCCGCATGAAAATCTTCAATGAAATTGCATTTAGCGCAAAGCAGCGGGGCGACTTTTCCGATGCCGAAGTTGCAATTGAAAATTGTCAGGGCGTTTACAGGAACTGCGTTTCAAAAACCAACCCAATCAAATTGGAATACGCTCGGTCGCTTAACATCTATACGTCGATGTACACCCGTGTTGGATACGTGATCAACCGAAAAATATTCGCCGCGAGGAATCCATCAAAGAAAAATAGCAAAATGATGGAATCCGTTAAAAACAAAGCCCGCGATTCAAAGAACCGAAGAACAGCCCAGCAGAAAGGTCGTGTCCGCGTCTGGGTTGACGTCAACAATCTTTTCGCTGAGAAGAAATCGTCAGTTCGAACCGCCAATGATCATGCGATTGACATCCTGGATGCCTTGATTGCCGCTGACCCCGAACGATCGGAATTCCAACTGGAGCTCTCGCGAGCTTACCAAGACCGTGTTCGAATTCACCGCGATGGAAAAGATCGCGCATTGGTTCGAAACGCTTTTCAGAAGGCGAAATCGATACTTGAGGCGTTGACTGCGAAACACCCAACCAATCCGGCGTATCCGTTTGAACTGGGCGACATGCTATTGAACTTGGATCGAGCGAACCTTGGAATCTCGACTTATGGTGCAGCTTTGAAGGTCGCCAGAGAGTTACGAGAAAAATGGCCAACCGTTGGTGAATATCAGGCGTTGTACGCAAACTCGCTGGTTCGCGGCGTTGTATCAAAACTAAATTCCGTTCCATCCAAACGGCTGGAAGAGCCACTTCGGATCTATCGTCAGTTGATCGAAGAGTACCCCGCCTATTACGCGTATAAGATTAATTTTGCGCAATATCTAATACTCTTTGCGACGGTGAACGCCCGCGCCGGCAATACCGAGCAGGCAGCTGAATTGTTTTCCGAAGCCGAGGCGTGTTTAGATTCGATATCACAAGGCGAATCGGAAGACGCGTTGGTTATTCGAATTCGAGCTGAACTACAAGCTGCCAGAAACATCAACAAATAGCCGCAGGCGGCAAAGCGGCCATCAACAAGCAACTAGCGGCTCGACCCAAGACATGTCTAATATCCACTCGGCTCGAATAGCGCCGTTCATCCAAACCTTTGACGAGCAACGTCACTCACAACAGTCAAACTACGAATTCGTTTTTAATTTTAACCGGCAATCGTCTACTTCCCGTTTCCGTTTTTCTTCTGTTTCTTCGGAAAACTGCCGCGATAAGGAAACGCTTCCAACTCAGAACCTTTTCCCAAAATCCTAGGGTCATTAGTTTCCCTCAATTCGTTAAATAATCTTTCGCGTAGCTGCTTGACTTGCTTTGAAACTTTTGGATCATTTGCAATATTGATCAGCTGCAATGGATCGTTATTTGCGTCATAAAGCTCGTCGGCCGGTCGTTTTGCCACTGATAGATCTAACTTTTTTCGTCCGGAATCATCATTGCCGAACGCGAGTAATTCGGTTTTCGTTGGCCCACCATCGATATCTGCATATTTCCCTTTTCGGCTCTGAGGACCACCTGCCGGCCAACAGTCCGGATTGAAATTGTGGATGTATAGAAAATCCTTGGTCCGAATTCCACGCATCGGTGTGCCGCGAAAATCTTTCGGCTGACAGGGTGTGTGCCTCTCTTTTCCCATGAATACATGATCTCGTGATTCGTCGATCCAGCCTGAATCCCCCGATGTCAAAACCTTCATTAGACTTTTCCCAGTCATCACATCCAACTTTTGGACACCCGCTGCTTCCAGAAATGTAGGAGCCATGTCGGTAAGGCTGACAAAGTCTTCGACAACACGTCCAGCTTTGATTTTCGAGCCCCATTGAATTGCCAATGGAACTTGAGCGCCCGCATCGTAAAGATTGCTTTTGCCGCGGGGAAATGGCCAACCGTGATCACCAGTCATCACAACAATCGTGTTTTCCAGTTCGCCAATTTCCTCTAGGATTTTCAGTCGCTCGCCGACTTCTGTGTCGAACCGTTGCACCTCAAAGTAGTAATCGCAAATGTCTGTGCGGACTTTTTCGGTATCCGGCAAATAAGCCGGCACAACGACTTTGGAGAGATCCATTCCACTATTAACTCCCGACTGCCATTTGTACGTTCGATGCGGATCATGTGCCCCAAACCAAAAGCAAAATGGCTTGTTTTCCGGTTTTTTGGCCAAGAACTCCTTGAAGCTCTTGTAGCGATCACCGGCCGCTGGTGGCTTCCGATCCTTACCTGGCCCCCAACCTTTGCGAGAAAATCCAACCGCGTATCCGTTGTCGCGTAGGAGATCGGGATAAGTCACGTGTTCCTTCGGCAACTCGCTCCAAAGATTTGCCCCCGGCCCAAGACGCCAAAAATGTTGGCCGGTCAAAATCGCACCACGAGACGGCGTACATGAGGGCGAGGACACAAACGCCCTATTAAATAAAACACCTCGCTTCGCAATACGATCAAACGTTGGTGTTTTAATGACCGGGTCACCGTAGATCGATGCGTGAACGCCCCAATCGTCAGCAATCGCAAAGAATATGTTGGGTTTCTTCCGTTTGCTTACATTTTCCGGCTGTTGGGCCGCAGCACTGACGTTGATGAAAATCAACAGCAAAAGCGAGAGGTACAATCTGTGTTTTGTCATGAAAATCAATTTTTGGTACGTGGCGAGATGAGCTGTATCAATCAGCTACTTTGTTTTAGTTTGCTTATTTCCGTCTCGAACCTTTGCCTGAAACACGTGACGCCCACAAACAACGAAGGTGCCAACATGCTTGGAAATGTTTAATTAAAGCAATATCTAAGAATTCCAAACCGTTTCATTTCTTTGATACGTCGTAATCTTGCAGGCCTGATTCAACCAATGAAACATCAATCGAAGCCGAAAATGAACACCCGACAACCTACCACAACGAATCAACAAAAGAAAAGTTCGTACAGTCTCTTTTTCATTGCCCAGCGTTTGAATTAAAGAATCATACGGGATGAAAATCGATTAGGAATTCAATATTTAATTGTGATAGACTCCAAACAATGGACAATGCTTACTTCGAGATAGGGTACATAATGGCAGCTAAATTCTCACGACGCAGAGTGCTGAAACATTCTGTTTTCATGTCGGCGACTGCAGCGGCATGTGATTCGGTTTGTGGACAGCAGGACGCTGCCGAAGCGATTGATGGAACATCACCACAACCGCAAGATCGCTGCCTCACTCCGGCGGAAGACTTCTACACTGTTGCCCGGGGTAATCCCAAACCGCATTTGCTTACAGGAAACGAATTGGTTTCCGCACGCATGACTCGAGAAAGCTGGCGTTTGGAAATCACAGTCGACGAATCGCTCGATGAACCCATCGTCAAACAAAACGCGACTGCCGAGAAGCAATTATCAATTTCAAATGGAACAGCAATAGATTTTGATACGCTTTTGAGTCTCGAGAGGAAATCAAGCGTCAAATTAATCAAAGCGATTCAGTGCTTGAACATCCCAACTCCGCTCGGCCAAGGCTTATGGGAGGGAATCGCGCTTCGTGACGTTTTGAAACTGTGCGGAAAAACCAAAAACATTCGACGAATCTATTATTGGGGATTTCATAACAACGATCCAACACAACGATTCCAATCGTCGCTCAGTTACACTCAAGCAGTCGATCATGCTCCCAATGATCCGCCAGTCTTTTTGGCGTACAAACTCAACGGCAAACCCATTTCGCCACTGCGCGGTGGCCCAGTTCGAATGATCGTTCCGTGGGCCTATGGATTCAAGAGCATCAAATGGCTGCAAAACATTGTCCTTTCCAACGATCCACGAGCTAACGATACCTATTCGAATCAAAACAACGACCCCGATTCTCCGATCAAAACGGCGGCCTATCTCAACAAGCCGAATATCAAATTCGAACACGGTGTTCCGATTTCTTTGTCCGGAATTGCCATCTCCGGATTGTCCGATCTTAAAAAAGTTCAATTTTCCATCCGCCGCGTAGAACCCAATTTTTCCCAACTTGATTACGACCATCCCGAAATCCAAAACGGACGCTGGGAAGATTGCGAGGTTTCAGCGCCGCCCTCCAATTGGAAACCAATTCTTCCAACTGACATTTCCTCGTCAGACATTTTTGGTTTCGACAAGACCTCTGGAAAACCGATGCAATGGCCGATGCGTTATGGAATGGCGAATTGGAAAGTAATCCTCAAGAAGCTTGATCGAGGTAGCTACGAATTTCGAGTTCGGACCATCGACCGAAACGGCTTTGCTCAACCTGATCCTCGACCGCTGGCAAAAAGTGGTCGCAATGCGATGCCGGTCCATCAATTTCAAGTCGTTTAGCTTCGTTGATTTAGATGGCCGGGATAATGGAAAGGGAGGGTCGCGTCAATGACAAGGTGGCATCAGATTCGGAACCGACAACAACTGATCTGAATAGTATTTATTCTCGGCGTCAACCATTCTTTGCGGTGGTAGCAGCGGCGCACCATCAACATGCCTTCCAACATCGTACAAACCGTATAGCCGCAACATCCAAAGCAATGCCTGCGGAGACATCAACTCAACCAAATCGAGCTGATTTTGCACGTTCACATAGACCAATTCGCAATCCGCGTGTGCCTGCCCGTCAATCTCGCTTTTCCCACGGACCATATAACTATCTGGTGCAGGGTCAGTGATCTCCAAAGAATATTCCATCGTGTCGCCAGGAATAGCTGACCGATAGAAATTCACTTTGGAAACCTTTGCCAAGACCAACTGTTGCTGAAACTCTGTTAGCTGATTCACCAGCATTCCTCCGGTTTGGGCCAACCCTTCCAGGATCAGCGAACAGGGCATTACTGGGTATCCCGGCATGTAAAGATCGAGAGGTTCATCGGTCATGCTGACCGTTTTAATCGCACTCGCGATTTGTCCAACTTTGAACTCAGTTATTTGGTCAATCCACATCCAACGGTAATGCGAAGCTTCAACTGGATGCTCAACCGAATTGTCCGGGCAAATTGATCATACTGAATTTTTTTTGTTGATGGAGAAGTTGATCAAGCGGGGCGCGACTGGGTGCGACCGATGACAAGTCAGTTTTTTCCACGACCATTCGGGCACTGGCGACGACTTTGCCTTCCACCGATGCTTTCGTCATCAACTTGTATTGTTGAACAGTTTCCGATCTGAGCTCTGCGGTAATTTCAGGCTCTTGCCCAGGCCGAACAAAACCAGAGAACTCGGCGTTACGCACTTCTTTCAAAATTACCATCGAGGATTTGAAATCGTCACTGCATCGCACCAACCAATCGCTCGCCTAGAACATCATTTCAAGAGATATTACGCAAGGAAGTACCGAGAACTTCGGAAAGTAGTCCTTAAAGAAGTGATCATCACCGCGTAAATTCCGTCTCGCCGTGATCCTCTCGTTAGGTTCGATGCTAACAATTTGATCAAGTTGGCGAAATCTCACAGATATTTCCTTTTGCAATTGCGTTTATGTTGCTAGATATCCACCTTTCCGACCCGAAAAATTTCAAGCTGATTTACAGAAGCAATCGGAGTGAACGGGTGTAAACCACATGACGTAACGCAACCTCGAAATTCAGTCGGAGCAGCATCGTGGAGACCTCATTTGAATTCGGCAGACTGACGTTGAATCAATTAGAAATAAGGGCTCGTCGGCAAAACGAATCCCTAGTTAAGCGATTGAACGCGCGTATCAAAGATACAAGACTTCGACTACCTTTCCGAGACAGCAGAAACGATGCAAAGTAAACAAATGATCACAGCGATCACGAAAAGACGCATTGGGGCGAAAAATCATTGGAAAACAAACCCCTGAAGTGCAAGAGAGCCAAAGCACGTGATAACAATTCGGGGAAGAGTGTAGGCTTTGGGTCGCTTAGGCAATCCAAGAAATTCGTCAAAACCGATCGGGAAAACTCGCTAGGTCTTGTTCCAAAACCGACGATCTACGCAAAAATATCTTTGACGACGGTTCCGTAGACATCGGTTAATCGAAAATCCCGCCCGGCATACTTGTAGGTCAATTTTTCATGATCCATTCCCATCAGATGCAAAATCGTTGCATGAAGGTCGTGAAAATGCACTTTGTTTCGAACTGCATAATAACCATGCTCGTCCGTTTCACCGTACCGCAAACCGCCTTTCACCCCGCCGCCACACATAAACATACTGTTAGCATGCGGGTTGTGGTCTCGCCCATCGCGATTGCCTTGAGAAACAGGCGTCCTACCAAACTCACCACCCCACAGGACCAGGGTGTCATCCAGTAGGCCACGTTGCTTCAAATCCTGAATCAAACCCGCAATCGGCTTGTCAACTTCTTTGGCATTTTTCGCATGACCATTTCGCAGGCCACCATGCTGGTCCCATTTGTAACTATGTGTTACCTGGATGAACCGAACTCCAGCTTCTGCGAACCGTCGCGCCATCAAACATTGACGCCCAAAATTTTTCGTTTCTTTTTCGTTCAGCCCATATTGCTCAAGAGTTGCCGCCGACTCATCGCTGATATTCTGCAGGTCCGGTGCCTGCCGCTGCAGGCGAAACGCCAATTCAAAGGACGCGATGCGCGATTCCAACTGATCATCAACGCCTCGGTTCGCAAGATGATCACGATTCAATTCTTTGAGAAGATCAAGTTCCATTCGCTGATCCGAACGAGAAACTTCTTTGTTCTCGATAAATGGAATCTTCGCTTTGTCTGCGGGAGTGCTCGATGTTCCAATTGGAGTGCCTTGAAATTTTGCAGGCAAGAATCCATTGGACCATGCGTTGACACCACCATGCCCGAATGTCGGACAAATCGTAACGAAACCCGGCAAATTATTATTCTCCGTCCCTAGCCCGTAATTGATCCAAGATCCCATCGACGGCCGGATAAAGGTATCCGAACCGGTATGCAACTCCAACAACGCAGCACCATGCCTTGAATTCGAGCCATGTACAGAATTGATGATGCAAAGGTCATCCACCATCTTCCCTACATTGGGAAACAAATCCGAAACGTGTATTCCGGACTCTCCATACTGCTTGAATTCCCATGGCGAAGCCAAAAGCTTGCCAGTCGCACCCGATACAATCCTCGGCTTTTTGTTGGGATACGTTTTGTCATCGTCCCGCTTTAGGGCAGGCTTATAATCAAAAGTATCCACCTGCGATGGACCACCATGCATAAACATAAAGATGATCCGTTTTGCACGCGGAGCAAAACGTGGACTTTGCAATCCAGCAGCTGCCGCAACATCCGCACCTGAATTCGGCGATGACGCTGAGACAAAGCTCGCTGGACTTTCGTTTTGCAACAACCCGGCTAACGCTAAACCGCCAAACCCAATGCTACTTTGGCGAAGCATTTCGCGACGGGATACAGGCCTGTTTTGAAAATCGAAACAGGAGTGGTTCAATCTTGATTTTGTCATGGGATGTTTCGTTTAATCGATGAATCAGTCGATGTAAATAAATTCGCTTGCTGCAACTAGAATTCGGCAGACAGAACGCCAAGCCATAATGTCATACTCTTTTGATGCCTCACCATTTGACGCAAATTGCAGTTTTATTTTTTCTAAATAAGCCTATATTTTCGCGGCTTCATCCGTCGTCGGATTCCGTGCGTAAGCTTTTTGAAAAACAATTTCCAGACGGCCGAAATCATCCAACGAATCGTTACCAACTAACGTCTCGGCCAAACGTCTTGTCCCCCTGAGGACAATGTCACCATTCATCATGAATAAAGCCTGTGGAGCGATGGTCGATGATTGACGACTTCCCGATTGAACCGCCGGGTCCGGAAAATCAAAAGCTTGAAGCACCGGATAAACGGCACTTCGGAGGACGGGCAGATAAACACTTCTGCGTGGAAAATCATAGCTTCCTTGCTTCGATCCCGTTCCCGTGACATATCCACGATTTTTGTCCGGCAGCAATTGACCAAACATTTTTTCATCCAGCGAGCTAGAAAGGTGCAAGATCGAATCACGGACCTCTTCCGCCGAGAGCCGACGACGATTAAATCGCCATAGAAATTCATTAGCCGGGTCTGAGGCACCATCTGCTTCATTGAAGGCGGAGCTCATTTGGTAAGTAGCGGACAACATGATCTCCCGATGAAGCTTTTTCATCGACCAATCCAGCTCAACCAAACGACAGCTCAACCAATCCAGTAAAGGCTGATTGGAGGGTGCTGCTCCCAGTCGACCGAAGTTGTCCGGTGTCGAAACAATTCCTCTGCCGAAGTGCCATAGCCAGATGCGATTGGCAATAACCCGGGCGGTTTGCGGATGTTTTGGGCTCGAAAGCCAATTTGCCAACTCCAACCGCCCGCTGGATTTCGCGGCGACGGTCACGTCTTCATCTGCTTCAAACACAACGGGAACATCACGATTGACCTTTTCACCAAGGGTCAAGTAATTCCCGCGAATATGTACTTTCAAATCCTCAATTTTGCCCTCGCGAACCCCCATCGCTTTGGGAAAGACAGGCTTTCGTTTTTCCAGTTCTGTTTTTTCTTTTTGTAAAGCCACGATTCGTTTCTCGTCCTCACCCCCCAATCGTTTTGACAACTTTTTCGCATCAATACCATTGATTTTCTTAAAAGGCCCCGCATCCTCAAAAAGCAGTTCTCGGAACGTCGTAGCTTGTTCCGATTTGAGTGCGTTCGCAAACCCGATTCGAACCGCAGGTAATAGCGTTCCACGCAGCTCTTTTTGTTCCATCCACGTCTTCCAAAACGAATGTTCGATTTTCGTCTGAACGCGGAGAAACGACACAACGCCATCGAGGATGTTTTTATCGAGAACCGAAAAATCGATGCTTGAAACTGCGCCTGCGTCACTCTTGTTCGAATTGACCTTTCCAATCGCGAATTTGTCCAAATGCGGAAAGGCAGAACTTCTTTCGATCCTGAGCAGGTTTTTACCAGCAACGAATTTAAAAACGCCCTCGATATGCCATTTTTGATGCTCCGGATTCCATCCCCCGGTGACCTCACGGGCTCCGTCCGTTTTGATTTTTTTCCCGTTTAACGAAAACTGAACAGGTCGGGAATCCAACGCCGCATACCTCGATTCCAACTGATATTTTCCAGCTTCCACAATTTCGATTTCGTACTCTGCGTAACCGGCATGAATCAGTGTCCCAATTCCTTTTCCATACGAATCGGTATTTTTCTGAATCGTACCCCGGGTGAATCCCTCGGCCTCAAACAACCTCACGCCGGAATTTTTCGCTAGTTCCTCATTCGGCAACGTCATCAGATGTTCGCCGATGCTCGAAGTTCCGTTTATAAACTGAAGTGGATCACCCTCAATTTTTTCGGTCGCGGCCATCAAGTATTCCGTCGCCAGACCACGGTGTCGAGCGAGAAAATCAACACGCCTTTTTTCGACCTCGGAATTCATCTTGTCCGTGAACACGGCAAGTTCCTTTTGAAACTTGTCAATTTCCAGTTGTTTCTGTTTTGTCTTCAGCTCATGTTCATGCCAAACAGCAACAACGTTGAAATTCTCCATCGTCTTCGTTGACTTGAAGATACTCGCCATGGAGTAATAATCCTTGGCAAGAATCGGGTCAAACTTGTGATCATGGCACCGAGCACATCCCATCGTCAGCCCCATAAAAGCACGCGACGTTGTGTCGACCTGCTCATCAATAATATCCATTTCCATTTTTCGGCCATCATCACATGCAAGCATCTTTGGACCGATCGACAGAAATCCAGTCGCGATCAGTCGATCGATTGACCGCGATTGATCGGCAACCATTGCATCAGGTTTAATCGAATCTCTGGAAATCAAATCTCCTGCAAGATGCTCACGAATTAGCTGGTCAAATGGCAGGTCTTCATTGAAAGCTCGAACGATGTAATCTCGAAACCGAAACGCATTGGCATATGCCAGATTTTCATCTAGCCCGTTGGAGTCCGCGTACCGTACCACATCCAACCAGTGTCGCCCGTATTTCTCCCCATAACGTTTTGACGCGAGCAAACGATCCACTACCGTTTCGAAGGCGTCCAAGGAATCATCGTTCAGAAAATTTGCGACCTCGTTTGGTGTCGGCGGCAGCCCCGTCAGGTCGTACGTCGCACGCCGAATGAGTTCCTGCTTGGTCGCCGGTCCGGCTCGCGACAAACCATTTTCAACCCTTTTCGCTTGAACATAAAAATCGATTGGCGAGGTCGCCCAATCGGACTTGCCAATTTGGGGAAGCGGCGGAGTTTTCGGCGGGACGAACGACCAAAACTGCCGACCATCTTCTATATTTTTCATCGGGTCAGGTTTGGCGTCTTTGTTTGCGACACCTTTCTGCTCGCGGGGATCAATAGCACCGTCAGCAATCCATTTTTCAAAATCTTTCAGGATGTAATTTGGCAGTTTCCCATCAGGTGGCATTTCGTAAAAAGAATCGTCGTATCCAATCGCTTTGAGAATCAGGCTCTTGTCGAGACTCTTGGGAACTACCGACGCCCCGGATTCACCACCCGCGCGAATACCCTCACGACTGTCGAGAGCAAGTCCTCCTTCAATTTCATCTGCTTCGGCACTATGGCACGAGTAACAATGTTCGACGAGAACTGGGCGAATTTTGGTCTCGAAGAATTTCAATCGATCCGTATCATCGGCATCTACGGACGACGAAAGGACCAAGTCGCATATGAAAATCGTCAAAAACGATGTGAAAAGAAATCTGTTCACGATTTTGGTTCTAGGCGGGGAATTTATGTAGGACCTTCAGTTTAACCGAATAAGGCGGCCATGTGGGATAGCGATTGCAAATGTATGAAGTAGGAATGACTTTGCATTTCACGTAAAAAGAGTTCAAAATAGGATTCCTCAACCCAACGCCGGACCTAAATTTATGCCCCTTGGACAACACCTTCTGCATCGACGTCGCTTTCTCAACGATTTTTCGACCGGTCTCGGAACCATTGCATTAACATCGCTTTTGTCGGATGACTTAACGTTTGGCCGCGACCCCCAATCGCCAGGCAGCATTCTGAACGATGAAAAGACGCCGATCCGCCCGGTTGTGGATCCTGGCAATCCGTACGCCGCACGCAAGCCGCACTTTGAGGCCAAAGCGAAAAATGTCATCGTGATCTTTTGCTCGGGCGCTGCAAGCCAAATCGACACATTCGATTTCAAACCCGAACTCATCAAGAGAAATGGTCAAGATCTGCCTGGTGGAAAGCTCGTAACGTTCCAAGGCGAACAAGGCAAGCTCACCAAAAGCCCGTGGGCGTTTCGCCCTTATGGCGAATCGGGAAAAATGATTTCTGATTTGGTGAAAAACATTGGTGAACAATCCGATGATATTTGTTTCCTTCATTCGCTTACGGGGAAAACCAATACGCATGGACCGGGCGAGAATTTCATGTCAACCGGATTTACACTTGACGGTTTTCCTAGCATGGGAGCTTGGACCACGTACGCTCTTGGAAGCGAGAATTCAGACTTGCCTGCTTATGTCGCAATTCCCGACCCTCGCGGCACACCGCAATCGAGTGTCAACAATTGGGGATGCGGTTTTTTGCCAGCCGCATTTCAAGGCACCGACTTTAACGCCAACAACCCGATTCGAAATCTAGCAAGACCTTCAAAAATTTCGCCAACAGAAGATCGGGCCACACGCGAATTTTTGAAGCGGATGAATGAGCGGCACCAAACCAAGTTTCTCGGTGACACTCAACTTGCGGCTAGAATCTCCAGCTATGAACTCGCTGCAAAAATGCAATCAAGCGTTCCGAAAGTCGCAGCCATCAGCGACGAGCCGAAGCACATCTTGAAAATGTATGGCGCAGATTCGACCAATCAACTGAAATCGGACTTTGCGAAAAACTGCATTCTGGCAAGACGACTCGTGGAAAAGGGAGTTCGATTTGTGCAACTTTTCAACGGAGCCTACCAGACCGGTGGCGAAGGAGTTAGCAATTGGGACGGCCACAAGGCGTTGGAGAGACAATACGCCAAACATGGTGAGATGCTGGACCAGCCTTGCGCTGCATTGCTGAAAGATCTTAAGCAACGTGGGCTTCTGAAGGACACGCTCGTTGTCTGGTGTACGGAATTTGGCCGAATGCCAACCTTCCAAAAAGGTGCCAGCGGACGCGATCATAATCCATCCGGGTTTACCGCATGGATGGCAGGTGCTGGAGTCAAAGCACCCTATACGTTTGGTGCGACGGATGACTTTTCCTACAAAGCTGCGGAGAAGGTATCGACCGTTTACGATTTCCACGCGACAATTTTGCAATTGTTGGGACTCGATCATCAGCGACTTTCCTTTTACCACAACGGAATCGAACGACGGTTGACCGACGTTCATGGGAAAGTAATCCAAGAAATTGTCGCCTAGACCTTGATGGCTCTCGCTGAGTTATCAGATCGGGTCGTCTAAATCTCCAACTAACGCAATATCGCCATGACAATCGTTCGCCGTTTTTTCGTACTCTTTGCTTTTCTTTTATCGGGCTCTATTCTTGCGCAAGAACCCAATCCACAAACGATTTGGGATTTGGATTCGCTCAGCCAAACTCCCAAGCACGAATGGGGCGAAACCAGCGGTTTAACTCAGGAAATCCATTTTAGCGGCGAACCTTTTAACGGAAAGCCAACACGCGTTTTTGCTTACGTTGGACGCCCCGAGGGGGATGGTCCCTTTCCAGGCATCGTACTTGTTCATGGTGGTGGCGGTGCAGCGTTTCAGGAGTGGGCACAACTTTGGGCAGAACGCGGTTACGTTTCGATTGCGATGGACACGTCAGGGCGAGGCAAGGACCGTAAAAAACTACCTGATGGTGGACCGGAACAAAGCGATCAAACGAAATTCCGCAACTTCGACGCGGGCGACACAAAAAACATGTGGACGTACCATGCAATTGCCGACGTCATCCTGTCGCATTCGCTGCTTTTGTCACTCCCGAAAGTGGACAAAAATCGCACCGGTGTGACAGGTATTAGTTGGGGTGGCTATCTGACCTGTATTGTAGCCGGCGTTGATCATCGATTTAAAGCCGCAACGCCAACTTACGGCTGCGGATTTCTTCACGACAATAGCGTCTGGAAAGAAAGATCATTTGGAAGATTAACGGATTCATCACGCAACCGGTGGATCCAGCTTTTTGATCCGGGACAACATGTTGGACGCACCCGGTGCCCGATACTCTTCCTCAATGGGACAAACGATTTCGCCTATCCGTTAGACAGTTATCGCAAGACCATTGAACAGGTTGATCCTAAATGGGTCACAACCGCAGTGCAATTGAACTTGCCACATGGTCATATTTTTAATTTTCCAATTGTGAAACAGTTCATGGATGCAAACCTGAAAAGCGGAGCACCGGTTGTCCGGCTTGATGTGCTGAAGATCGCTGGTGACCAAGCCACCGCCAAAATCACAAACGGAACGACCGCCTTGAAAGCAGAATTGCTGTACACAATCGATAGGGGACCATGGCAGCAACGCAAATGGAAAGTGCTTGACGGAAAATGCAATGCTGAATCCATATCGGCCAATATTCCTCCGGATCGGCCAATCGCATTTTATTTACAGGCAACCGATAGTCGCGGCTTGAAGACGTCGACGACCCATGCCAATCTTTCGGACGATCATGATTTAAAAAACTGGGCTACAATCCCGACTCCGAAATTGGAGCAGGATTTTTATGACTGGTATCGGCGTCATGCAGATGCGCTTCGGATCAAAGATTCTATTGATCCGAAAATCGTACTACTCGGCGATTCCATCACGCACATGTGGGGTGGACGTCCAACCGAGACTAAACATCAAAACGGAAAAGACACTTGGTCGACGCTGTTTGGCGACACCGCATTAAATCTTGGGTTTGGTTGGGATCGTACGCAGAATCTACTTTGGAGAATCGATCACGGGGAGCTTGACGGGTTAAATCCGCGGGCTGTTGTCATCCATATCGGCACAAACAATTTGGCGGGAACGAAAAATCATAAGGCCGGATCACCGGAGCAGATTGCCAAAGGGATTAGCGTCGTCTGCAAGAGAGTCCGTGAAAAACTTCCGAAGGCAAAATTAATTCTCATGGCGGTTTTTCCAAGGGGAGAAAAACCGACCGATCCATTCCGGACGAAAATTGATGCGATCAACAGCTTTCTCCCCAAAATCGTCTCGGACGACGACGTAATGTTGATCGACTTGACCGACAAACTGCTAACCGAGGACGGCATATTGTCACGAAACGTTGCTGGCGATTTCCTTCACCCCTCGGAAAAAGGGTACGCGATTTGGGCAAACGCGATTGAGCCATTCCTGAAGTAAGGTTAACCTCCCGAATTGTTTGTCGCTTGATTTACATCTGAAATGCCAAATCCTGATCCTTCGTTCCCAAAAATAAAATTCAATGGCATTCTTCGTCCCTCGCAAAAAGATGTGGTTGCGATCGCGAAGAAAAAACTGGCCGAAGGCAAAAAGAGAATCCATATTGTCGCTCCGCCTGGGTCAGGAAAAACCGTTTTAGGTTTGTATCTGTGGGCAGAATGCATTGGTGTGCCAGCACTTGTCCTTTCGCCTAATTCTGCCATTCAAGCACAATGGGCGGCCAGAACCGATCTATTCCTTTTTGATCCTGAGAAACCTGGTGGAGATTTCACAACAACCGGCAGTGCAAGGGTGTTGAAGATTCAGCAGTCCGAGGATGACTCGAACGATCTAACAAGCGACCAAGCACCTGTTGCTAAGGAAAACGAATTAGGCATCGACGAGATTCAAGCTCAATGCGCCAAATGGGTCAGTACCGAACCCAAATCTCCTTCAATCTTGACGTCTCTGACCTATCAATCGGTAACGCTTCCCAAACGAGCAACTGAAAACCTCGATGAACAGGCAGAGGAACTTTGGAAAGAAAAATTAATTGAGGACAATCAAGCTGAAACGTTGATCGAAGCCGAGTTTTGGATTTCCGATTTGCGGGAAAAAAACCCAGACTATCACGAGCGGCGATTGGCAAGCTACCGCAAAAAAGTTCGTGATGAAGCCGCGTTGGCCGGAAGTTCACTTGACGTATTGCACGCATCGTCTCGACGAACGCTGGAACGTATTCGCGACGCAAACGTTGGACTAATTATCCTCGATGAATGCCACCATTTAATGGGGCATTGGGGACGAGTGCTGGCCGACGCCCGCGAACTGCTGGGTGACCCCACGGTCGTCGGCTTAACGGCAACACCTCCCGATCGAGATGGGAAGAGGCAACAAGACATAGAGCGGTATGACAATTTTTTTGGCCAAGTTGATTACGAAGTCCCGGTACCTGCGGTCGTCAAAGACGGATTTTTGGCACCGTATCAGGATCTTGCTTATTTTGTCCGTCCGTCTGCAGAGGAGCTCGAATTTGTGGCGACAACTGATTCGCAGCTGGACGAACTCGTCGCAGAGCTTTGTCAGCGACGCATCCATGAGGTGTCGATGCCTAATTCCGAACAAGAACGATTGAACCAGGACAATCCCAAGGCAAGCTCTATACAGAAAATCGATTTCAGTTCCCAAAGCAAAAATGCTGAGGCAGATTCCGATTCCAAAAACGTTTCTGTTGCCCCAGACGAAACCATAAGCTCGAACGTAACCATGAGCTCGAACGAAGACGATTCACACGGTGCAGATGTCGTGACGGCTGTAGTGGAAGGTCATCATTGCGAAGCACGAGAAGAGGCAACGAATCCCAACGCGACGCCTTCGCTTCCCTTCTGGTTGTTGAGGGTTCTGACGGAACGCCGGCTATCGACCGCAACCGCAAAAGACTGGTTCAGTTTTGAACGTCGTGATGAAACATTCGCGAACGCCGCACGAAAGTTCCTGCAACTTCGACAAATCAAACTTCCTGAAGATGTTCCTCCGCTCGACGATGACCGAATGACGGAGAAGTTACTGATCGACGATTTAATTCCGGTTTTGGATCGTTACATTCGCCATGCATTACGTCGAAGCCACCATTCGGAGGATCATCGTCTGGCCGAAAACGCGACTTCTCGATTGCGAATGTTGGGGATCCAGGTGACGGATACAGGAACGCAAGCTTGTGCATCTCCGGTGGGTCGAGTTCTCGCCTATTCGAAGAACAAAATGGCTGCCTTGCCGGAAATCCTCAAAAGAGAGCATTCATTTTTAGGCGAATCGATTCGTGCCGTAATCGTAACTGATTTTGAAAAATCGTCAGCGACGCAAGCTGAAATTGGCGAGATTCTGGATTCCGAATCAGGTGGAGCCATCGCGGCATTTCGTGCCTTGGTAGAAAATAAAACTACTGATCAACTTGATCCAATCCTTCTGACCGGTTCGAGCGTTTTGGTCGATGATGATGTTGTCGATCAATTTTTTGATGCTGCGAGAACATGGCTCAAGGAAAACGGATTTAACGTCGATCTTTCGGATGATCCGCAAGACGGATTCCATGTCATCAAGGGCTCGGGAGGCGATTGGTGTCCGCGCGTCTACGTCGAAATGATCACGGAGCTTTTTCAACGCGGCGTCACCAAATGCCTGGTTGGAACGCGCGGTTTACTGGGCGAAGGGTGGGATGCAAACAAAATCAATGTGCTCATTGATTTAACAACGGTTACGACGTCGATGACCGTCAATCAATTGCGGGGGCGTTCGATTCGCCTTGATCCGCAGGTCGAGAACAAACTGGCAAACAACTGGGACGTCATCTGCATTGCCCCGGAATTTACCAAGGGCCTCGATGATTACAAACGATTTGAGGCGAAACACAAAACGCTGTTTGGTGTTACGGATGATGGGGCCATTGAAAAAGGCGTCGGCCATGTGCACGCGGCATTCACGGAACTTAAACCGGAAGGAATCGAAGGTTCGACTCGGATCCTCAATGAGGATATGCTTCGACGTATTTCAAACCGGGACAAGGTTCGTCAGTTATGGAAAATTGGTAAACCGTTTCAGAATCGTGCCGTCAAAACGATCGAGGCCAAACTGAAACTGAGCGGCGGCGATTTCCCACCCTTTGTCGGCGAAAAGAATCCGTGGAATGAAAAGTCATTGACTGCAGCGATCGGAAGTGCCGTTCTCCAAGCACTAACGGAGTCCGGTATTGTTAAACGAACAGTGCGAGTTCACACCGGTGAGCGTGATGGCGGTTATTTGCGAATGTTTTTAGAGGATGCCACTGACAGAGAAAACGAAATATTTGTCGACGCGCTTCACGAATCATTGGGTCCATTGACTGATCCACGTTACATCGTCCCTCGCGTGGTCAGCCGAAAGGTCGACACGTGGCTGTCAAAAATATTGCCGTCAATCGTCGGCAAGTTCTTCCAGAAAGACAAAAAAGTACGCGTCATGTTTCATGCCGTGCCGTCCATTTTTGCCAAAAACCGCGGTAAAGTCACGATCTTTGAGCGATCTTGGAATGCGTATGTCAGTCCGGGCGAGGCGATTTTCACTCAGCGAGGTTCTGGCGAAGAGCTATTGATGAAGGCAAAATCTGCGGGAAAAAACCGACGCGGGGATATTCATAATAAGGAAATATTCCTTTAGTGCTGGTAAAACCAAACACACTTTTCAAAACAAAAGGAAAATCCCCAGAATTGCAGAAACTTCCATCATGGAACATTACATGATTTCCCTTCCGCTTACTTGTTTCATGTTGATGCAATGCGGATGTGGTCAGACGGGGAAAACCGAGCTGGAATTGGGGCCAAAACCGACAAACATTGATTCGGTTAATTCCGCTACGTTTGCCGTGACCAGAGAAGTAAAACGATTCTACATGGACATTGTATCTTAGGATGAGAAAAAACGGATGGCGGCTGTAGATCGACTGACGCCTACAAATGAGGAGCTCATCGCCCTTTTCGGTGAGGAAAATGGAGCGTTATCATGGGTTCTTTACCAAAAGTATTTCAACGACCTCACGAAGACTACCGAAAAAGGCAAGACTAAGGTCGAACGTGGTGGCAAGATTGTCGATATAGAAATCAGCCTTGAAAATCGAGAAAAATTGCCATTTGATTTGGATGACAGGCATCTGATTCCTTCAGATGCTTATTTCTATTCTGCCGATGTTGACAAGGAAGACAAAGCAAGCGGGGCGTTTTTTTATATCGCGTTTTGAAGCCGGGTTATTTTTGAAGCCGGGTTATTTATGTACGACCGTAACGAGTCGTGCTACGGAGTCCAAACTGCCGAGCCAAAATACATTGACTTCGCAAAATCAGTGCATCAAAATAAATTCCCCCTCCAAAACTCAATATTGAACAAATCGAATGAAACGCGTCCAACACCTTTTTTCCTTGTCAAATTACCTATTGAAGCCTTCAATTCGGTGCGAGAGTCATTTTCGCCCAATGCATCTTGTGTTGTTTTTGGCACTCGTATGTACTTTTGGGGAAACAGGATCAGCACAAGAAAAATCTGAAGGAAAAAATGCAAAAGCTGTCCCTCCAGTCCTTGTTGCCAATTCAGAGGCGAAGACGGAATCGGAAATGAAACCGTACACGGACAAAATCCGCCATTCCAAAGCAAAATTTGAAATGGTTCCCATCCCTGGTGGTAAGTTCACTATGGGTAGTCCCACTGATGAATCTGAGCGAGAAGAAGATGAAGGACCACAACACCAAGTCGAAGTCGCACCGTTTTGGATGTCCAAATGCGAGGTAACGTGGGATGCCTACGAAGTCTTTATGCTGAGCACCGATTTGTTGCGTATTTCGGTTTTGGACATTGAGACCGATGCCCGAGATGATCTTGTGGATGCCGTAACTCGACCAACCAAACCATACACTGATATGACGTTTGGTATGGGGAAGCGTGGTTATCCGGCCTGTTGCATGACGCAACATGCGGCTCGGGCGTATTGCAAATGGCTATCTGCGAAAACAGGACGCTACTACCGACTTCCCACCGAAGCTGAGTGGGAATATGCATGTCGAGCCGGCACCAAAACAGCCTATTCGTTCGGCGACGATGCGTCCAAAATCGGCGACTACGCTTGGTACGTAAAGAATTCAGATCAAAAGTATCAAAAGGTCGGAAAAAAGAAACCGAACCCATGGGGACTTCATGACATGCACGGGAATGTCGCCGAGTGGGTTTTGGACCAGTATAACGAAGACGGATACGATTTAAAAAAAGCAACAAATCCTCTTGCGATTCCAACCGAGCTATTCCCACGTGTGGTACGCGGTGGTTCATGGGAAAACGCCGCCGAAAGATGCCGTAGTGCGGTTCGGTTTGCGTCCGAAGAAGACTGGAAAGAACAGGACCCTCAGGACCCGCAGAGTATTTGGTATCATACCGAAGCCCTTTGGGTTGGTTTCCGAATTGTCCGGCCTCTAAACGAACCGACGGATGAAGAAAAAAAATCGAAATGGGAAAAATCCGAACCACCTCAGCTTGATCCGGAATTGAGCGGAAAGAAGTAACGAACTTTTCGCGTAAATTTAGTTCAACTCTCCCTCCACCTTTTTTAATGAGTCAATCATGTCAAACGAAAATAACGATCGGCGAAATTTTTTGAAGGCAAGTGGCGCGATTGCAGCCTCTGCCGGCGTCATGTCCGTAGCCGAAGCTGCTGCGAAGTCTTCAGTACATGTTGCTTCACGGAACACAGTCAACCTGGCCTTGATAGGATGCGGTGGTCGTGGGACCGGAGCTGCCGGGAATGCGATGAACGTCAAAGGTGGTGAGGTTCGGTTGGTCGCCATGGCGGACGTTTTTAAAGATCGAATGGAGACAAGCTACAAGAGCTTGAACACTCAGCGACCTGATCAAGTCGATGTGCCCGATGATCGGAAATTCATTGGTTTTGACGGCTATAAAAATGCAATTGATGCATTGTCGCCTGGCGATGTCGCGATTTTCACGACACCTGTGGCATTTCGCTGGGTCCACTATGGATACGCGATTGAGAAGGGTGTCAATGTCTTCATGGAAAAGCCGGTTACGGCAGACGGTCCGACCAGCAAACGCATGTTTGCGTTAAACGAAAAGGCGAAGAAGAAAAATCTAAAGGTTGGTGTTGGACTGATGTGCCGACATTGCAAGGCTCGCCAAGCTGCAGAGGAGAAATTCCGAAACGGCGATATCGGCGACATTCTTTTGATTCGCGCCTACCGATTGGCAGGCCCCACGGCAAGCGAGTCGGTTGGGCCAGCGCCAAAAGGCATGTCTGAATTAGAATGGCAAATCCGACGATTCCACGGATTCCTTTGGGCGAGTGGTGGTGCCGTCAGCGATTTTTTAATTCACAACATTGACGAAGGATGCTGGGCCAAGGGGGACTGGCCGGTTAAAGCAATCGCAACCGGTGGTCGCCACTATCGGGGCAAGAAAATCGACCAAAATTTTGATTCTTATTCGATCGAGTACACCTTTGGTGACGGAACGAAAATGATGGTGGATGGACGTACCATTCCTGGTTGCAAAAATGAGTTCGCAACATTTGTTCATGGCACCAAGGGATCATCGATCTTTTCATCGTCAGGTCATGCTCCAGCAAAAAGCAGAATCTTTAGCGGACAAAACTTCGTCAAGGAAGAAATGGTTTGGTCGTATGACAAAAAAGAACCGAATCCATACCAGGTCGAATGGCAGGATCTTATGGATGCGATTCGGAATGACACGCCGTATAACGAAGTCGATCGGGGCGTTAAATCGAGTCTGGTCACATCCATGGGTCGAATGGCCGCTCACACCGGAAACGAAATCACCTATGATCAAATTCTAAATTGCGAGCACGAATTCGCTCCAAATGCGGACAAATTGACGCTTGATTCGCCCGCTCCTTTGCAAAAAGAAGAAAGCGGAAAGTATCCAGTTCCGATGCCGGGGCTTTGCGTTGATTCAGAATACGAATATTAAATCATGGTGAAATAAGCCAATAATGCCAATCAGCGAGGGTTTTACTCTCGCTTTTTTTGTTCTTGACCGAAGCGTTTCATTTTCTGGTGGCTAGAGGAGATTGGAGTTTCACATTAAATTAACGAATTCTCAGATGCAGGCTCGTATAACGTGATGGACCAAGAAGCAAAAACGCCCGAAAAAATAAACGGTAAAATTGATGATCTCGAAATCAAAGATGCCGAGGTTATTTTTGATGCGGTTTGGGAAGAACTCGAAGAGGACTTCTCGCACCAAGAACTTCAGTTCCCCAAGGAATTGATTTTGCTTGGTGGTGCGCCCGGATCGGGAAAGGGTACGCACACGAAATTCATCCTCAAGGCGCGAGGATTAACTTGCCCCCCGATCGTGATCAGCGATCTCTTGGTCACGCCCGAGGCCCTACGCATTAAGGACCGAGGCGGAATGGTGGGCGACAAAGAAGTCGTCGATATTCTACTTCGCAAACTTCTTCAACCGGAATTCCGTGACGGAGCATTACTGGATGGTTTTCCCAGAACGGGTGTGCAGGTTGAATGCTTAAAACAATTGGTTGATCGTATCAATCATCTTCATTTGGAATTCTCCGCTACTCCATTAGCGATCAATTTCCGCCGGCCAACCATCCATGCAATGGTCTTGTTCATTAATGAAAAAACCAGCATTGACCGGCAACTGCGTCGAGGTCGTGAGTTAAAGGAACACAACAAGAGCGTTGACGAAACAGGAGTGGGGAAGAAGGTTGACCTTCGGGCGACAGACCTGACTGTTGACGCGGCCGCGCATCGGTATCGAATCTTCAAAGAAAAGACGTGGGATGCACTGCAGTCTTTGCAAGAAATCTATCATTATCATTTTGTGAATGCGGAAGGGCCTATCGATGAAGTCGAAGAAAACATTCTCAAAGAGCTAAAGTATCAAAGCTCGCTGGAGCTAGACCCCAAAACATACGATCGCCTACGGCATCTTCCACTTGCCAAGAACATCACTGTTCATGCCCGCCAAGAGCTGGTTCGTCGACTTGATAGTTATGAACTGGAACATTCTGAGTTATTCGAAAAAGTGGTGGCAATCATCAACACACACTTTATCGGTATCGTGAAGCGTCATGCACTTTCCGGTAAAGCAATCGTCAACTCAGAGGATCCTATTTTCTCAGCGCCCAACGCGATTTCGATGTTGATCGATATTTTCTCAGAACGTGGTTACCACGCGATCGTTGACAAGACCATCACTGAAATCCCGCGGCGAATTGATTTACAGACCGGGGAAATTGAGCATCAGAAAAAAATCATTTATCGAATCGAAGTGAACTTCAAAGGCTCCGAAATTCGTCGCGGTTGACCGTACCAAACCGACAAGAATAAACAGAGCGGATGCGTCCCCAAGAGACAGCTCTGTCGCAAACCATCATGTCGACTCCGAAATACTCCTTCGATTAAACGCAGCAGCGATTGAGGTGTCTGCAATTTGAAGCAGCGGCGGTTTGAGGGGCGACGATATTCTGGACATTCTCTTGTACCAACTTGGCGACCATCATTCCGCGGGGGTGCAACATGGGTCTGGTTGCGTTCCGAAGCTGAGACCATGGTTCGGCCTTGAGGCGTTTCGATGTCTACAACTGAATGAACCAGATCGACCGAAGACAATACCTTAGCTAATGGGCAGCCATTCACAGATCCCGACATTCGCGATAAAACGGATTTCATCTCCGAAAATCGTTTGGACGACAATTTTTGACCGAACCCAAATCTTATGCGTACGGTTCAATCTTCACTCAGTCCATCGGTAGAGAACGAAAGTTGTAGACTAAACTCTGAGCGAAACCGAACCACTCCGATATAATAGGATCGGTACGTGGACCACCGCTGGCATTTGCCATAGCTGTTGTTGCCGATTTACCGTTGGTATCGCGGAAACAACACGGAATGTCCACTGGTTTCATCAGCAAGTCAGGGTTTTTCACCGTTCCTACGCGCTGACGTTGAGTCCAATTGTATAAACCATGAAAGACTGATGACTTCAACATCAACAACAGCCAATATCCCATTGGCTCTGCATTGCAATTTGATTCTTTGCCTGCCAATCGCATTTGCAATGCAAATGGGCTGCAACTCCGCGCTGGAAACCAAGTCAAAACCAGAGACAAACATACAGACATCGAAGACGAAACTTACGTCGCATTCGAAAATGATCCGTGAACTTATGGACGTCCATAAGGAATCGAAATTCGACCACCCGTTTTTGGGTCGCAATAAAATTGCCACCGGCGAGGATTTTTACGAAAAATCAAAACGAACCTCGCCTCCTGATGCCTTTCGCGCTGCTAGAAAATTGGCAGAGTTCGAATTGCGAATTGGCAACATCCAAACGGCCTTGGATTATTTAAAAGAGGCAGATGCACTATTTATCGAAAACAGGGCCTATTTTGACAAAACCGAAGAAGCAGCATTCTTCATGGACCTCGCTGTAACCTACTTTCGGTTGGGTGAATCGGAGAACTGCATTTCTTGCGGCGACGGAGCCGCATGTTTGCTCCCGATTTCCGGAAAGGGAGTGCACGAACTGACGGTTGGATCAACGAAGGCGATCGAGTACCTGAAACTGGTGCTCGCGATCGAGCCTAACAATTATTCTGCTAAGTGGCTGTGGAATATCGCAGCTATGACGCTTGGTAAATTTCCGGATGGAGTTCCGGTCGAACATCGAATCGACGCAAATAAATTTAAGGACGATATTGAATTCCCGCGTTTCAAAAATGTCTCTAACGAAAAAAAGCTCGACACTCTTGGTTTAAGTGGCGGAGCTGTTTGCGAAGATCTCAATGGCGATGGTTTTTTCGACATCATGGTGTCGGACTGGAACAGCTCTACGCAAATTCGATATTTCGAAAACGACGGTAAAGGAAATTTTTCCGATAAGACGATGGACTCGAACCTAAAGGGAATCTATGGCGGTCTTAACTTAATCGATGCTGACTACGACAACGACGGAGACATTGATATTTTTGTGTTACGTGGCGCTTGGGGCGGAAAACACGGCCTGATTCCAAATTCATTGCTCCAAAATGACGGGAATGGCAATTTCACAGACGTGACATTCGACGTGGGACTGGAGGATTCCAGGTATCCGACGCAAACCGGCTCATGGGCAGATTATGATTTGGACGGCGACCTCGACCTCTACATCGGAAATGAAGAACATCCTTGTGAGCTATTTCAGAACCAAGGTGATGGGACATTCAAGGACATTGCCCATTTGGCGGGCGTCACGAATGACAACCTGTTTACCAAAGCCGTAATTTGGGGTGATTTCAATAACGACCGGTATCCGGATCTCTATGTCTCAAATTACTTCAAGCCGAACCGACTCTACAAAAACAATCAGGATGGAACGTTCACCGACGTGGCCTACGTTATGGACATGGCTGGTCCGGCCATGAGTTTCACCAGCTGGTTTTGGGACTTTAACAATGACGGAGTTCAAGACCTATTCGTAGCCACCTATCCGAATGATATGGAAAACTACTCACGTCAGTTCTTCGGAGTTGGCAAATCCAATTCAGAACGCGACTTGCTTTATCAGGGCGACGGTGCTGGTGGGTTTTCTGAAGTGGGTGCGAAGGTCGGATTGAATGTGAGTACCGAATCGATGGGAGCCAACTATGGCGACTTGGATAACGATGGTTACTTGGACTTTTATTTGGGAACAGGTGCACCGCATTTCAAATTTCTGGTTCCGAATTTAATGTACAAGAACATGGACGGAAACCAATTCAAATCGGTGACTTACGCCGGCGGATTTGGACATTTGCAAAAGGGACATGCCGTTGCGTTTGTAGATTTGGACAACGACGGTGACCAGGATGTTTTCCAGGTTTTAGGCGGTGCTTATCCCGGTGATCGATTCCAAAACGCGTTGTTTGAAAACCCGGGCAACGGAAACAACTGGATTAAAATCAAACTGAATGGGACAAAGACGAATCGGTCCGGGCTCGGCGCCCGCATCAAACTAACCTTTGAAGAAGATGGCAAAACTCGGAGCGTTTATCGTTGGGTAAATAGCGGTGGATCATTTGGCTGTAATCCATTTCTTCAACATGTTGGCATTGGTAAGTCAAACAAGATAGACTTAGTTGAAGTTTACTGGCCGGTTTCCGACAAAACCCAAGTTTTTGGAGATGTTGTCCCAAACCAAACGATGATCATTGATGAGTCAACGGGCTGGTCTAACGAATCTTCGCAAAACTTAGAATAACCTACCAACAAGAGCTAGCGACGGGAGTATTTTCAATGAATGAAAAAGGACATCAGGCGGAAGAAGGCGGGTCAGGACTGAACCTACGTTTAGTGATCCTCGGTGCAGTGTTATTACTATTCGTTGTTGCCGCGGTATGGGAATTCGTATTCGTGCGGTCAGCATATGAAAAGTCGTTGGCCACCATTGATGAAATATACAATGATGCAAATGAACCACCCAAAACACGAGCATCAGTTCTTTCCAAACTAACGGGGAAAACTCCGAAGTCCGATTTCGAATCAAAAGAAGTGTCACTGCAGGGCGAGAAGAAAAAACGACATGTTCGCCGCGATATCTACTCATATGTAGGATTGATTCCCAGTCAGGCAAAGCGAGAATTCACCGTCACCTACGAACGGGTCATGGATTTTGGCGAAACGGTGGATAATCCGGAAACCTTCGCGGACGATCAATGGGATTTCAAATACTATTTTGAAGCTGGAAATGAACCTGAAGAAACAAAACCTACCGGTGGTTCCTCAGTAGCCGCAACCGGTCCAAAAACTAAGTTAGAAAGAATTTTCATGACCGCGCTTGTCGATGACTTTGACGGCACAGTTTCGGTAGACAAATTGGACGGAAAGTCTTCTATCTTGAAGAACCTGAAATGGTTCGATCCAGATGAAAGCGGATCGATTACGCTGGAGGAGTTCAACGCTGGTGTGAAGATGTTTGAGGAGGCCAACGGCAAGATGTCCGAAGATGATATTTACGACATGGTCGGTGGAAAGTCACCTGGAGAAGGGGCACCTAATGGTGCCGGCGGCCAGGAAAGCAGCAGCAACTAAGGTCAAGATATTCCGGCATTAATCGTTTTTGCAAGCGATTGATTAGCGATAGAGGTCTTAAAATCTCGAACCGATGCTCAGTATAAGTTTTTTTCAAAGGTAAGTTGATGGAAAACCTAGATCGTCGAAATTTTTCTAAGGCATCGATTGGGTCGTTGCTAACATACTCTTTGTTTTCAAGTTTGTTCGAGGCAAATGCTTGGGGCGACGAGATCAAGCCGATTGCATCTGAATTTCTAAAAGAAATGCAGGATCTTAGCAACGACGTTAAGTCGCACAAGATCTCGCAAACCGATTGGCAAACAAAGTGCGAAGCGTTTATGGCTAAGGTTAACGTAAACGATTTCATGAAGTTTATTGACTTCGAAAAGTTGACAAAGAGTCTGAAGTTTCGCGACAAGGGCGAGCGATCGCTGAGCGTCATGTTTCCAGAAGTTGAGGGGTTACCGACCAAGCTAATCTACGGCCGACAGTTGTTCGCGTTGAAAAAAGGACGTTCGGTCGTGCCGCACGGTCACTACAATATGGCAACCTCGTTTCTTATACTCGGCGGCGAGTTCCACGGAAAACATTATGATCGTTTGGAAGATGGTGACGATCATTTGAT
>CAJQQR010000134.1 GCA_905480545.1 uncultured Pirellulaceae bacterium
GAAGTCCTCAATGTTTCAAACTGGGTCACGCAAACGGATTTAGGACCTAGCATCCAAACGTGGCAGGTGTTTGATTCGTCGACCGCAAAGGATCGATTCGGAAATGAATTGACTGGTAGCCTTTTAGGTGATGATGGAAAAGCTTTAGCTCCCCAGCGAATTCGTGAGTACACAGCGGCCGAATTTGCGGACCTTGAGTTCAAAAGCGGTGTTGCGGATCGCGGAATCGAATACGACGAAGTCTTTATCCGTGGAACGACCGGAAGTGGTGACTGGACTCCATGGGAGCGGGTCAACGTAACCTCGACGTTTAACGTCCCAAGAGCTTTGTTGAATGCCGGCGGGACAGCTGGAAAATGGGGCGCGCCCGTCCCCGGGACAGGTGTGACGTTGACTTACAGTTTTATGGAAGACGTTCCAGCACATTGGATCGGATGTGATGAAGCTGATGGAATGGAGCCATTACCACCTGCGATTCGGCAAGCTTATCGCAATGTGCTTCAGGATTATTCGAACACGTTTAACATTAATTTTGTTGAGGTTAGCGATACTGTACCGGCCAATTTTGAATTTGGAATGGACCGTCTTGGAGACGACGGCTTGATTGCTCAGGCTCGATTCCCAGGCGTGGCTGTTCTGTGCGGAACGATTCCCGTTTACGGATATCCAACAGCCAATGTGGGCGTTCCCGCGGGTGATAACTGGTTGAATGCCGACTTCACCTATGGTGATGGGTTCAGTTGGTTTGATGAGGGGGCTGTCGATTTTGGAAGCGATCTCTACAACACCCTGCTTCATGAGTTAGGCCACTCACTGGGGCTTCATCACTCGTTTGAGCAAGTTCCAGGCGACAATGACAACATCCGGCCTCAAGTCGAAAATGGGGACTGGACCATGATGTCCTATAACCGGCCGACATCGTGGAAAGGCAACGCCGGGGGGAGTGAATTCGATCCGTTCTCCGGAGCCAATATCACTCCACAGCTTTTCGATCACTTAGCATTGTCGACGCTGTATGGATACAACACAGAGTTCAACAAAGAGGACACGGTTTATCGTTACAAGGCGAATGAGCACGCTCAGTACTCCGAGACCATTCATGATCCAGGCGGAAAGGATCGCTTGAACTTCTTCAACTACACCGCCGATTCAAACATTGATCTTCGGGAAGGTCGTCATAGTTCGCTTGCGGGTGGAACCAACAATTTCAATATTGCTTGGGGAACCACGATCGAAGAGGCGGTTGGCGGATCTGGCAACGACACGATTACTGGCAATGAAGTCGATAATCGATTGATCGGTGGAGATGGCGACGACACGATTACTGGAATGGGTGGTCGAGACGTTGCGGTGGGACAAGAGGGTAACGATACCTATCGATATTCAATGGGCGACGGCACATTGATCATCAACGAACAAGGTGGTGGAGGGCGTGAAACAATTGAATTGTCATCCTTCTCGGACAATTTTGACTCATTTAAGCAGGATTTGTCTTTCCGTGTGCTAAATGGTCGAGATTTAATCATTGCACTGACCATTGATGGTGAGCGATCGGAAGGAAATATCACGATCAGGAATGCTCATCAGGGAGCCTCTAGAGTCGAAACGCTCAAGATGTTCAACAATACAGGGGACCAAGTTGGTCAGGATATGAGCATAAGTTCGATTTTTCGGCAGGCGACCAACAAATTGCAGAGATTTGAACGCACAGATTTCCAAGATCAGTTTGGCTATATCGCAATTCCCTCGTAGACTTTGCCGTCAATCCGGACACATTCAAAACCCCGTCCGAACTCGGACGGGGTTTTTTCGTAATGGAACGAAAAACCGGATTAATCGTCAAAAACGGAAAACGAGGATCCTCACCCATTATGTCCGGCAGTCGCAACCAGCCTGATTCGCGAATCAATCGCGAGTCCGAGAAAACAAAGGACATTGTTGTCGGAGCGGATGATGAAGAAATTCTCGCCGAAGCCTTGGCCGCTCGAAATTCGGAACAAGAACCGGGGCATGCCGCACCGCCGCCCTCGACTTCTCGGTCACCCGCTCAAATAGATGGTGATGAATCCTCGTCCGGCCCATCTAACGCTGAATCGTCATCTGGCCCGGCAACTGGCGGAGGTTTGCCCGGGCATGGTTCTTCTGGACATGGTTCTTCTGGGCATGGCGGAACGGGAGGTGACTCTGGAGACCATGCATCGGACGATTCCGAAGAAATGAAACGCGATCCGCATACATCGCTGGTTTGTCTTTCATTAGTGGCTCGCCATCACGGTGTTGATATAAGCGCTGACCGCTTGATCCATGAGTATTCGCTTGAGCATAAAGAACCGGATCTTCGCCGTATCCTTCGCATCGCCAAAGACAACAAACTAAAAGCCAAATCGACAAAGCTCTCCTGGAAAGATCTTCACCGAATGGGTGAAGCGTATCCAATCATTGCGAAACTGCAGAACGGTAACTACGTGATCTTTGTCGGCGCTCGAGAAATTGAGGTCGATGGAAAAGTTGAAAAACAGGTCGCAGTCTTCGATCCATTAGCGGATCGGCACGATTTTATCTTTTTGAAAAAAGAAGAATTGCTCAAGAGTTGGAATGGCGATGTCATTCTGATCAAAAAGCATTTCGGGTTAATGGATCAGAACCAACCGTTCAGTTTGCGTTGGTTCATTCCGGAGATTTTCAAGCAAGCAACATCATTTACTGACGTCGCGGTTGCTGTCGTGTTCATGCACTTGATTGCTTTGGTAACGCCCTTGTTTTTCCAAATCGTAATCGACAAGGTGCTGGTCAACCAAGCCGTGCAAACGTTGACGGTTGTAACGATTGGAATTGTAATTGCGTTGGCCTTTGACGGAGTTCTGAATTTCATGCGTGGCTACCTGCTGCTGCATGCAACAAGCAAGATTGATGTTCGTGTCTCAACTCGAACGTTTCAGCATTTACTTCGATTACCGATTACGTTTTTTGATCATATGACCGCTGGTGTGCTGACGAAACACATGCAGCAGACATCGACGATCCGCGAGTTCTTGACGGGTAGTTTGTTTTTAACGGCGTTGGATGCAACGGCGCTGCTGGTCTTTATTCCTGTCATGTACTTTTACAGTCCAACGCTCTTGGCGGTTGTTTTGATCGGGTCGGCCCTTTTGGGATTGGTGATCGGATTATTGCTGGGACCCTATCGTCGTCGTTTGGAATCGCTGTATGCGGCTGAGGGTGACCGGCAAGCAATGCTGGTGGAATCGATCCACGGTATCCAAACCGTCAAAGCACTTGGAATGGAACCCGTTCAAAAGCGAAAATGGGATGACAAAACCGCTCAGTCGGTAGCCATGCATTACCGCGTAGGCAAAATCTCGACGATGGCGACCAGCATTTCAAAATTCCTTGAAAAGTTGATGACCGTAATGGTGATTTACGTTGGAGCCAACCTGGTATTCAGCGGTGACATATCGGTCGGTGCGTTGGTCGCGTTTAACATGATTGCCGGTCGCGTGACCGGTCCACTGGTGCAATTGGTGTCGCTCGTTCACTCCTATCAAGAGGCGGCACTTTCCGTGCGAATGCTGGGGTCAGTGATGAATACCGCCGAGGAGGAAGGGATCGATCGTGGACTTCGACCGAATTTCGAAGGCAGCATGGAATTTGAGAACGTCACATTCCATTATTCGCCCACCAGTCCACCAGCGCTCGATGGCATCAATATTAAGATTCCTGCGGGAAAGGTAATTGGGATCGTTGGTAGAAGCGGTTCGGGAAAAACGACGCTTACCCGATTGATGCAAGGCCTTTATAAAATGCAGGCGGGTATCATGCGGGTGGACAATCTCGACATCCGAGAGTTGGATATCGCCCACCTCAGACGGAACATCGGTGTCGTACTGCAGGAGAACTTTCTTTTTCGTGGGACGGTCCGTGAAAATATCGGGATGGCAAAAACGAACGCCAGTTTCCAAGAGGTCGTTTATGCGGCCAAACTTGCAGGTGCGGATGAGTTTATCGAGCGAATGTCACAAAGTTATGACACGATGCTTGAAGAAAACGGTTCGAATCTTTCCGGTGGCCAGAAACAACGACTGGCGATCGCGCGGGCACTTTTGACAGATCCGAGGATATTGATTTTTGACGAAGCGACAAGTGCTTTGGACCCGGAAAGCGAGGCGATTGTGCAGGCGAACCTTGCACGAATTGCCAAAGGACGAACTGTCATTATCGTTTCTCATCGCTTATCAACGTTAACCGGTTCCGACGCTATTGTCGTTTTGGAACGCGGTAAGGTTGCTGAAATTGGCAGCCATTCACAACTACTTCAAAATTGTCAGGTATACAAAGACTTATGGTATCAGCAGATGGGTCGCGCGTAGCTTCGGAACCCAACGCGGAATCTGAAGTAGACGTCAATATCGATCGTCCAGAACGATCGGAATCAACTCGAGAACGATCGCCATCACCCGCAGCGCAGCGGCGTGAGAGGAAGCAACGCGCCAAAGAGGAGCGTGCGCGCGCAAAAATCGCCCGCCAGGTTTTGCCTTTCCAATCTGATGCTGTTGAACTGGAATTTCGAAAAGTTGCTGGCGGCGCGCGATGGACGTTATACATCGCCATATTGTTGCTGTGTTCGACGGTAGCGTGGGCGTACTTTTCACGCATCGACAAGATTGTCATTTCACAAGGGGAATTGGTCCCGTTTGATGCGCCGATAGTCGTACAGCCGTCGGTCAGCGCCCCAATCAGTTCGATTGATGTTCGTCTGTTCGATCGCGTGAAGGCTGGTCAATTGATTGCTGTCCTCGATCCGACGTTTACAGACTCAGACATTTCACAATTAAAAAGTGATATCAGCAAAGCTGAATCGAAAATCGCTCGGCTCGATGCAGAGCTTGAGGAAAAGCCCTTTTTGATTGCCGACTTCAAATCGAAATACCTTGCGGATGAGTACAAGTACATTCACCTCGATTTACAAGCCGAGTATAGCAATTACCTTTATCGCCAGAGCCATCGCAATGCAAAGCTGTCAGAATATCTGGCCACCCTTGATAAGTTGAAGGTGAAAAAAGATAGCGACACCGAGCTGGTCGGACACTACAAGGAAATGAAAGAGATCAACGCTTCGAAAGTCAAGAAATTGGAGGAGTTGGTTGAACGAAAGTCAGGTAGTCCTCAGGCACTTGACGACGCGAGACTTGAACACAAGCGATATCACACCGAAGTGATGAGGTCGCAGGGGCAGATCAAACAGGCGCTTGCCGACTTGGTTGCAACCGGTGCGAATCGTGACTCGTTCGAGGCGGAGTGGAAGTCGGCGGCAAGTACCGACAAGCTTGAGGCACTCAAGGAATTAGACAAGTCTGTTGAGGCGTTAAAGAAAGCTGAATACAACAAAACGAAATCAAAAATTTATGTTCCTGTAGATACTCCGCATAAGGAATTTTACGTTATACAAATCGCTGAACGAACAGTCGGATCGATGGTTCAGGCGGGTGAGCCGCTGATGCGATTGATGCCAATCGATGCTCAACTTGAGGCAGAAGTTGATATCATGGGCAAGGATATCGGATTGTTGAGCGTTGACGATGAATTGGACGTTCGCGTGAAGATGAATTCTTATGAGTATCAGAAATACGGAACGCTCACCGGGCGAATTCGAACCATTTCGGAAGGCACAGTCGAAAAACCGGGCGGGCAGGGGGCTCCAGCGGTTTCCGTCTACAAGGCGCGAATCACAATTGATTTTGAGAATTCGGAGAAGTTTACCAAACCAAGGAATTTCAACGCCTTGCCTGGCATGACGGTCGTGACCGATATTAAAGTTGGCGACCGCCGCGTCATCGAATACTTCTTGTATCCGTTCTTAAAGCCGTTTGATACCGCGGCGCGTGAGCCCTAGGCGATCCTCAGTCGCCGCCAGTTCTCACGTTGCCAGTTCTCAGAAAGTGATGCGTTCGGTTGTTGGCGCTGGTTTTTAACGCTGATTTTTAACGCTGATTTTTGGCGATTTTATCTAAACTCGCAGCAAAGCTCTTCAGGCCTTTCATGCTGACCAGGCCTACTATGCGTGCGTCGAGTTGTTTGCGTTGTTTACCAAGGAATGGTTCGTTTGCCCGATTCCAAGAGGATTCCGGGGTTCTGCTTCCTCGTTCTTCGCCGGCAGGCCAGTGCCTTCGTTCGCGTGCTGTCACCCTTGACTTGAAAGAATTTATTAATTCTCGAGAACCCGTTTTCTTTTTTTCCGTAACTAGGCATGCAACACTGGTCGCGAGATCAAAAAGCCGGACGACGGCGATTTTCGACGATAATGCAGTCGCCATTTGAAGTGGACTTGGATAAAATTGGGGTAGAGCCATGGTAGTAGTGTCTTTCACTATCAACCATCTCTTTTAGCTCCCAATCGTTACTTCATTTGACAGCGAGGAATCATGACCCGTTTTAACGATCTTTTTCAGTCGGTCGAAGCGGTGATTGTGGTCAAGATCTTCATTGTCGTTTGTTTAATTGTTTTAGCCGTATACACGGTATTAAAAGTTCGGGATTTTGCGAGCGGAGGCGTGCCGAGGACCGGCGAGTATGTCACCGATTTTGAATCGATGAAAGAACAGGGATTACTCGACGAAAAAGAGCTGAGCGAGATCAAAAACGCCGTCGGAAAAGTGGTGGATCATTCGCCGGTTCATGATTTGTCGGCTGGTAAAACGGCTGGTGCGGATTCTGACGGTTGAAATCATTTCAACTGCTTAGAAATTCGCTCTCAGTTTTTAACTGAATTTGGACGTAATTGAGTCTTATGAAGCTCATCGTGAGATGAGCCTTCTGACTCTATGCAAAGGATATTGCAACTTTTGGTTTAGGGAGTCGTTGGGAACGCAGAACGCATGATCGCTCGGAGCGGGCAAGGACGCACATCGCTGCCACAATTTTTACAGTGCAGTCACCTGAGCAAACACCTGGGATGAAACAAGCCCTTGGATTAGAAAGGATCAGCAATGCCCGCTGGAAATGAGAACGGAAGTAGTAACCGTCGTGGAAGCACGACAAAGAAAAACGCGTTTTGCTCTTTTTGCCGAAAGAGTTATCGTGACGTTGGACCACTGGTCGAGGGGCCGGGTGACGTTTATATCTGCGGTGACTGCATTGAGCTCTGCCAATCAATTCTAGAACAAGAGCAACGGCGACGTGGCTCAACCAAGCAGCTCTTCAACAAGATCCCGACGCCGCGTGAGATGGTGGCTCACATGGACGAATATGTGATTGGACAGGGATCAGCAAAGAAAGTTCTCTCGGTTGCAGTCCACAATCACTACAAGCGACTTTCAATTGGTTGGGAAGGCAATTCCGATGTCGAAATCGACAAGTCCAACGTGATGCTCATCGGTCCGACCGGTTCTGGTAAAACGCTTCTCGCCAGAACATTGGCTCGAACGTTGAATGTTCCATTTGCCATCGGCGACGCCACGACACTGACTGAAGCGGGTTATGTTGGCGAAGATGTTGAGAATTTGTTGTTAAAACTTCTTCATGCAGCTGACTTTGATGTCGAAGCAGCTCAGCGTGGTGTTGTTTACATCGATGAGATCGACAAGATCGGAAAGACAAGCAATAACGTTTCGATTACGCGTGATGTTTCAGGCGAAGGTGTTCAGCAGGCGTTGTTGAAGATGCTTGAAGGGACCGTTGCAAACGTTCCTCCTCAAGGCGGACGAAAGCATCCGGAACAGCAGTACATCCAGATCGATACGTCAAATATTTTGTTCATTTGCGGCGGAACGTTTGTTGGAATCGAGGATATCATCCGACGCCGACTTGGTCGAAAGACAATCGGGTTCGGCATGGAATCGGGTCGCAACGAAGAAGGTGACTTGCAAGAAATCTTGCCACAGGTTTGCACTGACGACATTTTGGAATTCGGTTTGATTCCGGAGTTGGTTGGGCGAATGCCGATTTCAACCGCCTTAACGCCATTAGACGAAGCTGGCCTTATTCAAGTTTTGACCGAACCGAAGAACGCATTGATCAAGCAATTCAAATCGTTGTTTGATATGGAAGACTCTGAAGTCGTCTTCACCGATGATGCGTTGAAAGCAATTGCTCACAAGGCAGCTGAAAAGGGAACCGGAGCACGCGGGCTTCGTTCGATTGTTGAATCTGCAATGCTCGATGTCATGTACGAATTGCCTGACCAACCAAAGAACTCACGTTTTGTCATTGACGAAAAAGTGATCAATGGCGAATCGCTTTTCAAAATGCCTGAAACCAAGAGTGCCTAATCTGATTTGAAAAGTTTGCTTGTCGACGAGCAGAGTCTCAAACTTAAATCTAACGAAAGCCCGCCATTGAGCGGGCTTTTCTCGTTGACGCTCCTGGGGAATTGAGCGACGTTGCCGAGTATGGATTCAACGAGAGTGTTGTGGTCCAAGGCTAATATTTTCATTTTTATCAAAAACCGTTTTTATTCTCACTTTCACGAACGATTTTTTTATTCGGGTGAAATTTGAGTGCTGTTGGGATCGAGCGAGTTTGCAGGTCAAAATTCACTTTTAAGCTCCTGTTTATTGCGTGGTTTTCTTTCTACAAGAAACAAAAAAGACTGATGCTTTCACATCAGCCTTGCGTAGTTTTCAAAGTCAAATTTTTTACCGATTCAAATCACCTAGTTGGACACCGCAATATTCGCAAACTGAAGCGGCGTTTTCCGGGCCAGTGGCCCAGCAATTTACCCAACCCGAAGGGTTGGGTTTGAATTACCGGTTGATTCGTAGGACCAGCGGTTCGGTCAATTGTCAAACTGCTGGGCCATTGGCCCTCATGCTTACTGTCGAATCATTTCCGTGGGCCTAAAACGCCGTCAGCCTAGGCAAGCCGTTGGACCTTCGCGTTGTAAAATCCAAGGTAAAAGCCACAATCTGGCACTGTTCACTTAGGATTTTTCAGCTCATGTTTTTCCTTCGACTTTTTGAGGATTCGTTCTGAATATGCCCTGTTTTCCCAATACCTAGATGCCATGTAGCTTTGAAGAATCGGAACGAAGGGTTCACCGAAGAGTTTTTCAAATTTTGCTATCTGTTCTTCGGACATCTCTTCTTTTAGTCGTTTATTGCGAGCGGCTAAAAGCTTCTTCATGTCGCTGTTGAACTTGTCGTTCAGTTTAATGATCTCAAGTTCAAGCTCTTCCTCAAGACCCTTGATCTTTTTTTTGTCTGCACTTTTCAATCCGATGGCGTCTGCAAATTCAGGCTCGATAAGACCGCTTGTCGGCAAAGACATTGTAGCCTCCTTTTGTCGTGCAATTTGCAGTAGGCGATCGTATTGGAAACCTAGAAGTACTTCGCGGACAACCTTTTCACCTTCAGCCACTAGTACATTCGCTTTCTTAACGTTTTCTTCATACGCTGGTACACCTTGCCGCCTTAAGCCCCTTTCCAGTCCAAATGAGTTTTTTTTATGGCCCTAATTTTTTCAGCCAGCTCTTCGCGTTGGGTCTTTGAAATGCGTAGCTCCTCATAAACCAGTGGATCGTCTATCAATCGAATCGCTAACATGAATTCGAAAAACGAACTGTCATCGGCTTGCATCGTTCTGCAGCACATTAGCGTCAAAAAGATGATGACAAGAATATTGTTATTCAAAATATGCCTTTCCAGGACTTTTGATTGTGATGATTGAGCCATCCCTCACATCCTTTATGATGAAATTGACCAAGTAATGCGCGCCTGAAGAGTCGACAAGGGGAACTTCACATCGTTCCACGCATGGCGGTGCCAAGTCTATATTTCGACCCGTTTTTTTTCGATTTTGAAAATCAGTAGCGGTTGTTAATCGTCCTGCTCGATCAACTATCGTAAAAAAGAAAAGAGCATTCGACGTTGGACAACGCTATGAAGCTTCTTGATTTTCGGACCAATTTTTTTATCGGCATTTTTTGCCCATTCTTCAACCATGGCATTAAACTTCGTGACGCCAGCGAGCATCGATTGCATATTCTGCGGCTTGGGTTTATCTGGTGTTTCGTTGACTGTTGAAGCTTCTTCAGAGATTGAATCGTTTGACAGGAACTCCAGCAATCCCCACTTTTTTACGCAGTCAATTTTTGCATCAACAAAGCTGTTGTATTCCTTCTTATCAAGCTGATCAAATTGTTCGGCAAGCGTGTGGAACCAGCCTTCCATCAATAGGACCGCATTTTGCTTGAGCTTGAGGGCACGGTCATTTGAAACAATCGACGTCGTCGTTTTGAGGTCCATACCGGAATCCAATTCCGCGATGACTCGGTTGGCCAATTCCTGTCGAGCTTCAGGGGCTTGTATCGATAGGTCCTGCGTCGTTAACCAGAAGACGGTAGCTTCACGCACGGCCTGCAATGTTATTTCGTTTTTTTCCGGCGGCGTTTCATTCAGCCACATATCGATGTCGGCAAAAAGCTCATCGGAAATCGTGGTTAAGTTCTCATCGGTTTTTTCAGGATAGAGAACCCTTGCGTTCTCAAACGCGATGTTCCCAAAGTCATCTAGCAGTTTGATCTGCTTGTCAAGATAAGCTTCTTTGACTTCATTCGATTCAATTTTGCAATAAGCGTCGATTCGGCTTACAAACCACGCTCGTTTTAAAAGCTCGATATTGGAAAGCAGACAATCACTCATCTGTTTTGAAAGCTGTGTCGAATCAGAGGTGCTTTTGGAAAAAATCACTTTTGCTTCGGCAGCAAAGCGATCGACCAACGCCAACTGAATTTCATTGTTGTGATCCTTTAAATCCCGCATCACAACCCAATACATCAACTGATTGTGGCTCGCTTCTTTCGGATGTGGGAGATTGACGAACTTGATGTACACAACGCCGAGGGCGGTACCGATCAATCCCAGCAAAACAACCGCGCCGATGATTGCATTACGTTTGTTCATTTTAAAAGCGTATTTCCCGTTGATTCGTTTGATTCTACTTTGCTTACTCGCGACATGGCCCGATTGTTGCAAAAATCTGCGTTCTATGCCGTTTGTTTTGCTTTTCGCTGCAACAAGTATGGCATTCGATCGTATTTCACGCCTGCCACAAGCCTACGGTTCACGTTAAAATCTGCTTTTACAATTGTTAACGATTATTCGAAAGTGAATTATGCCAGGTTTCAAGGCGAATTTTGAACATAATTTGGGTAAAGAGGTCGCGTTGGAACGTTTGCGGTCGTTTTCCGATAAAGTCCGTGAGAAGTATGGCGCTCAGATTTCAGACATGGAAGAAAAATGGGACGACGACGGAAACCTGTTTTTCGGTTTTAAGGCGTTGGGAATGAAGATTAGTGGCGATTTGAAAGTCGATGATTCGAATGCAAAAATCGACGGAAACCTACCATTTGCCGCAATTGCGTTCCGCGGAAAAATTGAATCGGAGATTACCGGTGCGTTGAAGTCCGCGTTGACTTAGTACACCGATACGACAATCTGCTATCGAACCTCCAGTATTCATGTTTTTGTTTTAGAAAGTTGATCAATGTCATTTGGATTTGGCATCATCGGTTGTGGGATGATTTCCCGTTTTCACGCGAAGGCGATCGCCGATATTGAAAATGCTTCTTTGGTGGGATGCTGGAATCGCACCCCCGATTCGTCGCAAAAACTAGCAGAGGAGACGGGATGTGCGGCATACGACTCGTTGGAGGAAATGCTTGCCAATCCTGATATTCATGTGGTCACGATCGGTACGGCCAGTGGTGCTCATTTGGATCCGGCTGTTGCCGCGGCCGAGGCAGGCAAGCATGTGATTATTGAGAAGCCACTAGAAGTGACGCTTGAGCGTTGTGACAAGATCATTGCAGCATGTGAAAAAAACAACGTCAAACTTGCGACCATCTTTCCTTCCCGATTTCATGAATCTTCAAAGTTGATGAAGTCCGCAGTTGACGCTGAAAAATTCGGTACGTTGACCATGGGGGATGCGTACGTGAAATGGTATCGAACCCAAGAGTATTACGACAGTGGTGCGTGGCGGGGGACGTGGGAAATGGATGGCGGCGGGGCGCTGATGAATCAAGCGATTCATAGCGTTGACTTGTTATACTGGTTTATGGGCCCTGTAAAGTCGATTGTTGCGCAAACTGCGACTTTGGCCCATGATCGAATTGAGGTTGAGGATGTCGCGACCGCTTCCTTGCAATTTGAAAATGGTGCCTTGGGTGTAATCGAGGCAACAACCGCTGCATTTCCCGGATCATTAAAGAAAATCGAGCTTCACGGTTCGGCTGGAAGTGCGACTTTGCAGGAGGAAGATATCACCGTCTGGGACTTTGCGGAACCGACCGAAAACGACAAAACATTACTGGAAAAAATGTCGAATCGAACCGAGTCTGGCGGCGGTGCGTCAGATCCAGCAGCGATTGGACATCACGGACACACAGAACTATTCAAGGATGCGATCGACGCAATTGAAAACGATACGACTCCGTTGATTGATGGGCATGAAGGGCGCCGCAGTGTTGAAATCATTCTTGGAGTTTACGAGGCGGCAAAAAGCGGTCGGCGCGTTGACCTTTAGTGGGCTTTTTTCGCTGAAACTGATGTGGTCGTTTTCAAGCGAGATGAGGTTTGAAAAAAGGTATCATTTGCGAAATGATTTTTGGACCGGTCCCTTTTTACTCGCGGGGAATGGAAGCCGCTCTCAAGTTATTTCGTTTTCATTTACTTCGATTGCAGTTCTTAATTGCGTTTGGAATTCACGTCTCTTCAGTCAATTGCCTTGGCTTTCATGCCGTCGATGACAAGGTACCGATCACCGGAGTGATCGTCGATGACAGAACGGGGAGCCGGGTCATTCAGGTTGGGGAAAGCGAGGAAATAATTACTGGTTTTTACTGCTAACCTGGCGGTAGATTGCTGAAAGCAAGTCGCGGAAGTAAAATCTGCTTTCATCGAATCAATGAAAGCGAGCAACGTGGCGTTATCCAAAAATCGAATTTACCAAGGCGATTGTGTCGAGCAGTTAAAGGAAGTGAAAAAGAAGTCGGTCGATCTTGTCTTCGCTGATCCCCCATTCAACATCGGATATGAATACGATGTTTATGATGACGCCAAAAGCGCCGAAGATTATGTTGCATGGTGTCGCAAATGGATGAAGGGCGTTTACAAGGCTCTCAAACCAGATGGAACGTTTTGGCTGGCAATCGGAGATGAGTTTGCAGCCGAGCTCAAAGTAGAAGCTCAGAAGTTGGGATTTCATTGTCGCAGTTGGGTGATCTGGTACTACACGTTTGGTGTGAATTGCGTCAACGGATTTAGTCGTTCGCATACGCACCTGTTTCATTTTGTAAAAAATAAAACCAAGTTTACGTTCAACAGATTGAATCCCCAGATTCGCATCAAATCGGCGCGGCAAATGGTTTATGCGGACAATCGCGCAAACCCCAACGGGCGGCTTCCTGACAATACATGGATCATTCGTCCGCAAGATGCTCCGCTAAGTTTTAGCCCCAATCATGATACTTGGTTTTTCGCGCGAGTTGCAGGAACGTTTAAAGAGCGGGAGGGATTTCATGGTTGCCAGATGCCCGAGCAATTACTGGCCCGAATCATTCGTGCGTCAAGTAAGCCGCAGGATCTGGTTTTGGATCCGTTCGGTGGAAGCGGGACAACCATGTGCGTTGCAAAGAAGTTGGCGCGAAATTGGATGGGAGTTGAACTCTCCGAAGAGTACGTCAAATATATTAATGAGCGTTTGGAGCGAACGGAGATTGACTCGCCAATCGATGGCCCCGAGGATGCCATCGAGAGCGCCCCCAGTACCTCCAAAGGCAAACGCCGCCAGAAACCGTTTGATGAAAAGGTAGAAAAAGCTGTTATTGCAGCGTATGAATCTGCTGGGCAAGGGTATCCGGTTGACTATTTGCTCTGCGACAAAACGCTTAATAAAAAGTTTATTAAACAGTGTCTTGCGGAGGGGATCGGCGGAAGCGCAGCAATTTGGAATCGTTATCTAATGCAATTAAGGAAGTCTGGCTCACTTCCAAAATCAACAAAGGTTCCAATTCATCTTACCGCAGGCGATTTGGAGGGTTTCGGTTTTGCCAGTGAGGTTGCCTGGCGATTGCTATCGATCGACTATCAGAAGACTCTGGATGACATTCTTTGCTCTCCCGATTTTGCCGAAGAGTTTGATCGGTTGTCTGCGGAATATGGGCCGGCATCTGGTGCTGCCACATCGCTTGATTTTCGGCGGGCAGCAATCTCGATTCGAAAGCGAGCGAAAGTGGCGAGGCAGACCGCAACCCAACAATTTGGCGATTGGATCGATAGCAAGAAGAAGCTCGCAACGGTTGAGCTTGGCGGTTCAATGAACGTGCCTGAGAAGTCAGGCGTGTTTGTCTTGTCGTCGGGCGAGGCAAGAATTTTTGTAGACGAATCGCAAAACATGCGAAGTAAAGTCGAGGAACTGCTGGCCAATCCAAATTGGCAGTTGTTGGAGCCAGACAAGGTTTCTTACGTTGAATATGATGGAAGTCAGTCGATGCGCTATGGATTGAAATCGGCTTTGGTGCAGCGAGAAAAACCACTTTTGAATGTTCGATTATTGGCTTACGATTCTGAATTGAATAACGCATGACCAATCAAATCGAGCCTTCGCCGTTGTTCAGTTCAACCTGATCGCTCGCTGTATCTTGATTTTTGGCGTCAAGGTTTGACCTTGCGATTTTGAATTTTGAATCTTTTTCACAACGTCCATGCCTTTGACCACTTTTCCAAATGCCGCAAAGCCTTGGCCGTCGGTGTTCCGTTGACCGCCAAAATTCAACTCAGGTTGATCGCCGATGCAAATGAAGAAGTTGTGGGTCGCAGAATTCGGCTTGTCGCGTCCCATGGAGATCGTGCCGTCTTTGTGTCTTATATTCGTCGCGTTTGTTCGTTCGAGCGGTATCGGTCCTCGAAATTGCTTGCGATATTTCGAGTTGGCGGAGCCTTGAATCACTTCAATTTTAATGTCGTTTTCTGGTTGATTGTCTCGCTTGACGGTGCGAAAGAAATTTCCGCCTGAGTAGAATCCTTCGTGCACATAATGCAAGAAGTTTTCGGCTGTTTGGGGGGCTTTGTCTGCATAGAGTTCGATTTCGAAGTTTCCTTCAGTCGTCTCGAATTTCACCAGGGGCTTGGCTGATACCTTTTCCTTTCGCCATTTGAACGGCGGGAGGGAGTCGAAGTCGATTTTCTGAAGATGGGCTCGATCCTCCGGTGACCTTTTCATCGGCTTCTTGTATTTCCAGGCTTTGTCACCAAATACTTCGTTGCAAAGTTTAGCGAGTGTTGGATCGTATTCCTTGAGTTCCGCACGTGTATTGATTCCATTATGCAATTCGTCCTTGTCGCGATTGTTGTCGAACCAACTTTGAACTCCCTCGGCCCAATACTCCATTGGATTGCTCATCGCGTAGGTGTCTTTCCAAAGTCCTTGAGCTTTGGCACGCTCGAAAGACTCTCGTAGGCGTTTGTCAAAAGTGGGATCAACGGTGTTCATTCCCATTTGGTGAATCGCATGTGCAAATTCATGAATGAGGATGTTTTCGGTGGAGTAGGGGTCGTTGGGGTGGCAAAGCAGGTTTTCTTCAGCGCAGCTGACGGCAGGGGCTCTTGGTGTTGCTCCTAAACCTCGTGCCCGTCGATCCCAGTAAATTCGAGGTTTTAACTTGCGATGTTCCGGGATATCTGTGGTGTATTCATTGAATGCCATCACGGCCAAGCGGGTATTGTTGGCCGCCATTGCTTTCAGGATATCGCTTCGACCGTCTAGCATTTTTCCAACAATCCAATGCGCTTCACGAATCGCGGCGTCCGAGACTTTTTCCGATCCTACAATTGGAAAGCCTTCAATCAGTACATGCTTTTGATAAAAGTCATCCAGCTTGAATTTCTCACGAAGCTCTTTCGGTGGTGACGAGACCTTTGGCGTTAAGCTTTGTTGAAAACCCAATGCTTTTCCGGAAACGCAAAGCAGAAGAAATAAGATGCGGCCTAAGGAGTCATTAGCGTTTTTTGACATTGTTTGTTCGTCCCGGTTTTTCATCGACCCAATGATGTCACAAAAAAACGTCCTCCGAGTTTTCGGAAGACGTTCCCATTTTAGAGGCTATTAATTTCTTTGTCGTTTGCTACTTGTGATTGGCGATCGCTCGAAGAACGGCCTCGCCCATCGTTGCCGGACTATCGGCGACTTCGATATTCGCATTCTTGAGAGCGGCAACTTTTTCTTCTGCTGTACCTTTTCCGCCGGAGATGATGGCGCCGGCATGACCCATTCGCTTACCCGGAGGGGCGGTTTGTCCTGCAATGAATGCAGCAACGGGTTTAGTGATGTTGGTTTTCACATAGGCCGCGGCCTCTTCCTCGGCCGTGCCGCCAATTTCTCCGATCATGATGATCGCTTCGGTATCATCATCATCCTGGAACATCTGCAGGATATCGATAAAGGAAGAACCAACGATCGGATCGCCGCCTAAACCAACGCAGGTTGTTTGCCCAAGACCTGCGGTTGTGGTTTGCCAAACCGCTTCGTAAGTCAGCGTCCCCGAGCGGCTCATGACCCCGACTTTTCCCTTCTTGTGGATGTATCCGGGCATGATTCCGATTTTGCATTCTTCAGACGTAATCACTCCGGGGCAGTTTGGACCGATTAAAACCGAATCGCTCGCTTTTACTTTTTCATAAACTGGCACCATGTCCATAACAGGGATGCCTTCGGTGATCGCACAGATGACTTTGATGCCTGCATCGATCGCTTCCAGAATTGAATCTGCAGCAAATGGCGGCGGCACGAAAATCATCGTTGCATCAGCGCCCGTTTGTTCGACTGCTTCCATGCAGGTGTCAAAAACCGGAACGCCTTCAGCGGTTTGCCCACCTTTTCCGGGCGTCACACCCCCGACGATTTTTGTGCCGTATTCAATGCAGTTGCGAGTATGAAAACCACCCGAGCTGCCGGTAATCCCTTGGCAAATAACTTTGGTGTCTTTATTTACAAGAATGCTCATTTGTTTATTTCAAAGAAAAGTTTTGTATTCGGTGCTAGATTTATTTTGCGAATTGGCTGACGCCGTGCCGATTTCGAGTTCAAGCAATCGAGGCGACAACCTTTTTGGCAGCGTCAGTTAGCCCATCGGCGGTCACGATATCGACGTCGCTTTCGGCAAGAATTTTTTTGCCCTCTTCGACCTCGGTTCCCTCAAGCCGGACAACCAGTGGAACGTTGAACCCGATGTTTTTGTAAGCCGTGATCAAGGCATCGGCAATGGTCGTGCAACGCATGATTCCACCGAAAATGTTGACGAGCACCGCTTTGACATTTGGATCGGCAAGAATAATTCGAAATGCCTCGGTAACTTGGTCCGCGTTTGCTCCGCCGCCCACGTCCAGGAAGTTTGCAGGCTCACCGCCGTGCAGTTTAATGATGTCCATCGTGCTCATCGCCAAACCTGCACCGTTGACCAAGCAGCCGATTTCACCATCGAGCTTGACGTAACTGAGGCCGGCCTCGGCAGCCTTAACCTCCGATTCTTCCTCTTCCGAAAGGTCTCGATATTCCAAGATGTCTTTGTGGCGGAAGAGAGCATTTTCATCAAAGCTGATTTTGGCATCGAGTGCGATCATTTCACCCTCGCTTGAAATCACAAGCGGATTAATCTCCGCCATGCTGCAATCATATTTTGTGTAGACATCGCAGAGCTTCTTCATGAATTTATCTGCACTACGAACGGTCTTTCCTTCAATGCCCAGCAATTTACACAGCTTTCTAACTTGAAAACTTTGCAGGCCCTCGGCGGGATCGAAATGTTCCTTGAAGATCTTTTCCGGTGTTTCAGCGGCAACTTCCTCGATTTCAACGCCACCTTCTGATGAAACCATCAAAACCGGTTTCTTGGACTCGCGGTCAAGAACGATTCCGAGGTAAAGCTCCCGTTCAATGTTGCAGCCTGCCTCGACGTAAATCTGATTGACGGTTTTGCCTTCCTCGCCCGTTTGCAATGTCACCAGGGTATTGCCAAGCATTGCTTTGGCAGCCGCGACGGCTTCGTCCGACGATTTGCAAACTTGAACGCCACGTTGATTCGGATCTTCCTTAAAGGTACCTTTACCCCGCCCGCCCGCATGAATTTGCGATTTGACAACGCAAACAGGTGTTCCTAATTTTTCAAATGCTTCGGCAACTTGTTCCGGCGTTTTGGCAACAATGCCGTCGAGAACCGCTACGCCTTCTTTGCGAAATATTTCTTTGCCTTGAAATTCGTGGATTTTCATTTTGTGACTTTGGAAATGGAATCAGAATCGATGGGCGAATTATAAAATTTTGCGATTCGACTGCCAAGCGGATGCGATTATCGTTGAAGAAATGGATCCGACCGGGGTTGTACGGGGATTTAGCGTTCTACGTTCAGTCAAAACGATATGAGTTCTTGTTCAGGCCAATCGATAGGGGGACTGTCAGGGGGGGCTCAGTCGTTTGGAACACGGAGCTCAAATGGGTTGCCGACGATGAATTGGCAATCAGGATGAAGTGGTAAATTGGTTCGTTTCACTCGTGATTCACGATTTAATGTATGATTTACCGACACCGATGGTATTCCGTCCGCAACATCAATCATGTCGCGGGCAAGATGGTTTTGTTTGGGCAGTGTTTAACGAGTTGGCGTTTACCAAGAAGTCCCTTTGAGAGAATGAAATAAAAGATGGTGATGGATCGCGAAGGACGAAATCGAATCAGGACGCTTGATGGCGATCAGCTCAACGATCTGCAATTGCAGAAACTGAATTTTCTATTGAAAAAGATTTTGCCGGAGAACGAGTTTTATTCCGAGAAACTATCGGAAACTCAAACGCAATTATCTTCGTTAGATGAACTCCAGAATTTGCCTTACACATTTAAAGACGAGCTCGTTTCATCTGGTTCGAAAAATGACTTTGCCGCAAACCTAACCTATCCAGTCTCTGATTACATTCGGTTTCACCGGACATCGGGAACGAGCGGGCGGCCAATGGTCGTGCTCGATACCGCGGACGATTGGCAATGGTGGATCGAAACGTGGCAATATGTTCTCGACGGTGCAGAAATCGAAGCGGGGGATACCGTTCTGCTCGCTTTTTCGTTTGGCCCGTTTATTGGTTTCTGGTCGGCTTTTGATGCGTTAATTCATCGCAAGGCCTTGGTCGTTCCGGGGGGCGGGCTGACAACATTGGCTCGAATCGATCTGATGCGATCGACCGGTGCAACAACGGTTTTTTGTACTCCCAGTTACGCTATCCATATGGCTGAAATTGCGAGTGAGAATCAAATCAACGTGGCAGAGTTGCCGATTAA
>CAJQQR010000135.1 GCA_905480545.1 uncultured Pirellulaceae bacterium
ACTAAGAATCATCATTGAACCATGGTCTGAAGAAAAACGCGTGCTCCAATCGGAAACTCAACCATCGATCGGGCTGAAGCCAATCGCATCGGGCTATCCGTACTACCGGAGATATGTTTTCGACGCCTCGCAATCGACGGCAAGTGTGAGGCTTCGTTTGGATTCTACAGCGGCCAGTCGGTGAGGCAGTGGTCCGAATCTATTTCGATAGATTCTGATTTTGCGGTTTTGGAGAGCGAATGTAAATTGATAGGATCAAGTGTTATCGTGTTTTTCACTACAGAAGTTATTGAAAATATTTCTACATCGCTATGGAAATCAATTGCCCAATGAGATCGCTGATGAACTCAGATTATCGTCTTCTTACTTACGCCATTTACGGTGTTTTTTGGATTCTGCTTGCAGGCTCAATGTTTGCTCAACGCGTCGGCGATGAAAACCTACGTCGTAACTCAGGCGCTGATATCCGTGACGATCTAAATGTATATCCGGAGTTGGATGGCAGGTTGATGACGGTGAATCACGAGCCCGGCCAAGCCACGCAGGTGACAACACTCGACGACGCAGAATACGTGGTGAGCGTGTCGGGAAAATCCGAAGGGAAGGGCAGGGAGACGCGACTGGAGAGTGGTAAATATACGATCAAGCAGTCTTGGTCGCAGGAGAAAAATGCAAGACGCCCGTTTTATGTGAGTGTTCCAAGATCGCAACGCAGCCAACCAAAACACCCGGTGTTCATTTTTTTGCACGGCAACGGGGGTAATGCACAGGCGGCCATGAATGGGTTTAAGCGACACCGAAAGAGAATCGTGAGTGAGTATATTACGGTGTTTCCGCAAGGCTATCGAGAAAGTTGGAACATCGTCTCCGAGCGTTCCAAGGCGGATGATCTTGAGTTCATCGAATCAATCGTTTTGAAGCTTGCCAAATTCGACAACGTGGACTCAAACAACTTCACGATCATGGGTGCATCCAATGGCTCGGCGATGGTAAATCAATTAGCGATCGAAAGCAGGCTGCCGAACATTCGTAATTACATCAGCGGCGTTAGCCCGCTTAATGTTTTTCAGTACGACGGCGGTCGATTCAAGGCCAAGGGTGAGAGGAACAATTATCGTGTTGCTGTGACCCCTGCAAAAGACAAGCGTTTGATGAATATTTCGGGCGTCAGAGACCGGCTTGTACCTTACGCGGGTGGCGAATCGAAAGTGATCCCTGGCAAAGATGGCAAGTTGGCATTCGTTGCTGCCGAAAAATCGACGTTCGTTTGGGCCAAGCATTTCGGTTACGTTGGAGAGCAGTTGACCAAGCCAACCAGAACGGGCGAAGAAGTGGATGTCTTTAGCTACCTCAATGGTAACGTCATTCACTGCAAAATGAAAAACGAAGGTCACGGTGCAACGCACGGAATTAGTGAAGATGTTTTGCTTGAATTTTTAAAGGCTGATGAGACTTCCGGGAAGAAGTGACCATTCGGGAGGAAGTGACCAGATAAACTGGTCTCCCTACACGACTTTATCTATAGAGAGGCATTCTTGAATGTTGAAAAATACAAATCTGCGTTTGTTGGTTCCGGTATTCATTTTTGCAATTTCGTTGAGTTGCACAGGTTCAGGGCAAGAAGGGTTGAATGCAAGGCAGCTCCAAGATTTGTTGAAGAAATACCCTTCGGCTGACACCAATCGTGACGGAACGCTCTCACGATACGAAGCATTAAATTTCCGTAAAAAGTATTCCGGTCAAGGGAAAGCGAAATCGCGAAACAGGAAAGGGATTAAGCGAGAGTTCAAGGTTAATCCGGGATGGGATTTGGAGCGGTTTCCCGATCACGCGACCTGTTACAAGTCACCCGCTGAAATCAAGGCGATCTTTGAAAAAGCGACGAAAGGTAAACAGCCTGCAGTTGTCTCTTATCCAAAAACAAACGACGGCCGGCTTCGCGTGGTGGGCATCGGGCACAGTTTCATGATGCCGGGTTACAAAACGCTTCCTGTGATTTGCCAGGGAGCGGGAATGGAGCCGGCCCTCTACACTCACGTCGGTGGAGGCATGACAGGCAGCGCACGATTTAAATGGGAGCAGGAAAATGGCATCTTTCAATTCGATGGAAAGCCATTTCCAAAGCTACTCTCCTCAATCGCCAACGTGCAATGGGACGCGATGATGTTTGGCCCGTACTACAACGATCGCCCAGAGTACTATTCGTGCTGGATCGACTTTTGCCTTCAATATAACCCGGACATGAAGTTTTACCTTTCGGATGCCTGGCCTCAGCTTGAACAACTCGATAAGAGGCCGAAGTCCGAGGCGTTTTTCACGGAGGCAGTTCTCGATCGAATGGGTAAAGAAAAGCGAGCGATCTTTTCGAAAACTTTTGCTCCGCTAAAAAAAGCATATCCCGGAAAGGTTTTTGTGCTGCCAACTTCAGACGCGATGGTGCTGGCAGCAAAGCATTTTGTACAAGGCAAATTGCCTGAAATTGAAGGAATACATAGCTCGATTGGAAAGAAGAAGCGTTCCCTCTGGAAGGACCAGTTGGGACACTTGGGGCCTGGGTTGGAACGTCATGAAGGCTACGTGTTTTACGCCACGCTTTATGGAAAGTCGCCCGAAGAAATTAGTGAAACGATCAAGTTTGGGGGAAGCTCGGAATTTCCAAGTCCAAACTTGGATCAGATGTTCCGCAAGATCGCGTGGGAGGCCGTTGTGAAGCATCCGGATTCAGGTGTAGCCCCTCGCTGATCACTGAATAGCACACACATTTTTTTTATCTCGACTTTACGAAATCAAGAAATGGGAAGATAAGTTGAAATGGTTAAACGGAAACGAATCGACGGTCGGTTGAACATCATGATTTTTGGATTGTTTGTTCTGATTGCTTTTTCAGCGAACATTGAATCGGTTTTTTCGAACGATCCGGATATCAAAAAGCCGAACGTGGTCGTTATCTTTATCGATGATATGGGCTTTGCCGATCCCAGCTGCTTTGGCAACCCGCTCGTCAAAACTCCGCATATTGACAAGCTCGCCTCCGAGGGCATTAAGTTGACTAATTTCTACGTCAACTCGCCGATTTGTTCTGCTTCACGAGTCGCTTTGACAACCGGTCAATATCAGGGGCGATGGAAGATTCATTCGTTCCTTAACACGCGAGCCGGTAATGCGAATCGTGATATGGCTAACTACCTTGCGGCGTCCGCTCCGACCACGGCGAAAAAGTTAAAGGCTGCGGGCTACGCAACTGCGCATTTTGGCAAATGGCATATGGGAGGTGGACGGGACGTCGACGACGCACCCTTGCCGGTAGCTTATGGATTCGACGAGTCGCTGGTTTCCTTTGAGGGGCTAGGTGATCGAATCATTTCCAACGCGAGGGGGTTCGACAGAGCAAAGGCTTTGGGGCACGGGAAAGTGATTCCGTGCAAACGCTGGGAACGGATGGGAATTCAGACAGATCGGACGATTGATTTCATACGTCGCCACAAAAATGATCCGTTTTATGTGCGGCTGTTTCCCAATGACGTTCATGACGCGCATGTTCCTTTGCCTGGTAGTGCGGATAAATTTAAAACCGTCTCAGACGATCCGTTTGTTCGGGATTTTCTTGCGGTACTTGAGGAGATGGATAAACAGATTGGGCGCGTCATTGCGACGATTGATGAATTGAATTTGGGAAAGCAAACACTGATTCTGTTTACCAGTGATAATGGACCAACTGATTGGCCGAACAAGTACAAAACAGGTCCGCCCGCAGGTTTTACCGGTCCGTTCCGTGGTCGGAAATGGTCACTTTTCGAAGGGGGGATCAGAATGCCTTTTATCGCTCGCTGGACGGGGACGATTCCTGCAGGCGTTGAAGACAAGACCAGTGTAATGGCCGCAATTGATGTTTCCCCAACCATTTGTCGTTTTGTCGGGGTGCCGACTGAGGACGACCTCGATGGAGTTGATCGTGGTGACGTTCTGCTCGGTGAACCATCCCGTCGGTCAAAACCCTTGTTCTGGCAATACGGGCATCCACACGCGATTCTCAAGGGTGGCAAATCGGTGCATCAGAGTCCCACCATGGCGATGCGTGACGGACGCTGGAAATTTCTCGTCAATCCTGATGGTAGTGAGTCCCAGCTTTTCGATCTTGAAACTGACAAAGCGGAGACCTCCAATCTGCTCTCCACCTACCCAGAACGAGCCACAGCGATGGCTGGTCGTATTTCGGCATGGGCTGACAAAATCGGCTTTGCGTTTGATGAAGCGGCTCCCCTCACTGCTCCAGGACCGACGATCGCGATTCTTGCCAGCAATCAACTGCTACGATTTGAAAACCATGGTGTGACACGGGCCGCTGATTTGCTTAAGTTCGATGGGAAATCATGGCTGGACCTCCCGGCGTTTCGTGCGCCCAAGGTGGCTGGAGGTCGTTCACTTCAGATTAAAGGCACGATTCGCGATCATTCTCGGACAGGAGTGATCCTCGCTCACGGCGGTAATCGAGCCGGCTACAGCGTCTATCTTTCCGAAGGGCATCTGTGCTTCGCCACGTGTGTCAACAAAAAACGCAAGTTGGTGCGTACGGACTCGGCGATCGTCGGGTCGACCCAATTTGAGGCGAATTGGAATCCCAAAGGCGAGATGTTTTTGAAAGTCAATGGCAAGCTTGTGGGAAGGGAGAAAGCTGGAATCATCCAGCACGAACCGGGGGACTCAATCCAGATCGGAGCTGATCTGATTCAGCCGGTTGGGAATTATGAGACCCCGAACTATTTCTCGGGTGTGATTGAAAATCTGACTTTCAAATATCCAAACGGGACCTGAAGATACGGTGTGATATTTGCCTGTTAAGCCAACGACTCACTCAAAGTTTTGGAAATCTAAATCACCATGCGAACCAGAAAAATGGGCTCTCAAGCGATTCTCTCTTTGCTGCTTGTCGCAATGCTTTCCGCGTCAGTTTTTGCACAGGATCCTTCGCTGTCCAAGCCGTTAATGTGCATCGCCGGTGATGTCCTTTTCTCTGACGATTTTAACCCCAATACCGTCTCGGCCCGCTGGGGATTCAAGGCCGATTTCGCTTTGCGTGACGGGGCATTGTTGCGGACGGATGTCGATCCGACCCTAACCAAACGGGTCTTCCTCAAAGACGCTTCCTTTCACAATGCAATCATTCAGTTTGACTTCAAGCTGGCCGGCCAAACGACTGACCTTCGCCTCGTGACTGGCAGTGGAGGGCACTACAACAGCATTACTTCGATCCACGACGATTACTTTCAGATCAATACGCCGATTGATCGGGATGCAGGCTATGTGCCGGCTCAGCTTGGCGAATGCATCCGACGATCGCGACCCGACCAGTGGCAGACTCTGGTGGTCGAATATTGGGACGACGAAATGATTGTCCATTTGAGTGACACCGAATTTATCCTGGGGCGGCACCCTATCATCAACCGCACTCGCGAGTACTTCGCCTTTCAGTTTGATCTTCCCGGCGCCGCGATCGACAACGTCCGGATCTGGAAATCGGTCCGTCAACGTGATGATTGGAATGAGACGCGTAAAAAAATGATGCGTGCTCAAACTGACCGCGTTCCGGTCAAGCGTAATCCCATCGAGCGTTACAAAATCGAATATATGAATCTAAAATCACGCCTAACTTTGAATGACAAAGTTTACCGTGACCTGGTGGCCAAACATGACAGCCTTGAGGCTGCTCTTCACGCCGATTTTGCAGACGCATTTATCACTCACAAACAATTCGGCAAACTCATCGCGAAAAAGAAGCAGAAAATCAAAGCCACCGACCCCGATTTCAAGCCTATGGAAACCGCGGTCCACCGGGCAAGTCGTGCAGAAGATGATTACGTGCTATCCACCAGCCCTGAACTCGTGGGTTTCAAAAAAGATGGAATCACCAAGAACAGATTCGCCTCCGAACTCGGTCAGGTCCGCGCCCAACTGGAAGCCGCCGGTGACAGGCAACTGGCCGCATTGGTGGCCGAGACTGCCAAGCGGCAAGCAGGCCTTGAAGCTCGCTTCCCCGAGGCTTTTGGAAGTGTTGCGGCAGCTGTCGAAAAACGTAACGCTATCCGGAAATCTCTCAACAACGATCCCCGATTCAAGGCTCGAAACAAAGCTGTCATCGATGCACGCAATGCAATCAATCGGTACGAACGAAAAGCTGACCCTAAACTAGCCCAACTCGAGGCGGCATCCAAAGGCGAAGCAAAAAAATGATTCAGCTGATGCAAAGTGAACTCGGCTGTGATCCCGCCAATAGTAGGGTTTAGTCAACTTCTGATTCGAGTCGATTGGGCGGGTGTTAAACCAATGGATCAATGGGTCTGGTTTTGCAATTGAGGGAACTGCGAATCGCTCATCGTAGTAAAAGGAGTTTCCAGAATACTGAGAGCAACTTAAGGGAGCCCCATTTGGATTATTCAGTCGCCGTTGAGTTTTTTCCGGCCGGTCCGGGATGAGGAATGACCCAGATCGAAGGATTCTGTTTTAGAAGAGAGGACTTGTGAAATAGTTTTCTCGCCCAAATTTCAAATTTTTTTCATTTCCCGAAAATAAAACGACACTGAGTATTGTTAGTGTCTCAGAAGACCAGTTGAAAGTAACAAATTGCACGAACATGAATCGTTACTCGCGAGAGCTCAAGCCGGCGATCGTGATGCGTTTCAACAATTACTTTGTCCAATGCAGAGACCCGTGATGCGATTTTTAAGCCAATTTGTGGATCACAATGACGCTTCGGATATCGCTCAGGAAACTTTCATTTTGGCTGTTCGTAAGATTCAGCAGTTTGAATTTAAATCAACGTTTAGGGCGTGGGTTTTTCGAATCGCTTACCGGCAAATGCTCAATTTTCAGAAAACAAAATCGAATCGAAAATTACAATCAATCGAAGAAACGCAAATTGAAGCACGGCCGCTGATGACCAGTGATCAAACCGAACAAGGCAAAATTGTTTTGGATTTAGTGGAACAGTTACCCGAATTGCAGCGGCAAGTCGTATGGTTTCGGATCCACGATCAATTGACTTTTAAAGAAATAGCAGCGATTTGTAACCAGTCGATTAATACGATTTTGTCGAGAATGCACAAGGCAAAGAAAAATCTTGCGTTGAAGATGAAAAGTGTAGGAATTGAGACGGGGGTGAATTTATGAATCACGTTTTTGATCCCGAGTCGTTGAGCGATGAAAACCGGAATTTGATTTTGCTTTACTCTTCGAATGAGCTGGAGGCTGATCGGGTCTCTATAGCGAAATTGTTGCTAGAAGATTCGATTGAAGCGAGGCGATATCTTGATGAGTTGCGTGAGATTGAAGAAGCAGTTGGAAGCGCCGCACCGTTTGCCGGAATTAAATCAGAATTCGATTTTGTAGCCGTGGCACTGGACACCGAATTACAAAGCAAACGGGACGTTGGGGCTTTGTCGGGTGCTTTGTCGGTGGCGGTGGAGATCGTGTTGGCGGGGCCAGAATTGGAGCGGCCAGATTTAGCGGGTCCGGCAAACGTAGAATTGAAAAACAGAAACGCGGAATTGGTTGGGCAAAGATTTTCATCAGCTGTTTTTCGTTACGGAAAATATGTTACGGCAAGCATGTTGCTGTTGGTTGTTTCGGTTTCATTGTTTACCTGTTTTTCGGCCAAGTGGCCCGGCGAGATTGCGAGTGTGGATCGCTCGTACAGCGAGCAAATGAAATCGGATTTGGCAAAATCAAAAAAGCCACTTTCAACGATTGAGTCGTCAGGTGTTGGCGTTGTAAAAACTTCGAAAGTGGCAAAGTCATCAATGAAGAGACGACTGAAACTTGAAAGCAAATCGAAACTGCTTGTGAGAATTCAAACCACTCGTTTCAATATGAAATCGTTTAAGAAAATAATTGAGGGAAAGTCATGATAAACACGATTCAAAGTTGGATTCTTTTTTTTCTGGCAGTTGGTTTGCCCTTTGTACTGAGTGCCTCTGCTTTGAATGCTGCACCGATTCTGACTCCCATTCTTCAG
>CAJQQR010000136.1 GCA_905480545.1 uncultured Pirellulaceae bacterium
GCCGCTGGTGAAACCCGGTTTTCGCCGTTTTGGAATTTGCATCTAAAGGGTTGTAAACTGAGCGAGGTGGCGAAGACCACTCAATTAGACGAATTGAAAAAAATGGGTGCACGTATTCACCTGAAATAGCATGCAGTTCGCGGTGTTTCATGACGCAGGCTGTCGTTTGACTGGGAATGAAACAAGTTGGTGGTTTGTGGACCGGTTTCAAAAGAAGTCAAGCGGTGATGGAATCGAAGGCAGGCACATCATAAGATAGAGGGCTTCTTTCACTTTTCATTTCGATGGATTGAAAAATGTCGCAGCCCTTCGTGCATCTTCATTGCCACAGTCATTTCAGCTTGCTTGATGGAGCGAGTTCAATTCCAAAGCTCGTTGCACGTGCCAAGGATCACGGCATGAACGGTCTTGCCCTAACTGATCATGGTAACCTGCATGGGGCCCTTGAATTCTATCGTGAATGCAAAAGCAATGACATCAATCCGATCATTGGCTATGAAGCGTACATTGCTCATGGCGATCGAAGAACCAAAGGGGGCGGTGCGGGTAAGGACTCCGCGTACCATTTGACTTTGCTTTGTCAGAATCAAACTGGTTTCAAGAACCTGATTAAGATGGCGTCTGCGGCAAGTTTGGAGGGGTTTTACTTCAAGCCGCGGATCGATAAGCAACTTCTCGAGGAATATAACGAAGGCATCATTTGTCTAAGTGGATGCGTCTCTAGTGAATTCAGTCAAGCGATTCTGCGTGGCGGGAACGGCGCTGAAGAAGCGTACAAAGAAGCGAAGGACGTTGCCGGCTGGTTCCACAATGTTTTCGACAATCGATACTTCATCGAGATCATGAACAACGGGATCGATATTCAGCGAATGCAATTGGAAGGCGCCGTTGAAATAGCCAAGGACGTCGGGATTCCATTGGTCGCGACGAGCGACTGCCATTACGTCGATCAGGGGGATGCCGAAGCCCAAGATGTCATGCTTTGTATCAATACGGGGAAATTCCGGACTGACACGAATCGCATGAAGATGGAGAACGATCAGTTTTACCTTCGCTCTCCAAAAGATATGTACGGCTATTTCCCGGGGCTCGAGGATGCATGTGCACGCAGTCAGGAGATTTCGGATACCGTCGACATCGATTTGGATCTAACCAAACGTCATTTTCCCGTTTATGACCAACTCAACGGGCAGACTGCCGATGACTTGTTGCGTGAGATTTGCATAACGGGGCTGAAAGAACGTTACGAAGACAATCCGGAAATGTGCAAGGACGGTGTGCTTTCGGAAGTTGTCATGAAACGGCTTGACCGCGAATTGGGGGTGATCAGTAAGCTGGGTTTTCCGAACTACTTTTTGATTGTTTGGGATTTCGTTCGCCACTCGCGAGAGTTAGATATCCCCGCGACGGCTCGTGGAAGTGGTGTCGGTGCAATCGTTTGCTATGCACTCTACATGAGTCATGTATGTCCGATTAAATACGACTTGCTTTTCGAAAGATTTCTCGACGAAAATCGTCTGGAAGCGCCGGATATCGACATCGACTTTTGTAAAGATCGTCGCGGCGATGTGATTCGATATGTAAAAGAAAAGTATGGTGAAGATAGCGTTGCACAGATCGGAACGTTTGGAACGTTGGCAACGCGGGCGGCAATCAAAGACGTCGGTCGCGCACTGGGCATACCGCTGGCACGCGTCAATCAAATCACGGGCATGGTTCCAGACGAGCTGGGGATTTCGATTGAAAAAGCGATCGAAAAAAGTGAAGAGCTCAATACGACTTATCAGAACGATCCTGAAATTCGCGAGCTCTTGGATCTCGCCAAAAAGATTGAGGGCTTGGCCCGCAACGTAGGAACTCATGCCGCTGCTGTGGTCATCGGTGACAAACCGCTGACCGAATACGTTCCGCTTGGGCGAGTCAGCGGCAAGGAAGACGTGATCACGCAATGGTCGATGAATGACGTTGAGGCTGCCGGCCTGTTAAAGATGGACTTCTTGGGTCTAAAGAACCTCACGGTTTTGTCCAAGGCGGTCAACATGATCGAGCAGACGACTGGCAATCGGATTGATCCGCTCAAATTTCCTTTAGATGACAAGGAAACATTCGCGTTATTGCAGAGAGGAGAGACCAAAGGCGTTTTTCAGTTGGAGAGCGGAGGGATTCGTGACCTTTTGCAAAAGATGAAGCCTGATCACTTCAACGACATCATTGCAACAGCCGCTCTCTATCGTCCAGGACCACTTGAGGGAGGAATGGTCCAACAGTACATCGACGTGAAACACAAACGCTCGACGCCGGAATACGGCCACAAGGTGTTGGAAGAGATTCTGCAAGAGACCAATGGAGTGATGGTCTACCAAGAGCAGGTGATGCGAATTTTGAATCGTATGGGCGACATTCCGCTTGCAAGTGCGTACACATGTATCAAGGCGATTTCAAAGAAAAAAGAAAAACTGATCTCGAAGAACTACGAAGCGTTTATCGAGGGCGCGGTTCGCAATGGCCTAGATAAAAAAGAGGCCGAAAACTTTTGGAATATGATCCTGAAGTTCGCTGGTTATGGTTTCAATAAAAGCCACTCGACCGCCTATGCGTTGATCGCTTATCAAACCGCCTACTTAAAAGCTCATCACTCGGTTGAGTTCATGGCGGCGCTGCTTTCAGGCGATATTCCTAACCGTAACTTCATCCGCAAAGACGCTTTGGTCGAGCACATGGAAGATTGCGACCGCATGAATATTGAGGTCGTGGCGCCGTGTGTTAATACATCGGAATCCGATTTTTCGGTGGGCGGTGGCAAGATCTTCTTTGGTTTGTCGGCAATCAAAGGTTGCGGTGGTGCGGCGGCCGAGGTGCTTGTTGAGGAAAGAAAAGCAAACGGTTCTTTTAAGGATATCTTCGATTTGTGCGAACGGGTCGAGTCGTCAAAATGTAATCGTTCGACCTTGGAAACCTTGATTAAAGCGGGGGCGATGGATTCGTTTGGATTCAATCGAGCACAATTGGCCTCTGTTTTAGATCGGGCGATTCAAGCCGGTGCGGCCGCGATTGCCGATAAATTAAGTGGTCAGAAAAGCCTGTTTGGAGGGTTTGGGGACGAAGAAGAAAAAGAGCCTGCGAAGGTAGAGATCCCTGACATTCCGGATTTAATGGACCGAGAAAAAGCATTGGCCGAAAAAGAGGTGTTGGGATTTTATTTGACCAGTCACCCGTTGGCGGAATACAAGTCGGCATTGGAAATGCATTGTTCGCATACCTCCGCCGGGTTGGCGGACATGAAAGATCGATCGCAAGTTACGCTTGGTGGAATGGTGTCGTCCCTGAAGTTTTCGAACGTGAAACGGGCGCGCGAGCCCGGGGCCAACACTCGGTATGTCATGTTTGATCTGGAGGATGTCGAGGGAGCGGTGCGGTGTATTTGTTGGCCGACTGAATTTGAAAAAATCGGACACGTTTTTCAGCCAGATGCGGTTTTGATTTTGAGTGGCAACGTTGATAAGCGTGGTGGCGATGAGGCCAATCTTGTTGTCAAAGATGCTTGCCCCATCGGACAAATGCAGGAACGAAACACAACCGGGCTAACCATTCGCGTGTTGGAAAAAGAACACGATGAAAAAATATTTGGGCAAATTCACGAGATCCTTCGCGGGTACCCAGGCGCCAAAGAAATTACTTTTGCGATCATGATGAACGATGGAAACACTGTTCAGGTCAAGTCGCATAAATCTGCGGTGGATTTGCAACCCGAGCTACGAGATCGATTGGGTGATTTGTTGGGAAAAGAAAACGTAAAGCCCATCTACGCCAGAGCCGTACAGCGCCGCGCTCGTGCTTCGTCGTGAACTGAAAAGACGTTTGGGGAACAACGAGTGCTGCGTGAGCACCAGCTTCGCGAGTATCCGCTTGGTATGTATCCGCCGTTATGACTTGCAGCCGTTCTTTAGGCTGCAGGTTGAACAGCCTCCACTCGTTCCGCAGCCGTTTTCGGCATCTTTCGTTCCGCAATCAGGGCCACAGCCCTTGGCAAGAGTTTCGGCAAACTCGGAAAACTTTACGTTTGAATCATAGGTTTCGGCGAGCGTTTGGGTTAGCGCTTCAACCTCCGGCGTGATCTCGCCCAGAAAGTAAAAATATAGGTGCTTGCCATCAAATGTTTGATCAGCATCCATTAAAACGACGGGAAGGCGCCTTTCCTCGATGATTTTTTGGCAATCCAAAATTGCTGATTGCTTGTTTTTTTCTAAACGTTGGGCAAGCAACTCATCTTGTTGCGTCATGATGCGTAGCAAATCACCGTCCGATTCACCTGCCTCAAAACTGCCAAAGGACTCAAGGTATTCGCCAATTTCCAAACCGCGATCGGTTCGGCAAACAACCTTGCAGCCAAAATCTAAATTCAATTTGATCGGTGAGCGGAATCGCCCGACGTGACCAAACTGTCCGACTCGAACAATATGATTCATGGATTGAAAAAACGTCCTGCCGAATATCAGAAATAAAACAAAGTGAATTGCGGCCGGCATCGTGATTTAACGACCAGAATGGTCATCGACGAAAACCGACACTACATGTTATCATCTTTTGTCTGAAATGTTTCGACTCGTCCGGCTCGAGTCAATTTTCTAGACGAACTGCTGGTTTGGGAACGAACCCGAAGCGGCATCGCGGTCGGAAGAATTTCCGAGTTTGCGATGCGAAATGATGTTTTTGTCATACTCGGCATCAACCGCCGAAATAAACTGCGACATTAAGCTTTGGTTTCAAGCTCGACATCAGTGGAATTCACGACAGTTGAACAACACTTTATTGGGAAACGACGCACATGGCGACAGTCGACGCAACAGAAAAGCAAGCTGCAGACAATTTAGCAGCAGGAAAAGTCATCGAAATCCAGGCTGACGAAGCGATCTGTTTTTCTGAAATTGCGGATCGAGTGGTTGCGGGTGAAGTCTTGTCGAAGTCCTCTGCTGAGCGTTTATTGAAGACTCCTGACGATCAGATTTTGGATCTTTTGGCAGGTGCTTTTAAGATTCGGCAGAAATACTTTGGCAAAACGGTTCAGCTGTACTTCTTGATGAATGCCAAGAGTGGTTTGTGCCCAGAAGACTGCAGCTACTGTTCACAGTCAAAGGTCTCCGACGCGCCCGTGGAAAAATACAATATCCTTGACCGCGAATCGTTACTTGATGGTGCCCGCGTCGCAGCAGAGCGGCAATCGAAAACGTACTGCATGGTCATTTCCGCTCGAGGTCCGAACGAACGCGAAATGAAAGCGGTCGAAGAAATCATACCCGAGATCAAAGAGAAGTACGATCTCAAGATCTGTGCCTGTCTAGGATTGCTTTCACAAGAGCAAGCCGACCGGTTGAAAAAATGTGGTGTCGATCGGGTTAACCATAACTTGAACACCAGTGCCGATTTTTACAAATCGATTTGTTCAACCCACTCATATGAAGACCGCAAAGATACGTTAGGCGCCGTCCGAAACGCGGGCATGGAAATCTGCTCAGGTGGCATTGTGGGCATGGGAGAAAAGAACTCTGACATCGTCGATATGGCATTTGAATTAAACGAACTGAAAGCAGAATCAATTCCTGTAAACTTTTTAAATGCGATTGAGGGAACGCCTTTGCAGAATATCAGTTACCTCACACCGAACTTTTGTCTAAAGGTTTTGGCAATGTTCCGGTTTGTGAATCCCAAAAGTGAAATTCGGATTTCTGGAGGGCGTGAAATTCATTTGCGAAGTCTCCAGCCGTTAGGGCTCTATGCAGCCAATTCAATGTTCGTGGGGGATTATCTCACAACCAAAGGCCAGCCCCCAGAATCTGACTACCGAATGATCGAGGATTTGGGATTTGAGATCACTCGAGAAGAAGAGGTCGCGACGACCGTTTGATCGGTTGTCTTTCCTTTTTTGCATTTGAGTGGGGCATCGGGTCGAAGTGGTTCGGTCGAAGTGGTTCGTCTGAGGCAGACGGCTACCGGCACGCAACGCCATTAACGTTTGTTTGCCTCGGCAAGTTGATTTGTGGAGGGTTGAGTTTGGGTTGGGGGAATAACGTGTTTTCGGCGGTTCTTGACCTCAGATTGCGTGACATCAAATCAAAATTTTTTTGTTATTTTGCTGATTTTAAGAGCAAAACCCCCTGAAACTCTGGGAAAACCACGGTTTTATGATGTCGAAGCATCCATTTCGATAGATTCAGCGTAAATGTATGTATAGATCATTCGTCCGATAGGAAAGCACAAAATCGCCATGTGGCCTGAATCCGACCAGACTCAAGAGTTACTGCACAATGCCGCTGACGGAGACACAGATGCAATCAATCAACTGATGGAGCGTCATCGAAGCGCACTCCGCCGGATGGTGCGATTGCGTATGGATCAAAAATTGATGCGGCGAGTCGATGTCAGTGATGTTGTGCAGGATGTATTGATTGAGGCAAATCGTCGTTTGGCGACTTATCTTGAGCAACCGAAAATGTCATTTCATCTTTGGTTGCGACACATCGCGAGAGACCGAATCATTGACACCCATCGCCGGCACCGCGTTTCGGCGAAAAGGAGCATCGACCGTGAGCAACCGTTGGCGACTCCTTCGGGTGGTGACAAGAGCTCAATCTTGCTTGCTAACCAGTTACGCGATTCTCGATTAACACCGGCGGCGGCGGCGACGCAGAAAGAGATTGCGAAACAGGTCGAAGCATCCATCGCGAAGTTAGACGAGCGTGATGCAGAGATTATCGTGATGCGATTGTACGAGCAGCTATCGAATCAAGAGGTTGCTGAAGCCCTTCATTTAACCGAACCAGCGGCGAGCATGCGGTACCTTCGAGCGATTCGGCGCTTGAAGGAGAGGTTGGTTGGCGAGGGTGATGATGGTCTTGCTGCCAATTTTTATGACCAGTAGGTGAACTCACGATGACAGTCGTTCTCACGCCCAATGTGACAACTTCCACGCTCCATAAGATCCTTAATCGAACGTTTTTGCTGTGAATGATATGCATTTGATTGAGAATGAATCATTTAGCGAAGAGGAAGAGTTGTTGGCCTCGGTCGTGTCGGAAATTACGGACCGTCAAGGTCGCGGCGAGCACGTCGACATTAATGAATATTGTCGATTCAACCCCGGAATTTCCGTCGAGTTGCGTCAGCTTTTCGCCGCCATCGTTGTAACCGAGACCGCGGGGAAAGAAACATCTGACGAATCTAAGAGTTGGGGAAACCAAGATCCCGAAGCAGACAACTTAATTGAATGTCCCCATCAATTTGGCGAATTTGAACTAATCGAGGAAATCGGTCGCGGCGGTATGGGGGTCGTCTTTAAGGCTCGGCATTTGCGACTGAACCGAATCGTTGCAATGAAGATGATCTTGCAGGGTGAATTGGCATCGCCCGGCGACCGGCAGCGGTTCATGGCGGAGGCTCATGCGGCGGCCAAACTCCAGCACAAATCCATTGTTCCAGTGTATGAAGTTGGTCAACATGACGGCAAAATGTTTTTTTGCATGGAATACATCGCAGGGAAGACGTTACTTCAAGAGCTTGCCAATGGACCGCTTTCTCCTCGCAGGGCAACGAAGATACTATTGCAAATTTCTCGAGCGATCGCCTATGCACATGAGCAGGGGGTTTTGCATCGGGATTTGAAACCCTCGAACATTTTGATCGCGGAAAATGGCGATGCCAAAATCACGGACTTTGGATTGGCGAAACAGGTGACTTCAAATCGGTCAATTTCGCTCAACAACATGACGCTAACGGGGGCCGTAATCGGGACGCCGTCCTACATGTCGCCAGAACAGGCGGCTGGATCTCGGATTGAGATTGGACCAACGAGCGACATTTATAGCTTGGGTTCGATTCTTTATCATATGCTTACCGGACGCCCGCCGTTCCAAGCCTCATCGCCTATGGACACGCTTTTAATGGTGATGGAGCAAGATCCGATACCGCCCAGGATTCTGAATCGAAACACCGATCACGATCTTGAGATGATCACGCTCCGTTGTTTGCAGAAACCGCCGGAACTACGTTACGAAACCGGATATGATTTGGCTGCGGATCTGAATGCGTTTCTCAAAGACGAACCGATTTCTGCACGAAGTGGCAGGGTTTCGCATTTGTTGGCCCGCATGTTTCGCGAAACTCACAACGCACATGTCCTCGAGAATTGGGGCTTGTTGTGGATGTGGCACAGTCTTGTTTTGTTGACCGCCAGTTTTGCGACAAACATTCTACAATTGGCCGAGGTCGAAGGTATTTACGAGTATCCGATCTTGTGGATTGCTGGGCTGGGGACTTGGGCTGTGGTGTTCTGGTACCTTCGTCGGCGAATGGGGCCGGTCACGTTTGTCGAGCGGCAGATTGCTCATGTCTGGGGCAGCAGCATGATTTGTGTCGCCGGACTGTTTCCGATTGAGATGCTTTTGGGACTGGGGCCACTTGAACTTTCGCCCTGTCTCGGACTGATTGCAGGAAGTGCGTTTTTAATCAAAGGCGGAATTCTATCGGGGACGTTTTACATCCAAGCCTGCGCATTGTTCGCGACCTCGCTGGTCATGGCTGCATTTCCCAACTACGGCCACTTTATTTTTGGTGTAGTTGCTGCGCTTTGCTTCTTTATTCCTGGTCTGAAATACTACCGGCAGCGTCGATCCAATGAGTTGGCAAAATTGATATCCTGAAGTAAGTTAGCCGAATAACTCTTCTTTTGGAAACGTTGATGATGGGTACACGCGTTTGTTGTTTTGCCGCTGTTTGCATCGGAATGCTAAGTCATTTATGCTGCGAAGCGCAGGTCAATATTCTCCGCAAAAGAAGCGTGGTGGGTAAGGTTGCGTCGGTTGTTGGCGATAAATTAACCATCGTGACTGACAAGGGGGATGAGGTTTTTCAATATGAGAAACCAGGTGATGGATTCATTCTGTTGAGCAAGGGTGGTATCCGACTTCGTTTCAAATCGACCATCAAAGTCAGCGGAAGAATCCCGGTTGAAAACCTTCAGCCGAATCAACTTGTTTCATTCAAAGCGCTTTTGTCGAAACCGGGTAAATCCAAAGAAGCGATTACTGAACTGCAGCTGGTGAAAGATCCGGAGGCGAGGCTTGCCATTACTGCGGCTCGGGAGCCCGAAAATTCACGTGATTTTGTCGAGTGTGATGTCGTTGCAAAAGTTGAATCGTTACGGGGCACATCGCTGAGTTTGGTTTTGCCTAAACAGCCGTTTACTCGATCGGGCGGAAAACTGCGTATCAAACTGGGTGAAGACGCAGCGATCAGGGTTGACGACATGCGTCTCGATCGAGTCAAAGCGGGTGACGAAGTGGTAAGTCTTGTTGCTGCCGATTTGAGCACCGAAGATTCTGTGATTGAATCCGTAGAAATCAAGTTGTTGAAACCGAACGAAGACAAGAAAAAACAGATACCGCGATCAATAGTGAAATCAGATCCGTTCGCTCCGAGTAATTATCTAAAGTACTCTGATCAACCTTCGAAGCCGCGTGATGTTCGGTCTGCTCACTTTCTGATCCATACAGATGTATCCGATCGTTCGGCGAAGATTCTGTTGGATAAACTCGAACGAATGGTTGGCTTAATCTCCGGCTATTACGGTAAGGGTTTGGGAGGTGTGATTGAATGTTACGTTGTTCGTGATTTGAGCCAATGGAGGGAGTATTCGTTAGACCCAACCGGCGTTGCAAAAATAAAAGAGCCTGCGGGTGTGACGATTTCCAAATCACTTGGTCGCAGGCGAACTGCTGTTGTTTATTCGTGCGATGATCACGGCGTTGTTCAGCATGAAGCCGTCCATGCTTTTTGCCATTTGACTTTCGGAAGCACGGGTCCGACCTGGTATTCAGAGGGAATGGCCGAGATGGGGCAATATTGGAAGGATAAGACACTGAAAGTCGACATCAATCCAGCCGTGATTCGGTACCTTGCGAAAGCCAAGCCCAAGCGAATGCTAGATATCGTCGCCACTGGACAAATTACTGGCGACTCTTGGCAGGCGTATGCATGGAGATGGGCGCTTTGTCATTTGTTGGCGAATAATCCGAATTACAATTCGCGATTCAAAGCATTGGGTGTCAACATGATGTCCGGGGGCGGTGCTTCGTTTGAATCGGTTTACGGCGATGTCGCGAATGAAATTTCTTTTGAATATGACCAGTTTGTGAAGAACTTTGGCAATGGTTACCGGGTCGATTTGTGTGCTTGGGACTGGAGTTCCAAACCTAAGCCTTTGCCGGTCGGCCGTAATCATCTTGCAACCATTCAAGCGAATCGAGGTTGGCAAAGTGCGAGGCTGAAACTGAATTCTGGTAAGAAATATGAGTTTGTCTGCAAAGGTCAATGGCAAACTTCGGAAACGGGAACTCCATTCAATGGAAGTGGAGATGACGCTGGGACCGGGAAACTGGTTGGTGTCATCTTTGACGATTACAAGCTTTCGAGGGTCATTGAGTTGGGGCAGGACGGTAGCTTTATTGCCGAAACGGATGGCCACCTTTTTCTGCGATGCAAAGATGGATTCACGGAATTGTCGGACAACAAAGGCGAATTAAAAGTCTATTTTCGACGTTCAGTAAAATAATCGAGCATCCGGCGGCCGGACGACCGTCACGGTGGAGATGCCTAGCATAGTGACTAGGTAGAGGGCGGACCCGTACCGCAGTGCTAGTCGAGATATCTTGCCAATTCGGAATTGCGAGCCGATAAACCTTTGATCTCGCGCGAATTCATCCGTTTTCCGATTTTATCTCTCGTAAATTAGGGCATCTGTCGGTAGACTCGGTCTTTCGGTCGTAGTATCCGATCAGCTTCAGAATTCCTATGAGTGTGAAAAACCGCCATCGAAGCGGTTCCCCAAGCAGCGAATTACCTTCAATGGTTGCTCTTGGTGGTATTTAGGCAGATCCTGAAAAGATTCGAGCGCGAGCCAAATTCGCAGCGAACTTTTTGTTAAATCGGGATCTCTATCTATTGGAATTCGATTCCCAATTCCAAGTTACGTCTCTTGTGGCGACCGCCTCATCGGACAAGCGTTTTTAAAAAAGAAATCCATGTCACAATCTCAATCTTTTGATCCATCGAATTCTACCGAGGTCAATTCTGAAGAAGCCGCTCAAGTTGTTTCTGGCGGAACATTGCCCGATGTGAATCCACTGGTTTTTGAAGCGAGTACGCTTGACGGAAATTCCGTGATCGATCTTTCAATGCTCAATAGTCTCGAGCCATCCCAATCGTTGGATAGCTATTTTGGGAATGATGTTTCTGAAAAAAGTGATGTTGATGTTTGCGAATCAGAAAACGTCGGAAATCTACCATCAGTTGACGTGCCGGAGTCTTTAAACAGTCATGGAACAGCCGATCGGGTTGCAAAAGAAGTTCCCGAACCGCTGGACGAAGAGTTGGCAGAAAAAGCAGTTGAGCAAACGGCCGAAGTTGCCGCCGAGATCTCTTTTGATTCGGCTTCGCCAATTGGACAGGAAGATTCTCACGCCGAAAATTTTGAGCCGGAAGTAGATTTGGACGACTTATTCGCCTCGGATGAAACTGAGGACATAACGCCAGAAAAAATCGTCGTGAAGCATTCTCCCGATCCAACTCCTGTTGATAAATCAGAGTTGGTCGAGCCGAAATCAGAGTTGGTCGAGCCGAAATCAGAAATGGTCGAGCCGAAAACGGAGTTGGTCGAGCCAGAACTGGCTGCCTCTGAACCCGTTGAAACCGAATCGGCCAATCTGGAATCATCCGACTCCTCGATCAGTAGTGGGAGCGTGCCGTCAGAGATGATGCCAGCTCTGGGAATTGAATCCGAAGAGGCAAAAAAAGACGGCTTATCGCACCTGGAGGTCATCAAGGTCTCCACCACCAAAAAAAACAAGGCCAAACCTGAATCGGAGAAAAAGGTCGAGGTGCAGCCGCAAACGGAATCGACGCCTGTCGTCGCGGAGGTCTCTGAGATTGACGCTTTGATCGCGATCGCAGACAACGATTTTCCCGTCGTTGATGAAGAAACTGTTGAAGAAAATCAATTTGCAAACTTAGGTTTGAGCAAAAAGCTGGTCGCTGCATTGGATAAATCAGGATACAAAACTCCGACTCCGATTCAGGCACAGACCATACCTTCGTTGCTCGCTGGCCGGGATGTTCTCGGACAAGCTCAAACTGGAACAGGCAAGACTGCTGCGTTTGCTTTGCCGATTCTCGACCGAATTGACACGAAGCAAAAACGGCCGCAAGTCCTCGTGCTTGCACCAACCCGTGAGCTTGCAATTCAGGTTGCTGAGTCCTTTGAGAAATACGCTTCATGCATTGGTGGATTGCGTGTGGCTGCGATTTACGGTGGTCAGGATTACCAGGTTCAAATCAACAAATTGCAGCGTGGTGCTCAGGTTATCGTAGGAACGCCTGGGCGAGTGTTGGATCACATGCGAAGGAAAACTTTACAACTTGGAAAACTCGATGCGTTAGTCCTGGATGAAGCGGACGAAATGTTGCGAATGGGTTTTGCAGAGGATGTCGATGCTGTTCTCGAGGCGATGCCGGAAGAACGTCAAATGGCTCTGTTCTCTGCGACGATGCCGCCCAAGATTCGAGAGATTGCTCAGACGCATCTAAAAGATCCTGTTGAAGTGACGATTCAGAAAAAGACAACAACCGCCGAAACGATCATTCAGCGATATATTGTTGCTTCGCCACATCAGAAGAAGGCCGCATTGGTCCGCATTATGGAAGCCGAGCCTGTCGATGGTGCGATTGTGTTTGTCAAGATGCGGAGCACGACCGAGCCATTGGCAAATGAACTTGCAAATCATGGTTTCAAGACTGCTGCTTTGAATGGTGATGTACCGCAAAAACAACGCGAAAAGATTATCGAAAGCTTGAAGAATGGCAAAATAGATATCATTATCGCAACCGATGTTGCCGCTCGCGGGCTTGATGTTCAGCGGATCAGTCATGTGATCAACTACGACTTGCCGCATGATGACGAAGCGTATGTGCATCGTATCGGGCGTACCGGTAGAGCAGGGCGTGAAGGGAATGCGATTCTGTTTTTGCATCCGCGCGAACGATATGTTTTGACTCAACTGGAAAAAGCGACTCGCAAAAAGATCGACGCGATGGAGTTACCGTCCAATCGTGACATCAACAAGCAGCGCGTAAGCCGGTTCCATGAGATGATTACCAAAGCTCTTGGGCATAAGGACCTGAGTAAGTTTGTTTCGTTGATCGAGCAGTATCAAACCGACACAGACGTGCCGGTAGAAAAAATTGCTGCGGCACTCGGAATCATTGCCAACGCCGGTAAGCCGCTTTTCCAAAACGATGAATTGAAATTGTCTGGGTTTTCGGAAGGACGACGCGACAACGGGGCTAGAAATGATCGTGGCCGAAATGATCGTGGCCGGAACAGTCGCGGGCGTAACGACACGTTTCGGACCAGTGAAGAACGACAGGAACGCAAAAACGCCAGGACGTTTAGCGGAAAGACGACAACGTATCGATTGGATGTTGGTCGTCAGCATGGTGTTCAAGTTGGAAACATCGTTGGTGCAATTGCCAATGAAGCAGGAATTGACAACAGTGAAATTGGTAAGATCAAGATATTCGACCGATTTACCTCGATTGATCTTCCGCAAAGTATGGGCGGTGACGCGATCGAGCATTTGAAAAAAGTGGTTGTCAAAGGTCGGCCACTAAATATCGCCCAAATGCAAAGCTCTGAATCCAAGGATTCTCCTCGTCCGGCATCTCGTGGTGGTTATGGCGGTGGTGGGTATCAAGGAGGCGGAAGTAATGGTGGTGGATCTGGAAAACGACCCTTCAAAAAACCTTTTAAGAAGACCAGCTACGAATCAAAGCCGCGTGGTCGAAATAATTCGTAGTCGAATCTGATTGCGGAATCAAAATCATCGGTTAATCTGGAGTCGGAGATGTACCCGACTTCAGATTGATTGCTTTGAGATGACCGATGGCAAAAACACTTTGCAAATCAAAGAAACTTCGCAAGGAAGCTAAGAAATTGCTGGGTGAAAAATCCTGTGAATTGTGCAGCATTTGCAAGAAATGCGGCCAATTCGCGGATTCTAGAAAGAAGCTCTGCAAGCCGGAAAAGCGGGCGGTGAGCTAAATTCAACCCTCCGGTTTGTTTTGAATGTCATCAGCTTGAACAGCCTTTTGGTTCTTGGAGTCGAATCTTTATCGTTTGTTGCTAACCCATTTTGGTTGCATTCGTCCAGGTGTGATCCGTCTGGGTCATTTGACCCGACTTTATGATCCCGCCTTGCATTACGGCAATGAAACGGCTGCGATCCTCAAGCACAGTGACGTCTTGAATGACGTCGCCGTCGACCACTAGAACGTCGGCCAGTTTTCCGGATTCGAGGGTCCCAATTTCATCCTCACGTCCCATGATTTCGGCACCGGTCTTCGTCGCGCACATAATCGCTTCCAATGGCGTAAAGCCAACTTCGTTGACAAAGAAACTGATCTCACGCGCGTAGTCACCATGGGGATTCCAGCCAAACCCGTAATCACCGCCCAGCCCGATTCGCCCGCCCGCTCGAAGGATACGCAGAGCCGACTCGATTCCGCCGTCCAGCGTCTCCTGATGTCCGTCAATCACATTTTGCGGCAACCCAAATTCGGTGCCCCGCAACACACTGGCCTTTTCAAAGTAAAGTGCTGGAATACAGGGCACATCTCGTTCGAGCAATAATTCGAGTCCTTCATCATCGATGAAGGTCCCGTGCTCAATTGAATCGTATCCAGCTCGAAGTGCGTTCTTGATGCCCTCCGTTGCGCGGCAATGTCCAGTGACTTTTAATTTGTGATTGTGGGCTGTTTGGACGACGGCATCCATTTCCTCAAAAGTCATGCAAAGCGTATGGTGGTCGTTTACATCGGGTGAAGCAGCATCACCGGTGGGATAGGTTTTCACCCATTCGATCCCATCTTTGACAAGAGCCCGCACCGCTCGTCGAGCGTCCTCAACACCATTGATGATAAACACGAGTCCCTCCATTCCGATCTTTCGGAACTCTGGATTCCAATCCATCAACCCGCCGGCGCTGCATATTTCTCTGCCGGAAGTCGATAGCCGCGGACCGACCACCAAGTCGTTTTCGATGGCTTGTTTTAACCAAGAATCAACATTGAATAAGCAGCCCCCACTCCGCGCAGCGGTATAGCCACATTCGATTGCAAGTTTGGCGTTTACGGCGCTAAGGATGCTTACATATTCGACCGGATATTTGATATCCAGATCTTCCAATTCCAAGATGTTAAAATACGTCGCATGAAAATGGGCCTCCACCAATCCTGGCAGGATCGAGCCGCCTCTGGCGTCAATTCTCTCCGCCGTTTTTGCCACATTGGGCGCCCCGGATGCGGGGCCGACATATTGAATCTTCCCCGATTCGATCAGGACGCCCGCATCGTCGATACCAGGAGATCCTGTACCGTCGATGACTCGTCCATTGTGGATGTAAGTCGTTCCCGTTGCCGTTTGCATTGTCTAATCTCCATGTTAAACGTTGTCTTGCGGTTAAACTTGATGTCTACGCTGGGCTAGAGCAAACCAACGCCCATTATATTTGAAACCAAAACCGATACAGTGTGTGGTCGTAGTCGGGAATTGCTGGGGAATTTTCTAACCGTTTTATCGATCGATCAGCCGAATTGGCCAAACGCTACCTGAGCATTTAGATGATGTTGCTAAATTTTAGGCTCAAATCTTTTTCTTTTGTTTTTCATCTTGGTTTCACCTCTGCTCCAAATACTTGAAACAATTGTGAGTGTTTTCATTCATCTCAAGAAATGAAAACCTGATTTCTTTAAAAGCCCTGGGCTCGTATTTGTTCAGCAATGTTCATTAGATCAAATCTCCAATACGGCAAAATCACGTTTTGCGTGTTGTTGGTCCTCTCTATCGAGCGGATGGACTGGGACGGTCCAGCTCATGGCTGGCTACTTTCTTAATGAATCTTGGCCAATGAATGAAACCTCCTGCAGGCCCTTAGACGGGGCGTTTGTTTGTTCATGTATTAGAAAAGCCATCGTTTTCGATGGCTTTTGTGTGAAAGAAAGAACCTCAGTTCATTTGCTGAAAAATTATTTGTTCATCACGATGGCTTCTGATTTTTGTTCGCTTAATATTTCCTTGAACTGATCGATCACTCCGTTCGAAGTGATTAGTCCCGAGTAGCCGACCGGTTCGGCTTCTGATCTCGCTGGCGGGAAAAACGCACAGTAGGGAATGGTTTTGGTCGTGTGACCTAATTTTTCAAAGAGGTCCTCAATCTGTTTCTTCAATTGAAGATCACCTTTATCAGCTCGGAGTGCGACGATTTTGTTCTCTTCGAAATACTGCTTTGTGTTTTTGACGTTGAAGGCAACTGCCTCGTTAACAATGCAGTTCGCTCATCCAGGGCCGGTGAAGTCTATGAACACCGGTTGTCCTTTCTCTCTGAGGGCATTGAGCCTGGCCATCGTGAACGGTTGCCATTCAAGATGGTGTGTGGATGGCCCAAGTTGAGTAAATCCTAGATAGGTACCACCCGCTATGATGATCCCGCCGATCACATACGCTTTTATTTTTTCCGAGGTTTCTGCCGCTATTGAGGTTCTTCCGATCCACCAACATCCGACCCCAATCGACAGCAACATCGAAAGAACAGCCATCAACCAAAGCGTTTGCTTACCCTCTTGGGAAAAAGTGTTCAGCAGAAAGATCACGGTAGCAAGCATGACAAATCCCATGACTTGTTTGAATGTTTCCATCCAGGCACCCGGTTTCGGCAGGAATTTGATGGAAGAGGGAACCACAGCCACCATCAAAAATGGAAACGCCATCCCGATGCCAATCACGGTGAAGATCGAAAATGCGACGAACGTGGACTGCGTGATGGCCCATGCCATCGCCGGAACTAATAGCGGCCCTACACACGGCGTGGCCAATACGGTGGTTAGGATTCCTTTCAGGAAGGCACCGCTTAGGCCTTCTTTTTCAGCGAGTTTGTTTGCTTTGTTTGAACTTGCAAATCCTGGGATTGGGATTTCCCAGACGCCAATCAGGCTTAAGCCAAACGCGAAAACGACGGCGGAAAGTATGATTGCTCCACTAAGACCCTCGTTCAGCAAATCTCCCCAGTTTCCGCCGAGGAACACAACGAAGAATGCGAGCCCCCAGAAAACGGTCATCAGGCCGAGCGAAAAAGCAATGTTTAACGCAAAGACTTGTTTGCGGTCCTCGCCCGATTGTTCCACGAAAGACATCATTTTCAAACCGATGACCGGCAGAACACATGGCATTACGTTTAGGATCAAACCGGCTAAAAATGCGATGCCACAGTTCCGAAGGAATTCAACGAAAACAAACGGTTCTTTTTTGGGGGCTGTTGCAGTTTTTGTTTTTAACTTGTCGTACAACTCGACAATCGCCTCGTAATTCAATTTCGATTTGGTGATAGAAATCGAGGCCGTTTGGTCGTTGGCTTGGTCTGCAACCGATATCAAAACGTTAAAATCCGCTCCTGTGGGCTGAAGACAAACCCCTTCAGCATTGCAGGTTTGATAGCCTAACCGTCCATCAATGGTCACATCGCCCGGTTCTGTATCTTCCGGGACGGTGAGCTCGGTTGTGAAAGTCACGGTTCCTTCATGGTGCAGTTGAACCGTTTCGCCGATTGTTTTTTCTTCCGGTTCGGTCGAAGCAATGGTCTCGCCGACGATCAGATTTCCGAATCTGCGAAAAACGATACGTGTCGGATTAGCTGGCTCGCTCATGCCGTATATGTGCCAGTCTTCGTCCGATTTGGCGGTGAACTCAATGGTCACGATATCGCCCGGTTTGACTACGGCTGGAGTTGCTTTGGCCGACCATTCGACTTTGTCACTAAACGGTCGAGCCGCTCTGTAGACGCCTCCGTCGCTTTCGATATAACTGTCGAACTTGGCGGTTGTGATTAGGTCGACAAAGGGTAAGCAGCCACCCTCGTTACAAACCTGACCGTCGATTTGGACTTCTATTTTCGCGGCTTCAATCGCAACGTTATCTTTGAATTCAATTGGAGCTGTCCACGTCACATCGCCTGAAAATTCTTCAGTGACCCAAATGGATCCAGCAACATCCTTTTCAACAACTTCAGGCTCCACATCCGGCACAAACGGGCCGGTAATGCTAACAACATTCTCGGAGAGCAATTTGAACCGAGTGGGTTCTTGATTCTCCAAATCCTTTTGGGAATAAAGATGGCTATGACTGACAAGATCCGGCATGCCGGTGATTGAAAGTGTACCCTTTCGAGAGCCTTTTTTCACCTTGAACTTTGACTCGAATTCCGCGGAAGCCTGCTTTGACTGGACGCCGAAATTTCCGAACTGACCTGAAAGCGGATCGTCCTGATTGCCAAAATTAAAATCGTCTTGTGCAAATCCCGTTTGAGCTGGGCAAATCGCAAGGCAAATGATGGCGAACGCAAAAAGCGTGAGCGAGTGTCTGAAAGGCCAAGTCATTTCTGTTCTCAGGTTTCTATAAATGTCTGTTTTCATATTTATCGGTGACGATGTCCATTTGATCGGTGACGATGTCCATGCAAGATCCTTACGCCTCGCTTGATTATCCTCGATTTACCCTTGATTATCCCTGATTTACCATTGGGCGAGCCGATTTAACAATCGCTGTATTCGTTCTTTTATCGGCTCAAGTGATTCAAACGTTCGGTTTTCCAGCAAAATCCATTTCAGCCAATTCATCCCTGCTAGCATTGTTGTGCTTCGGTCGTAGACAGAAATGAGTTGCCGTTCTGCGTCAGAAAGTTCTCGAATCGATGAATATTCTTGAAGTCCCATTTGCCATTTTGACGTTTCATTTCCAATTAAACTACCCAGCATTCGGCTTAGATCGGCTGCAACACTGTCGATGGCAAGGGCACCAAAGTCGACAATTCCGGAAACTTTTTCGTCTTGAAAGAAAAGATGGTCGTGCCATAGGTCTCGGATGCAAAATTGGAGTTTGAATGTAAGTTGCCTCAATGTACTCAATTCAGAACGTAGATTTGCATTGAGTCTGTCAAAATTTTGTAACAGATTTGTAGGAATTAAACCGAGTCGATTGGGACGATTTGCGATTTGCCCAATTCGATTTCTTAAGTCCCCATTGAGTTCATCGATGAATTCAATTCGGCGATCGATTCCTGGTGGTGTTCCGATTAAAGGGACGTCATTGATCGCTGCGTTTTGAACTTTCCTAAAGGGGGGGAGATTCGTCGTGTGTTCGCGACGGGGGGCGTAGGATTCAGCCGCCTGATGAATCCGTGCAAGCATCCGACACGCATTGATCAACTTCTCATCAGTCGGATCTTCCCAGAACGTGGGTCGCCCGGGAATCCATAATTGTAATTCCGTGATTCGGCCACCCTTGTCCACCCAGGGAAGGCCGGTTTTTGATTGGATAGGAGTTGGCAAAATGCACAATGGATTCTGCGAGTCTGTTACATGATTTAGAAACTGATTAATTAATGATATTTGATTCTGCTGACGTTTGGATTGTTTGGCATCAGCTGGGGGCCATTGTTTCAAGCAATAGCTTTGGTTCGGGTCTGATTTGGAAGTGAGCTTCCAAATCCTGCCACCGCTGTAGCCGCCATTGCTCCCTTTGTCGTCTATTGAAAACTCCAAGGCATCGATGCCGAATTCTGCAAGTATGAATCGGATTGGAGCTGTAGACGACATTGGAATCGTTTTCAGGGTTTGAAAGGTGAGGATTTGATTGGGCAATCGGCTTGCCGGGCCAAGGGCGACTTTTGCCGGTTTTTCCAATTGAAACAGTTAGCAAGGTTGAACATCCAAAAATATTGGATGAATTCGATCGCTCATCCAAAACTGCATGCTACTCTTCACGATGAGATGTTCTACCTGATTGAAATGGCAAAATGACTAACCCATCAACTTCATTTGACAATACTGTAACGCCAAACGAAACCGGTTTTAATGACCGAAGAAAATCGTTGTCCGGAAGTTCTCCAGTCAGCGAACGACGTCAATTCAGTCCGTCGTACGAAAGCCTCTCAGATGACGCGAAAGAATTGGGTAGTGCTGTGGATCAATACAAGCTTTTGAACCGCCGACGCTTCATCGATTACGAAGAACTTCTGGGTATCATTCAGACGTTGGGCTACTCTCGCTGAACGGAAACAACTTCACGTGCTGCGGGTAAATAGAGCGTCTAGTAACAAATAGGGCGTCTAAAGGGACATGCGGGGCTCGGTTTTTGACCGAGCTTTTATTGTTTCTTGATTTCGATTCACTGGAGGTTTCCCCCATCGGAAATTGCACGTTTTCGATAAAGCATTTTGTGGTAAGCTTTCGACTGATTTGTGAGCCAAATGGTTATCCGAGCATAAGATGATTGACGCTTTTAATGATATGGCGATTTAGGAGCAGAAATGGGCGATCCGCTGGACAGCGACTCCAATGCGAATTCAGTGAACAGAGCGAGTGAAGACGAATTGAACTCGGACGAGATCCCCGATTTTTTCAAGGATGATGCCGAGGTTGATGAAAGTAGCTCGTTCGACGATGGCTTTGATCTTGAGCAGTTGAGTGATCAATTCGATGAAAAAATGTCTGCCGAGGATCCGTTTGATCAACGACCGGTACGCGACACACCGTCTAAGCAAAATGACGAGGAAGAGTACTTCGACGTCAATCCAACAAGTATTTTGGAAGCCATGTTGTTCGTCGGCAATTCTGAGAATCAGCCGATCACAGCGAAGGAAATGGCAGCGTTGATGCGAGGTGTTTCTAAGGAAGATATTTCCGAGTTGGTTGCGGAGCTGAACGAATCTTATGCGGCCGATGGAACGCCATTTGAAATTGTGGCGCGCGATGGTGGTTATCAAATGACGATCACGAAAGAATTTGAGTCGTGTCGCAATGTTTTTTATCGCGAAGAAAAAGCAGCAAGGTTAGCCCAACCCGTTATCGATGTTTTGTCTCTGATCGCCTACATGCAGCCCGTTTCAAAGACCGCGATTGAAGAAAAGCGGATGAAGCCGTGCAGTTCCGTTCTGAATCAACTGGTCCGAAGACGCTTGATCGAATTCGAACGGAAGAAGGTCAAGGGAGAAAAAACTGAGACGATTTACCGTACTTCGCCCAGGTTTCTCGATTTGTTTGGGTTGGATTCACTGGACGAGCTTCCGAAGAGCCAGTCCTTCGATTCATAGGAATCGGCTAATTTTCTGAAGTGCAATGGTATTTTCTCGTCGGCCATTTTCAATAATTGACTTTTGTCGCAATTGACTTGTCTCGCAATTTAATTCTGGCATAGCGAGGGCTTGGAATGGACACTTTATGTACGAAAATGGACTTTATACGAAAATGGAGAACACAACCTATCCGAGGCGGTTCTCCAATGTGTCTTTTCAGCAAGTGGAATGAGTTGGACGTCACGCGATCTCGCAACAAATCGCTGAAACCATACAACCAGTTTATTCTTTCTCTTCCAGCTTGTGTTCTTTGATGAGTGCTTCAGCACCGCTGGTCAAAGCCCGAATTTTCGTAGCAATAATCGGTTTTTCGTTGGCACCGGCCTTTTTGGCATGCGTCAGAAGTTTCTGCAATTTTTGACGGCGATGACGACGACGTTTGATTTCTTTTTGACGT